>JADJWS010000001.1:1652675-1983210 GCA_016716235.1 Candidatus Defluviilinea gracilis
CAGGCGACGTGACAGGACCCACCCATTTGCCGCTTTCCAAAGTCCCCGCGCTTTTGCCTTTCTGCACGGTGCGCCCCGTCTCTTTCGGCGTGACGTTGACGATTCCCTTCGCCAGATTCTGCGCCACGTCGGTGATGCCGATCCTCACCGTGCCGTCCGCTTCGAGCATTGCCCAACAATGTTTCTCCACCCAATAGAAGCGGTCTTCAGGGATGTTACATCCACGAACAGTTGCCATGTTGTGCCTCCGATGTTATTGCGTAGCCGACGTTCTCTAACGTCGGCGGCGGCGCAAGAGAGCGCCGCTTACGCATCAATTTGATGCTCACCTTGCAAATGATACAAAAGCAGATCAAAAACGACCATCCGAATCTCATGCTCATATTCTGACACAAAATTTGGATCGCGGCGCGCTTTCTTCGTGACCTGTTCATAACTCGCGCCGCACACGGGACAAGTGATCACATAAAACGTATGACCCGTGAATTCGTCCACGCGCACACCCAGCGTATCGCCGTGAGTCTCCGCAAGGTGATTATGGACTTCGGAACGCTTACCGCTAAACTCGCAATAGGGACACTTGAACATTTTGATCTTATCGGTGGTCGAGTAGCCGCGCTCTTGATTTTTGCGGCGTATCGAGACCACTCTTCTCTCTTAAACCGAAATGGATTCAGCCGCCACAGCCTCTTCCACGCCGACGCCTTCCGCCACCAGCTGGATAATATCGCGGACTTCGATCCTGCCTTCGTTGCCTGTAGTCTTGACCGCGTCGGAGTACATGATCATGTCCTTCGGACAGGTGACGATGAAGAGTTGAGTTTTGTCGCCTGCGCCTTCGCCAAACGTGGACAACGCCTCCTTGATTCGATTCTCTGCGGGACGTTCGCCAGGCGCGACCTTGCCCATCCATATCTGACCGCCGCCTGCGCCGCAACAGAACGAGTTCTCGCAGTTGCGCGGCATTTCGACGAATTCCACGCCGAGAAGTTCGAGCAGTTTGCGCGGAGCGGTGAATCCGCCGTTGTAGCGTCCGAGATAGCACGGGTCATGGAAGGTGACTTTGTAGTTCGCCAACTTATTCTTGACCGTGAGTTTGCCCTCTTCAATTAACTTGAGCAGGGTCACAGTGTAATGCTTCACTTCAAACGTCCCGCCGAATTGCGGATACTCGTTCTTGAGCGTGTTGAACGAATGCGGATCGGTCGTCACGATCTGTTTGAACTGCGCTTTGCCGAACGCTTCCATGTTCTGCTCGACCAACTGCTCGAACAAACCTTCCTCCCCCACGCGGCGGACATCGTTGCCCGCGTTGGATTCGCTTTGATAGAGAATGCCGAAGTCCAAGCCGCCTTGATGGAAGAGTTGTGCCACCAGTTTTGTGTTCGGGATGACGCGCTCATCGAACGAAGCCGTATCGCCGACAAACCACAAATGCTCAACGGGTTCCTCGGTCGCGTTCTTGACGGGGAACTGCATCTCCTTCGCCCAGCGTCCGCGCAGACGTTTGCCTTTGCTCATCCAGTTGCCGTTCGTCGCGAGAGATTGAAGCGCGTTCTGCACGCCGCTGTCAATTTCATAACCGTCAATCAACATGCGGCGGCGGATGTCCACAATGTCTGCCATCGGCTCATTGCCGACGGGACACACGCGGACGCAGGCGTAACAGGTTGTGCAAGACCAAACAGCCTCAGGGGAGATAACACTTTCCGTAAGCGGAAGCAGGAGTCGGTCGGGATGTGAACCGAAGGTCGCCTCCTTGAGAAGATAACGCTTGTTCACCTCCAATGCCGAAGGCGAAAGCGGTCTCCCGTAAAAATTCGCAGGGCAGACATCCTGACAACGATTGCATTGCACGCAGGCATACGAATCCAAAACGCGCTTCCACGAAAGATCGTGAATGTGTTTCGCGCCAGGATCGAACTTTTGTCCTTCGATCATCGTGAGCGGAATCGCAGGGTCGAGTTGACCGCGCGGATTTTGTTTTGCGAGTCCGAGATTGATGGGCGACATGAAAAAATGCGTGTGCTTACTGCGCGAAAGATACGGGATGATGAACATCACCCAGCCAATGCTGACCCACCACGCGACGTGAACGCCTGTTTCGGACGCGCCGAAAATGGAATTGAGAAAACTTGCGAACGGCATGAACGGATCGGCGCCGTCGGTGAGGCGATAGGCTTGACTCAACACGTGCGCGATGACGTGCATGACGACGAACACATCCACGATGAGAGAATCACGCGCCTGCCCGCCCGCTTTGACTTTCGGATTCAACAAAACATTTTCGCGATAGTTAAGCGCCTTGTCTTTGACGATGAAGCGGCGCGCGAAAAATACGGTGATGGCGATAAGCAGGAACACGCTCATCACGTCGGCGATGAGATTGAACGCGTTGACGAGTCCAGTTGGCGCGTTGGGGATGTGTTTGCCGCCGTAGACCAGATCGAAGCCAGGGACGAGTCCTTCGAGCGCGTCGAACAGATTCACGAACGCATACGTGATGAGACCGAAGAACAATCCCATGTGGATCGCGCTGAGACCTTTGCGCGCCTTGAAGATCGTGCGCTGGAACAAAACGGTAATCGCCGCTTTGACCAGGCTCAGCGGAACATTCTTCAACTCAGGCGCGGGGCGTCCCTTGCGGATCGAGTCGATGATGACTTTGAATCCATGAAACGTAAACCCTGCCGAAATCAACGCCAGCGCAATGAAGATGATTTTTTCAATCAGTGTCAGCAACGTACCCTCCCAGAAAAGAGATTAGATGATTAGAGATTAGATAAGTAGTGAAACTCAACTACTCTCTAATCTCTATTCTCTACTCATCTAAAGTAGTTCCACCATCGCCTCAGCCACTTCAAACAGATCCGCTGTCGCGCCGTAATGCGCCACGTTGAAGATCGGCGCCTTCTTATCGGTGTTGACCGCGATGATCAACTCCGCGCTCTGCATGCCTTCGAGATGTTCAGGCGCGCCAGAGATACCGAGCATGAGATACAACTTCGGCTTGACCTTGAGTCCCGATTTGCCGACCTGCCGCGTGCGCGGCAACCAGCCCGCATCCACAACGGGACGCGAAGCCGACACCGCCGCGCCTAACTTCTGCGCGAGTTCCTCTGCCAACTCCACATTTTCTTTTCCGCCGATGCCGCGCCCGATCGAAACCAGTTTCGTTTGCGACGTAATGTCCACATCGCCGCCAGCGGGTTTGGTCGCCTCCACAAATTTCACTTTCAACGAACTCAGATCAACGGGCGAAGCTATCGCCGACGCCGCCGTCGAACCCTGCCCCGCTTCCACAGGGAACGAACCCGCCAGGCACGCCGCGATCGCCATGCCGCCTTCGGGCGCGACCTCCGCCGTCAACTTTCCGCCGTACGCCGCGCAACTCATCGTCAGATCCGCGCCGATATTTTTGACATACGCCGCACACGCCACACCCAGCCGCGCCGACAACCACGCCGCCATGTCCATGCCCGTCACCGTCCAGCCGAACATCACCAGCTTCGGCGATCTTTCTTTGACCAGCGCTTCAACAACTTTCCCATACGCTTCGGGATTGAAATGACTCAACGCCGCGTCGTCAATGTGGATCGTCGAATCGGACGCGAACACGTTGGATGCGATTCCGCTTCCCACCACGACGGCAACTGCCTGCCCGCCCCAAGCCTTCGCCAACTCTTTGGCTTTTCCCACCAACTCAAACGACACATCCGAAAATTTTCCGTCCATATGTTCGGTGATTACAAGAATGTCATTGCTCATGTTATCTCCTTCGGAGAGAGAATAGATAATTAGATAATTAGAGATTAGTCGTCTTCACTACTCACTATTCTCTACTCTCTAATCTCTGCTCTTCTACGCCAATCCCTTACTCTTCAACAACTCCACGATCTTCGCCGCCACTTCCTTCGACGAACCTTCGATCATCTCGGCATGACCCGTCGCCACAGGCGGAGCCATCTTCTTAAACGCGAGTCCCGATGAAGCCTCACCCGTCGGCGCGATCTTCTCCACCGTGGCAGTCTGCGCCATTTGGCGGACCTTGCTCACGGGCGCATAACGCGGCGGCTTCGGCGCGGACTGCACCCCCGCCACGAATGGAAGCGTGATCGAGTACTTCATCCCCACACCGCCAGGGAATTCCTTCGAGACCGTCGCCGCGCTTCCAGAGACTTCGATCGCGCTCGTCCCGCCGATGTAGGGCATGTCGAGATACGCCGCGATCATCGCGCCGATCTGCCCGTCAATATCGTTCGACGCCTGCACGCCCGCGAAGACCATATCCGCGCCCATGCCTTTGACCGCTTCCGCCAGCCATTTGGCTTGCGTATGCGAATCTGCGGCGGGATCGTCAGCGGTGATCTTTGCCACTTTATCGGCGCCCTTTGCCAGCGCGAGATGAAGCGCATTGTCCAACTCCCCGATCAAGTCCACGCCGATCACGGTCACCGTCCCGCCGACGGCTTCCTTGATCAACACCGCCTGCTCGATGGAATGTTCGTCCCATTCATTGAGGACAAAATCCACCGAGTCGAAATCCACGTTATTGCCTTTGACGGGCAGGTCATCGGCAATGCTGGGGATGTGTTTGATGGCTACAACTATGTTCATGAAAATCACTCTCCTATGATTGAGTTACAAATTCACGTCGAAAGTCGAAGGTCAAAGGTCGAATGACTTTCGACTTTTGACCTTCGACGAATTGATCACTCACCCCTCATCGCCCTATCCAACAACTCCAAAATATCCAGCACATCCACATGCTCATTGCCCGTGGACTTGACCGCATCCGTGAAGCGCGAGACTTCGAAGGGACAAGCGACTGCCAGCACGTTCGCGCCCGTGGACGCGGCTTCCATCGCGCGTTTTTCCGAGAGACGCATGGTGGTGTGCTTGGCGGTGAACGAGTCCATCCACATGCCGCCGCCGCCCCCGCCGCAACAGTAACCGTTTTCGCGGTTGCGTCCCATCTCGACCAGTTCCACGCCAGGGATGGCTTCCAGCAGTTGACGCGGCGCTTCGTATTCGCCGTTGTGACGTCCGAGATAGCAGGGATCGTGATAGGTAATCTTCTTATTGACGGGGTGCTTCAACATCGGCTTGAGTTGATCGAGATAACGAACGAGGAAAGTTGTGTAATGAAGCACGGGGCGCTCGAAACCATATTTCGGATACACGTTCTTGAACGCATTGAGTTCGTGAGGTCCCGTGACGACCAATTCCTTCCACTCGTACTTATTGAAGGTCTCGATGTTGTACTCGGTCATCATCTCGAACAGACCCTTCTCGCCAGCCAAACGCTGGGAGTCGGCGTCGTCTTTTTCTTCTTTGCCTAAAATTGCAAAATCAATTCCCAACGCGTTGAAGATTCTCGCTGCCGCCGATGCCGCGTCAATGCCGCGCGGATGATACGAAGGATACGAGCCGACATACCAAAGCACATCCACAGGACGCGCCGCATCTTTGATGATCGGCACAGGCACGCCCGCATTTTGAATCCACGCATCGCGCTTGCGTTGAGGTTGTCCAAGCGGATTGCCGCTCTTGGCGGTGTTCTCGAATGCCTGCTGTAATTCGGGCGGGACAAATTTTCCGTCAAGGATCGCCTGTTCGCGCGCGGCGGGCATGATCTTGACCATGTTCACTTCTTTGGGACACACGCGCAGACAATTCGCGCACGTCGTGCAAAGCCAGAGTTCGGGCGCTTCGGTCAAGTCCATGCCTGTTTGGGCGTAGCGATACAACTTGCGCGGACCGTAATTCCCGACCACATCTACAGGGCAGACGGCAACGCACTTGGCGCATTGATAACAATTCGCAAACGACTCCGCGTTCGGGATGTCCGCGATCTTCTCGATCAGCTCGGGTGTGTACTCGGTGATGACCCGCTGTTCAAACATGCGGTTCCAATGTCCCGAAACGTCAATACCGTCTACGATGACGTTTTCTCTTTCTATCGCTTTTGCTTTTTCATACTTAGGTGCCATGAAGACTCCTGGTTCGTGGTAATTGGAGATTGGAGACTGGAGATTAGTTGTTTGCGCCACAGTGTCCGTGATTTACCGTGCAACTCAGACATATTTAACGTCCGCTTGAGACGAGGCAGGGATTTTCCCGTCGAATCAACGTTATTCGCAACCACAATCTCCACAGCGACTCACCAATCTCCAATCTCTAGTCTCTAATTCTCTAGTTCTCTAGTTCTCTAATCCTCTAATCTCTTGCCTTCCTCAATCCCAACAACCTCCGCGCCATATTCGGCAGGGACGGCAGCAGCCCGTTGAAGTCGCGGCTCAAACGCCAACTGGTCGAGCCATACATGTAAACGCCATAGGCACACGCCAGAAAAGCGCTGTTCGCAAAGGGAGCGCATCTCTCATCGCTGGTCAATTCTTCAGACCACAAGCCTGTCCCTTCGCCGAATTTGATACTCATCGCGCTGACCGCTCCCACACGGGCGTAGCCGTCCGCGAGATTCTCCGCGAGTAAGTTGTGCGTGCTTCCCGCCAGCAGCGGCAGAATCCCTGTGCCGACGGTCGGATCCCACAGCCAGCGAGTCCACAGCCAGTGTTCATTTGGATTTGTATTGTGTAAAAGTCCAGTAGCGAGTTCGAGCGCGAGACGAGTATCGAGCGCGCTCAACTTTTCAACGAAGGATGCAACTCGAACGGGAGTTGGCGATTCGCCGTTTAGTAATTGCTGGACGAGCGAGTAATCGCCTTGCATAAAGTAATTAGTAATTGTTCGCGCGTTCGCTTTTGTGTGCGCGACAGCGGAAGCGACGTCAGCGAAGGAAGATGTCAACGAAGCAGAGTCAAGCCGAAGGTCGGAAAAGAGGCGGGCGTGACGTTCCGCCAATTCATCCGCAATCGCGATCACATCTTCAGGCGATACTTGCGCGAGCGCATCCTGCAAATTTGTTTGCAGTTCGGGATCATCAGGTCCCGTCTTTTGCTTGATGATGTGACTCTGTCGTTGAGGGAGCATGATTTTAGTACCGCAAAATTAATTTTGCGCTACGCCCTCACCAACGCCATCGCGCGCGCCGCCGCAAGACCAGCGGATGAAATCGAGTCGTTCAGATCGGCGGGGCCCGCCGCCGCGCCCGCGACAAAAATTCCAGGGACGGATGTGGCGACCGTATCGAGTCCGCCCGCGCCGCCCGCTTCGATGAAGCCGTATTTATTTTGCTGAACACCCATCAACTGCGAAATGGCGCGCGTGCCTGCGCTCGGCTCCATGCCGACCGACAACACGACCATATCCATCGTCACTTCCATCGGGCGGCTCATCGTTGTGTCTTCGCCGCGAATCAAAAGTTGATCGCCCTTCTTCAACACTTCGCTGATGACGCCCTTCACATAATTGACTTTATATTTTTCCTGCGCAGGCCAGTAAATTTCATTTTCCCAATACCCATACATGCGCATGTCAATGTAAAAGATCATCACTTTGCTGTCGGGCAATTGCTCGCGCAACTCGATGGCTTGTTTGCTTGCAATGCCGCAGCAAACTTTCGAACAATATTCGTTTCCAATTTGCCTGTCGCGCGAACCGACGCATTGAATGAACGCGATCTTCTTCGGCGCTTCGCCGTTCGACGGACGCACGACCTTGTGTTCCTTCAACATTTTTTCGAGATCGGTCAGCGTGATGACATCGGGGAACGAATAATAATTGTAGTATTGCGTCGCGCGGCCTGGATCGAAATGCTGGAAGCCCGTGGCGATGATGACCGATCCAACATTGAGCGACTCGGCAACCCCGCCCGCTTCGATCTCGACGGTGAAGTTGCCAGCGCTCCCCGACATTCCCTTCACTTCGGCTTGATACTTCACCTGCACATTGGCGTGACTCGTGACCGACGCGGCAAGTTCCGCCATCGCTTCCGACGCGTCGCGCCAATGATGAGTCAACTTGGCGTAAGACTCACGGTCGGGCGTGCCGCCGAGACGTTCGCGCTTTTCGATGAGTATCGCTTCCCCGCCGAGTTCAGCCACAGACCGCGCCGCTTCCAGTCCCGCTGGTCCCCCGCCGATGACCAAGACTTTGTTTGACATGTGTGTTCCTCCTATTTATCTTGCGTAGTTGGCGTTCTCTTACGCCAACGTGGACGCTAGAGAGCATCCACTACCCAAATCATTGTTACGCCGTCAAATGAATGGGTTGATCCGCATCCTGCCACGTGATCCCAGATTTCGTCCCCGCGCGGATCGCGTCGAGGTCAGCCTGAAATTCATCCCAATATTTCTGCCAGTTGATTCCGAGTTTCTCCATTAACGGCCGCCAATCCGTCGAGTGCCAGTGGAACTGCACCACGCGGAAGGGATGCGCGCCCATCGCCAGCGCCGCAACCTGCGCGTCGGATAACACAGGGATGCCAACTTTGCGGTCATGCGCTTTCGCGGCGAATTGACTCTTATCGAGCGTGGTCACACAACCTGTATCGTGAGTCACGGTCAGGTCGGGGTTGACTTCATTCTTCATTGTTTCGATCTTGCGAAGCACAGCGAAGGAACGCGTGAAATCACGTTGAACGAGAACGTGACGAAAACCAAAGCCGCAACAATCGAACCACGTCGAATAGTCCGCGACGTGGATGCCGAGAGACTCAAGCATGGCAGTGACAACAGCAGTGCGCTGTCCGCCGTAAATTTCTGGATCATAGATCGCATCTTCGGCTACGATCTTGTAGTAGTGACAGGCAGGATGAACCGTTGCTGTGATCGGACTCATGTCCACGAGCTGGCGTTCCTTGAAGCGGTCGCGCATGGCATAGACCCACTCGCTGTAATGGACGATCTCTTCGGGGATGACCAGCGGTTTGCCCATCTTATCGAGGATGCGGCGGACTTCATCGCGCAGTTCTTTGTGATGGACGAGTTGCTCGCGGATCTCCTTGTAATGTCCAAACGACGTGCCGCAGTGGATCAACGGAAAGTATCCCGTCTCATAGGCGGCGGCGAAGTTGCGGCTCATCACCGCGGCTTGTCCCACCGCGTTGGAGGCGGCGGAGGCGTAATAGTTCCAGCCCGTGCAGGAGGTCTGGTCGGTGGGATCGTGATAATCCAGATTGAACTGACGATGAAGCCACAGGATTGATGAAGCATAGCCTGGGATGTGTCCGCAGTGACCGCAGGATTTGTGATGCCAGGTATGCTCGATGGGAATCTTTTTCATCCGTCCATACTTTGTGGGGAACTCGATATAGTCGCCTTTCATCCTTTGCAGGACGATCTCGCCCTTCGCTTCGAGTTCCAGCAGGCGGTCGTGCATATCGTCGGTCGGCGCGACCGTTGCGTCGCGAATTACAGGATGCGATTTTCGTTCGAGGATCTGTTCGACGGTGGTTAGTTCGGTCATCATGATTCTCCAATTTCATTCCATCTCGGTGGTCGAGTAGCCCCGAATGCTTTTTGAGGGGCGTATCGAGACCACCAGTTACCAGAAATAAACCAATAACAAATATACTTTGCTTACTTGTGGTCTCGGTACGACGGCGGAGGAAAGTTGATTTGCAAAGACGAAACGATTTCCGCCGTCTACTCGACCACCGAACTATCCTTCTTCCAATTCTTCCTGCATCACTTCAACCAACAGATCATACAAACTTTCATCCAACTCTTTGATGATGTCCATGTTGCCCGACTCGAACCAGATCGTATACAGCTCGAGCAGAGTCTTTCGATCCGTGCGCCAGGCGACATCGGTCAGACCGCGGATCGAATCCATGGGAATGGCTTTGCGCCAGACGTGCATGTTCTGGGAAAAATTTGTTACCCACGGACCCCAATCGGGAAAGAAATCGGGCTGGAGCATATCAGGCGAGACTTGATTCCCTTTGAGCATGACTTTGTAAATGACGCGGCTGTAGCCTTGCAGGGCATCCTTTGATTCTTGTAATCCATTTTTGAGAGAAACTTCGCGCAAAATCGTGACCAATCCCCCAGGGTTGTTCTGCCGCGGACAGCGCACGCACGAGAAACACTGCGCGCAGTTCCAAATATCCTCGGTGAGAATGTCGTACACGCGTTCGACATCTTCGCGCGCGATTGCCTGCGCGATCACACGCGGGCTAAAGTCATAGAACCGCGCCGAGGGGCAGGTCGAAACGCAAATGCCGCACTCGTAACAGCCGTAGAGAAAGTCCGAGTAGCGCACGTCATTTTTGACTTCGAGAAAGAGTTTCTCCTTCTCTGCATACGTCGCCTCGGGGTGACGGTCTACCGCCTTGCCTGGATTCCAATTTTCAAGAGTGGTTGGCATAGAAACTCCACGAAGTACCGCAACATTCATGTTGCGAAGGCGCAAGACAAATCTTGCGGCGCAGCGCCGCTAAGATTTTTCCTGCTTCACCGCTTCCAGCAGATCATCCCATTTCGGGACGCCCACAAACCGCGTCTCATTGACAAACACCGTCGGCACCGACATCACATTCAACGACTTGGCGATCGCGCGTCCGTTCGCGGTTGCCAGACTGACCACTCATCCCCTACGCACTGAGCAGGGCAGCACAAACTCGATCTATCCGCTATTTTGCGTGGCGCGCAAGATGAATCTTGCGTTACGCCTAAAACCCGATCACCGCATCCGCATCGCACGCCATGTCGTTGAACGCCGCGCCGCCGATCATCTCCACGCCTTCGATCATATCGTCCATGGTGTAGCCGTGCAGGTCAAGCGAAGGCTGGCAGACGAGAAAACGCACGCCGATTTCCGCCGCCTGTTCGATGAAGAATTTCAACTCTTTGCCGCCGCCTCCCTTGCGCGGGATGATGATCTTGTCGCCGTTGTCCTTCGCCACGCACTGCGGACCGTTCATGGTGAAGTAAATGCACACTTCATTGTCCATCGCCGCGCCCGCCGTGGCAAGAAAGAAGGGAGTCGCCGTCCGTTCAGGATCAGCCTCCCCGTGAGTCTGAACGTAGAGGATCTTTTTCACATCGGGGTCGTTCGTCTTCCAGACGCTCATGGTTGAGATTTCTCCAAAACATATCAAGCGTAGGGCGCATTCTCTCTCTGGCGCCGCCCGCCAAGGCAGGTGTACGCGCCCGATCCATCAGAGAACGGACGTTAGAGAACGTCCGTTGCGCATCAAATGAACAACTGCACGTCCGCGTCCGCCGCGTATTCAAGGAAGGTTGCCGCGCCGCCGATCTCGCACTCCTTGATGAAGTCCTCGCGCTTGAAGCCAAAGACGTCCATCGTCATCTGACAGCCGATCATGCGCACGTCGAGATCAATGCACATATCGCGCAGTTCGGGAATGGAAGCGACGCCCTTGTTTTTGAAGGTCTGCTTCATTAATGTGGTTGCCAGCGCTTCGAAGCCAGGCACATTTGCCATCAGAATGTTCGGCATGGGCCAGGCGACATTTTGGAAACCTTCGGGACCAAACGGCATCTTCATCGGCATGGCGGGGTTGCCCAATGGCGAGACGGCAGCCGTGAGGTCCGGCTTGAGAAGCGTCAGCCCATAGAAGGTGAAGAAGATACCTACCTCCCAACCCATCGCGCCTGCCGCACTTGCGAGAATGAACGGGGGGTAAGCCCAGTCTAAGGTCCCTTTTGAAGCGATGAGGGCGAGTCGCTTCGGGGCGTTCGGATCGGATTTCGACATGTCAGCCTCCTTTGGCTTTCATCTAGGTAAAATGTGTAGCGGGCGTGAGAGAACGCCCGCGCAAGCCTCAAGGTTATTTCATTCGTTTGATGTAGAAAACAAACTTGCCGTCCTCTTGCATCGAGCGCAGTAATTCATTCCCCGTCTGACGGCTCCATGCTCTCCATATCGGGCGGCGCGCCCGGGTCGGTGGCGATCATCTTCAATACCTGTCCTACCTCCATCGCCTTGATCGCCTTGGATGTTTTCACCACAGGAATAGGGCAAAGCATCCCTGAACAGTCGAGAACTTGATCTTCTTTAATCACATCCATTGCAGTCTCCTTGATTGCCACGATGATAACCTCGCCGGCGGCTTCGCGCCATCCCGTTAACGAGTGAGCCACGCCTCCCCCGCGCGGGGGATTGAGAATATAATCTCCATATCATGGCAAAGATTAAGATGCTCTTCCACTCGTACCGCATCTTCCCGTTCCTCGTGTTCTTTCGCTGGGTTTCGCTCATCCCCGCGCTGCTGATCCTAATTCAAAGAAGAGGGAGCGAGTCGCATTCCGTCTTTTCACCACTATGGACTTTTCTATTGGTTGTCCTTGTCAATCTGATCATCACCCTCTTTAATCGTTCGCTAAACAGGCTTGTCACAGAGCAACCGTTCGTCATAGGCATTGATCTGATTTTCTGCGCTCTCGTTCTGGCAATCAGCGGCGGCTCGCGTAGTCCCTATTATTTATACACACTCAGCCCGTTGTTGGCAGGCGCATTCTTTTTTCAGGTGCGCGGGGCGCTCGGAGCGGCGGCATCCTTTACGCCTCTCTATTTTGCCGCCGATGCCATTACACGCCGCCTAACCGACTCGGGACCTCCTGAAAGCGTTACGCTCATCACGCAACTGGCAGGCATCTGGTTGATCCCGGCTTTGTTTGCCTATCCAGCAGTTTTACTCAGCGAGGTAGATCGTGCCTGCGACGAACTATCCGCCGCGCGCGATGAACTTGCGGAAAAGCATGAAAACCTTGCCATTGCTCACCGCCAATTAAAGGTCATTCACGACCTGACCGTTCTGCTTCAAGCCGCGCCCGATTTGATCTCTGTGCAGCAACGAGTGCTTGGCGCGGTGACAACCGGATTAGGCTTCCGTAGAGCGGTTGTTAGCGTGGTTGACCCTGCTCGCGAAGAAATGGGTGGCTGGATGCTATATCCCGTTAATTCATCCTTTCCATCCATTGATCCCCTCCCGCTCAAATCAGAAAACGGCGAGATCTTCAAGGCGTTGTTGGATCGAAAATCGTTTACAACGGGAACAAGCGGCGAAATACTCATCAACCAAATTGCGCTGAATTCTTGGCTGAAAACCTGTCAATGGTACGTTTACCCTCTTTCACTTCGCGAACATGCGGTTGGGATTTTACTGGTGGAACTGGAAAAGGGGACGGAATTGACGCGCCAACGCGAAGAGGCCATCACCATGGTTGCGAATCAGGCCGCTCTTGCGCTTGGTACTACCATCTTGTGCATCGACCGCGCCCGGCGCCTCGCCGTCGAGACCGAACGCAACCGCATCGCGCGCGATATCCATGATACGGTCGCGCAATCGCTCTTCGGCATCATCTATTCGCTCGACGCGTGCGTAACCATGCTTCCGCAGAAAGCGGACGATGTAAAAAAGGAACTAATCGAGTTGCGCGCGCTGGCAAACAGCGCGCATGAAGAAGTGCGTCGTTCCATCTTTAACTTGTGGCCCTCTGCATTGACCATTGAATTGTTCATGGCTGACCTTTCGAACTACATCAGCAGTTGCTGTCGTCCGCGTTCGTTCAGCATCATCTTCAACCATCACGGCGATTTCAATTCCCTGCCCTCGGGCTTGCGCCGCGCGATCTATCGAATGGCGCAGGAGGCTTTGGCAAATTCTGCGCGGTATTCAGGGGCAGACTCGGCGCGTCTATGCCTGACCATTGCCGGCCGCGAAGTGTTCCTCGATATTTCTGATCAAGGCAAAGGCTTTGACCCGACCGTAGCATTGTCGCGCAGTCAGAGCCGCGAACATTTTGGCTTGCAAGGCATGCAAGAGCGAGCCCGCGCGTTAGGCGGCGACTGCGAGATCGCCAGCCAGACAAACAATGGCGCGCGCATCATGATCAACCTGCCCATCAACGGAGATGATCAGCATGCCTGACTCGATCCGCATCCTCATTGTGGACGATCACGCCGTCGTCCGCAAAGGGTTGGCGATGGTTCTTCGTTTGGAACCAGATCTGGATGTGGTGGGCGATGCGGAGAACGGACGAGTCGGCTTGGAAACCGCGCTAAGCCTCCATCCTGATATCGCTCTTGTGGATCTGGTCATGCCTGAAATGGATGGGCAGGCGATGGCGCTCGCGTTGCGAAAATCGGATCCACAAATAAAGATCATGATGTTGACCGGTACAGAAGTGGATGACCGCGTGTTCGACCTCCTCTCTGTTGGCATCGAAGGCTACGTGTTCAAAAATATCGAACCTGCCGAACTGGTGCGCGCCATCCATGCGGTGGTAAATGGAGAGGCATACTTGCATCCTGCTGTCATGAAAAAAGTGTTGGGGAAAATTCAACCGCAGATCGCGCCGTTTCTTTTGCTTACACCGCGCGAAATGGAAATCCTTGATTGGATGGCGACCCCCAACACGTATAAGCAAATCGCTGTTCAATTGGGCGTCAGCGAGGAAACGGTGCGTAGTCATGCCAAGAATATCCTCGAGAAGATGAAACAGCCCAACCGGACCCAGGCGGTACTTTCCGCTATGAAAATGAAGTTGATCAAGTTGAACGGGTAATACTAGATACTTACCCTGCTGCCCGCTTCGGACGAACACGAAGCGTGCAACGCCTCCGCCAAATGCGCGGACTGGATCGCCGCTTTAGGAATTTTTTTCGCGCAATCACTTCAAGATCGCATTCACCGTATCATCCAACGACAGCGCGTTCGCAGAGACGCGCTGTTTTTGTTTCGCGCGCAGCTCCCGCGCGCGTTGACGGGTTTCCTGAGTCGCTGCGGGGTGATTCAGGATGAGGGTCAGCCACCCAGCCGCAACGCTTGTGTCGAGCCGCGTCGAGACATCGGGAGAGAGGCGGGATTCGAGTTGGGCGAGTCCCGCGAGGTTCAGCAGCATCAGCGGGGCGGAGTTGATTCGGCGCGCGTGTCGCAGTGAGTCCAGGTAAATTGTTTTCGCTTCGGTTTCATCGCCTGAGAGCAGGGTCGCATCGGCGAGATAGGTGAGGGTGATGGAAATGTCCCAGCCTTCGAAGTATTCGCCGAAGACCTCGAGACTCTTTTGGAAGCAATCGCGCGCTTCGTCGTATTGACCGTCGGCGAGCATGGCGAGGCCGAGATAACGATGCGCCGTGCCTTTGCCCCAGCGGTTTTGCGTCTGCTCGCACAGGGCGATGCTCTCGCGCATGGATGCTTTCGCTTCTTCATATTTTTTGAGCGCGATCTGCGTATCTACAAGAAAGTTCAAGCCGAGCGAAATGGAATGTGGGTCGCCGATTTTGCGGAAGAGCGCGAGACCTTCGATCATTTGATCGTAGCCCTTTTGACAATCGCCCATCAAACTGTCCACGTGACCGAGATTGTAAATGCCATAGGCGGTGAACCAGTCGTCTTTTATCGCGCGGGCGTAAGCCAGTCCCTCGACGATCTGCGCTTTGGCTTCGAGATAATCGCCGTTGAGATGTTTGAGCGCGCCGCTGAAAATGAGCGCGTCGGCGAGGATGGATTGCGCGTCCACTGAACGAAGAAGGTCAATACCCTGATCATAATGTCCCTGCGCTTGCGCGAATTGCCCGCTGCGGAAATACAGCAAGCCCTGTTGCACATAACACGCGCCGAGAGTCCTGATGGCTTGCGCGCCGCGTTCCTGTTCGTTCAGCGCCTTAGCGAGCAGCGCCAGTTGCGTGATGCCGTCGCGGATCATGCCTGAGACTTCGTAATACCAGCCAAAGGCGCGGACGGATCTCCCAAGCGTTTCAAACTTTTTATTGTTGACGCCCCACTCCCATGCGGCGCGCAGGTTATCCAACTCGGCGGTCATTTCGCGCATGGAGATTTGTTGTAACGCGCTTTTCAATTTCGATTCATATTCGGCGGCAAAATTTAAATAGAAGTCGCTGTGACGATCGCAGGTCTGGCAGCAACACGGCTCGGCTTCTTCGAGATGGGAATAGGCATATTGACGAATCGCTTCGTGCAGACTGTATCGTCCCGACTCATCCCGCATCACCAGCGACTTTGAGACGAGCGACGACAACTGAGGCAGATTCGCCCCCGCGACTTTTTCCGCCGCAGTTCGGTCGAAGCCGCCGTGAAAGATGGAGAGTCGGCTGAGCGCGTCGCGCTCCGCATCGGAGATGAGCCGCCATGAATGGTCGAAGGAGGCTCGTAAGGAGCGATGCCGTTCGGGGATGTTGCGCATGGACGTGGCGAGGAAATCCATGTTCGATTCGATCTCGCGGGCGATCTCCGCGCAGGCGAGCATGCCCGTCCATGCCGCGGCGAGTTCGAGCGCGAGCGGAATCCCCTCCAGCAGTTGGCAGATGCGGAAGAGCGCGGGCTTGTCCGCGTCGGTCAATTGGAATTTGGGGTTGATGCGCCGCGCCGAGTTGACGAACAACGCGGGCGCGCTGTACTCTTCCATTTGATCGAGGTGTTCCAGCGGCGGCACGGGCAAGCCGCGCAGGTCGAACATCCACTCGCCTTGCAGGTTGAGCCGTTCGCGCGAGGTGCAAAGAATTTTGATCGTTGCAAATCGCTGGAGAATCTCGGCGATTAAATCTGTCGCAACGGATGACTCTCCCAGCAGGTGTTCGAGATTATCCAACGCCAGCAACGCTGGTTGATTCGCCGTCCGCGCGAGGTGATTGAATAATTGTTCCTTCGTGTCGAGCGGTCCTGAAAATGAAAAGGAGAACGCGTCGGCAATCGCGGGGATGATCAGGTCGGGGGTTTTGATGGAAGCCAGCGCCACGTAATAGACTCCGCCTGGGAATGAATCGCGCTGACGGATCGCAAACTCGATCCCAAGCCGCGTCTTGCCGATTCCACCTTGACCAGTGAGGCTGACGAGGCGGCATTCGGGATTCGCCAGCAGGTGACGGATTCCGTCGAGTTCGGATTCGCGTCCGATCAACGGCGTGGGCGGGATGGGGACGTTCGTTTTTGGGGGCGGGGAAAGGATCGGGGAAACAGAAGCCAGCCCAACGTCAGATTTGAGGCGGCGGGCGATCCGCAAAAAAGTTTCGCGCTCGTTCGTCGGAATCTCCAGCGCGTCTGCCAGCAACTCCGCGATCTGCATCGAGGGGCGGCGTTCTTCCGATTCGATTTTTTCGATGGTGGCGAGCGAGCATCCGACGCGGTCTGCCAGGGCGCTCTGCGTGAGGTCGAGCGCTTTGCGGCGTTTCTTTAGCCAGAGACCGAAGGGCAGGTCTTCGCTCATATGAGCATTTTAATTTATTTTGGGATTTTGTACGGCTTTTTGTACGGGCAACTCTGACCAAACGAGATAGGGAGAATGCTTTAATGCGAGTATGGCAAAGGAGAATCTCATGGCTAAAAATATCACCAAGATCGCATTGAAAGGCGTTGCGCTTGCGATGGGCGTTGCCGTCATTGTAATGTCCACGCTCAAGACGCTGGATGTCAACACGAGCGTGTCCATGCTCGGCATGGGACTCGCCGCGCTGGCGCTCGTGAGTTTGCAGGACAACTGACTTAAACACAAAGGGCACCAAGGGTCACGAAGGGTTGTCCTGAGCCTATCGAAAGCTAAACAGATTCAATCCCTTTGTGTACTTCGTGTCCTTCGTGGTTGAAGAGAATTTTTACAGAACCAAAAGGAGTACCCATGAAAACCATCTCGCTCGAATCGACGCCCGTCGCAAAAACATCTTCATTCAAATCGTTGCTGGCTGTGTTCTTTCAATGGCTTGGCGCGTCCGTCGGCTTCATCGCCAGCATGATCATTGCGGACATGCTTTCTCCGCTCCCCGCGTTCATCATGCAGGAGATTCCCGAATCAGGATTCATGCCGCAGGGCGCGGCGATGCTCTTCACTGGCGCTGTCATCGCGGCTGTCCTGTTGTGGGCGGCACGGCGTTCCAGCCTAAAGAGATTTGCGCTTTTCGGTCAATTGTTCGTCCTCTTGTTCGGCGCGCAAACTTTCCAGACGCAAATCGAGACGGGTTATTTCATCTCCGCCTTTCCGCTTTTGCACGGCAACTTTGAGTTGTATCACATCATCCTGCGCGGCGCGATCTCGTCCGCTCTCTTCGTCCTTTTGCTCGTTTGGATGACGGGCGGATTCTCGCGCAAGGAACGCGCTTCAACAAACTTCACCGTCGTTGCGGATAAGACAGTCAAGGCAGGCGCGTGGCTGGCAGGGATTTACTTCATCATTTACCTGCTGTTCGGATATTACGTCGCATGGCAGTCGCAGGAACTGCGCCTCTTCTACGGAGGTCCCGCCGAGTTGAATTCCTTTTCGAATCAGATTCTGACTACGTTGATGTCGAAGCCTGAGATGCCCTTCTTCCAATATGCCCGCGGCTTTGTCTGGATTTTGTGCCTGATTCCGCTCTTCAAAGGTTTCTCTGGCGGACGCGTGGAACTGGTCGCGCTTTCCGCGTTCGCGCTCGCATTGCTTCCCACCGCGCAGTTGTCGTTTGCCAATCCGCTCATGCCTGCGGAAATTAGCCTGTCTCACTTTTGGGAGACTTCGATCTCCACTGGAATCTTCGGCGCGTTGTGCGCGTGGTTCGTGCCGACCCAGATAGGCGGACGTTAGAGAACGCCCACTACACATTCACTGCTAAGGAGAATCAATGAAACAACCATCATTCGCATCCATCACGCTGAAAACTGCCGCTGTTCATACGGTCACATATTTCATCGTCGGCGTATTGTCGTTCTTTCTTCTTGATTACACCGCAAAATACGCCGACCCCGCAGTTGCGGGCTATTTACGCCAGACGGATCATCCGCTGGTGATGGCGGGACCGTTCTTTCAAATCCTGCGCGGACTTCTGTTCGGGATTGTTTTCTACGCCCTGCGTGAGAGCGTCTTTCCGCACAAGCGCGGCTGGCTGACGTTGTGGCTGGCGCTGACCGTCGTCGGCATTCTCTCGCCCTTTGGCGCCGCGCCGAGTTCCATCGAAGGGATGATCTACACCGTTCTGCCCTCCTGGTTCCATGTGGTCAACTTCCCTGAGATATTCATCCAATCGGGTTTGCTCGCCTTCACGACTCATTATTGGGTCAACCATCCTGAGAAGCGCTGGCTCAACTGGTCGCTGGGTATCGTAACTGCCGTCATTGTGCTGTTGTCGCTGTTGGGCGCGTTGTCCGCGTTTGGCGTTCTCTCATAAGCAGGAATATGAAAATGAAAATCAAAAATCAATCCACAGTGTTACATAAGGTTTATGTTCTTACGCTTTTAGTTGTGTTGCTGATGTCGCTGACCGCGCCCGTCGCGGCGGACGGAGTCGCTGAGGGCAAGAAAATGTTCGTTTCGCCGAATCAGGCTCAAGGTCCGAGCGACGCGGCGGAGATGGAAGCGTTCATGGACGAACTGTTCGCGCGTCACATGGAAGAGAATCACATCGCAGGCGCGGCGGTCGCAGTCGTCAAAGATGGTCAGTTGTTCTTCGCCAAAGGCTATGGCTACGCTGATCTTGAGAATCAAATCCCTGTTGACGCCGAACAGACGATGTTCAAACTTGGCTCGATCACCAAACTGTTCACGTGGACGGCGGTGATGCAACTCGTGGAGCAGGGCAAACTGGATCTGGACGCGGACATCAACACGTATCTTGACTTTCGCATCGCGGACACGTATCCGCAACCGATCACGCTCAGCCATTTGATGACTCACACATCGGGCTTTGAAGATATTCATGCGGATTTGGTGAAGTTGGATGAAGAAAATCTGGCGTCGCCGCGCGAGTGGCTGGTGTCGCACATCCCTGCGCGGGTTCGTCCGCCTGGTGAAGTTGCGGCGTATTCGAATTACAACGCCGCGCTGGCAGGATACATTGTGGCGCGCGTGTCGGGACAATCGTATGGCGAATATGTGCAGGAACACATCATTGCCCCATTGGGCATGAACGGCACGACCGCGCAATATCCCACGCCGCCCGAATTGCTCGCGCGTGAATCGTTGGGATACATGTACGAGGAGGACGCGTATCAAATATTTCCACAATTGTTATCTCCCGAAGACCTCTTCCCCGCTGGCGTCATGCGCTCCACCGCAACAGACATGGCGCGCTTCATGATCATGCACTTGCAGGGCGGCTTCTACGGCGACGCATCCACCGAGATTCGTATCTTGGAAGAATCAACGGCGCGGCAAATGCAAAGCGTTTTATTCGCTCCCGACCCGCGTATCCTGGGCAACGCCTATGGATTTTTTGAATTCAACGATAACGGTCAACGCGTGATCGGTCACAGCGGAAGCGGCGAGCCGATGGAATCCATGCTGCTGCTTTTGCCCGACGAGAACCTCGGCGTGTTTGTCGCGTACAACAGTCTCGGCGCGGGCGAACTCAACCGACAGCATTTCGGATTTCAACGCGCGTTCTTCGATCATTACTATCCCGCGCCCGCCGTCGAATCGATTCAACCGCCAGCCGATTTCAACGAACGCGCTGACCGCTTCGTCGGCGCGTACAAATGGACGATGAGTTCATACACCACGCTCGAAAAATATTTCGCCCTCATGGGTCCGACCATCAACGTCAAAAATCCTGGCGACGGCACGTTACTGCTCGAGTCGCCGTTCGGCAATTGGAGCATCGTCGAGGAAGAGCCGCTTTACTTCCGTTTTGTAGACAGCGCCTATCACGTGGCGTTTCGCGAAGACGAGCAGGGGCGCATCGTCTACCTCTTCACCGATCTCACGCCGATGATGTCGTTCGAAAAAGTTCCGTGGTACGAGACGCTCGGATTCAACATGCCCTTGCTGATGATCAGCCTGCTGTTGTTCCTCTCCATGCTCATCGTGACGTTGATCCGCTTCATTCGGGACCGACGGCTGGTCGCTGACCCTCAGCCTTTCTCTCCCTCCATCCGCGTCGCCACGCGACTCATCGTTGGCGTCAGCCTCCTCAACCTGCTGTTCATCGTCGGCAACGTGATGTGGGGCGAGCAGATCGTGTTCGGAATCCCGTTCGCCTACAAACTCACGCTGGGACTCGGCGTCCTCTCCGCCCTGCTGACCGTCGCCGCAGTAGTCTATTGCATCCTTGCCTGGAAAGATCGCTACTGGGGCTCCGCCTACCGAATCTATTACACGCTAGTAACTCTCGCTGCCGTTGCGTTTGTCTGGTTTTTGAATCAATGGAATTTGTTGGGCTGGAGATATTAAGGCGTACCGCAAAGTTCACTTTGCGTGCGTTCTCTTACGCGCCTGTTGGCGTTAGAGAACGCCAACTACACAAAATGTAAAACAAAAAGGAGAATCAAATGTCAACGCAAGAACTCGCTTCAACAAACAAAGTACAGGAAGTTTCCACTGCGACGACGGATCAATACACCCTCTGGCAGATCCTCGGAATCTGGGCGCTCGTCACTCTGCCAATGGTAGTGTTGGTTTGGGTGGTCTCTCCCATCGTCATTCCTCGCGTGCCGTTGCATCCTGGCGTCACGTATTGGTTATTGATCATCGTGGGCATGATGTGGCAGTTCGTCGTGGCGCTCGCGATCACATATCGCGAACTCGGCACGTTGCGCTGGAGCGCCATCCGCCAGCGGTTATGGCTTCAAACTCCGCGCGACCCGAAGACCGACAAGCCGAATCCAAAATTGTATTGGTGGTTGATTCCCGCCCTGATTTACAACGGCGTGGTTGGCTTTGTGCTGATCGGGTATGTGGACGCGCCCATGGGCTGGCTGTTCCCAACACTCAAGCCTCCCTATGAAATGAGTCAACTGGCGACGCCCGAATTTCATGGTCAATGGTGGCTGTTTGGCGTGTTGCTCGTCAGTCATCTCTTCAACTATTTTCTGGGTGAGGCGTTCCTCTGGCACGGCGTGCTGTTGCCCAAAATGCAGGGAGTCTTCGGGAAGTACGATTGGGCGGCAAACGCCGTTCTCTTCGGCTTTTATCACCTGCACAAACCCTGGGCGCTCCCCAGCGTCATCCTCACGAACATGGCATACAGTTGGCCCGCGCGACGCTTTCGCAGTAATTGGATGGCGGTCATCGTGCATGGCGTGGAAGGACTCCCAGGTTTGGTGATGGTTCCGCTGGTCATCCTCGGATTGGCAGGCGGGTAGATGGGACTCGTCCTCGGCTTGGCGTGATCAAGAGTAACCATATGAACATTTTGACTCACGCTCACTTTCAGCAATGGATGGAAACGTATGGCCGCGCCAGCGCGGAGGATGATCCGTTTACGTCGGCTAATCTTTTTGCGAAGGATGCCGCGTATTACGAAACACCCTTCGCTGAACCCATGATTGGGCGCGATGCCATCTTCGATTATTGGAATAAAGGCGCGCAAAATTTGAGGGACAAAGAATCCACCTTCGAGATTCTCTCCGTGAACGGTCATTCGGGTATGGCTCGCTGGCAATCGCAATTCACGGTCATCGAATCGGGCAAACGCCTCGCGCTGGATTGTGTGTTCATCGTTGAGTTTGACGACGATGGTTTGTGTCAAACCTTCCGCGAGTGGTGGCGTACGCGCGAGGTGTGAGTACCGCAAGATTCATCTTGTGCGCACATCGCAAAGTTCGCACACCTCGCAAAGTGAACTTTGCGGCACAAAAATTGTACGGTTTTTTGTGGGGATAATCCAGACCAAAAGGTTGAACGGGAATGCCATAATGCGCGCATCGAAAAAAATTACCAAAGGAGAAAACTCATGGCTATCCTATCCAACCTCTATGTCATCCTCATCCTGCGCGTGTTACACATCGGCGGGGGAATCATGTGGGTGGGGAGCGCGACGCTCTACCTATTGTTGCTCATCCCCGTTGCGCGTTCGCTTCATCCTGCGGGACAGAAATTCCTGCAAACGCTCGGTCCGAAATTCGGCGCGATGATGGGACTCGTTACCACGGTCACCGTGCTTTCGGGCGCGTTGCTGTACGCGCGCTTCTTCGCGGGCGGGATCAGTTTCATCTGGACGACGGGCGCAGGCTTCGCGTTCACCGTCGGCGCAGTGGCGGCGCTCGCCTCGTACGCGCTGGGAGTGGCGGTCTTCGGCAGGATGCAGGAACGCATCGCAAAATTCGGGGCGGAGATCGAGTCTGCGCAGAGCGCGCCGAATCAATCTCAAGTCCAGGAGATGAACCGCTTGCAGTCGTCGTTGATGAAGGCGTATCGGTTCGAGTTCGTCCTGCTCATCGTCGCCATGCTGGGAATGGCTGTCGCGCGTTATCTGTAGGTCCAACCGATGTTTGCGCGAATTTGGCGCGGGATCGCCCGCACGTCTGTCATTGAAAAATATTTTCACTATGTGAGTGAACGGGTGATCCCCGCCTATCGCGCCGCGAGCGGCTGCCGTGACGTGTGGGTGTTGCGGCAGCCGCAGGATGAATTTACCAGCATCATCCTGCTCTCGTTTTGGGAGTCGCGCGATGCGTTGGACGCTTTCGCCGATCCGCAATTGAAATCCGAATCCCTTCGCGGCGAGCGCGAGTCGCTGTTGGCGTTTGAATCCACAGCGGCGGCGTATGAAGTGATCGTGGTGGATTGAGTTGAATGTCTGATTGTGAGGGAAAAGCCGTCCCATGATACGCCCGCGCGGATAGATTCATCTGGCACATCCTCACTTATATCAAACTGAAGCAAAAAGAAGATAGATTGGCGCGAGAACGTATTAAACGAGAACACCCCTAACAAGGGGTGTCCATGCTCTTTTAGCCTTTGTTCTCTATCTGGCGGGCATAAACCCGACAGGGCGGAATTTCAACGTATCCATGTCCTTTATGCTTTAGAACAACGCCTCGATTTTCAGCCACTTTTCCGTTTTCATCCTTTGGAAACCCTCATTCTTGTACGGTAGAGAAAAACCAAGAAGTACTACTCCATCGCAGGGATGATGGTAGGGCAATCGCATTTGGATTTTTTGTCCGCTAATCCTCACGAATTCACGCTAATCTATCTCGGAAAAATTCGCGCAGACTGGCGAAGATTAGCGGTTTCGAAGGCAAAACACCGTGTTTTGAGCCTCGAGATTTTCAAATGCGATTACCCTAGGGATGATGGTTGCCGTCAACGATGGAACGGGATTACAATACCTGCTCACTGACCATCTCGGCTCAACCGTAGCAGTCACAAATCAATCTGGCACATTAACATCCCAACAACGCTATCTCCCCTTCGGCGCGGCGCGGACGATTCCCAACTCTCCCATCCTCGGCACGGACTTTACCTACACCGGTCAACGCAAACTGGACGATGGCATGGGCGGGGTCATGGATTACAAGGCACGGTCTTATTCGGTTGGGTTGGGGAGGTTCTTGCAGGCGGATAGCATAATCCCTGACCCAGTGAACCCGCAAAGCTTCAATAGATTTTCATATGTATTAAATCGGCCGATCTTCTACAGAGATCCTAGTGGTCATACCTATATGTGTGATGAGAGCTGTGAAGAGAACCTTGGGCGAAGGCAATACACTGTTGATGATATGGCGGAACTTTATGGCATTAGCTTCAACCCGGGTTGGAGTGTCACAAATAGAGCTATAGCTATGCTGGCTGTTTACAATATTGCCAAGAAGCTACAAAATGAAAGAAATTCAGCCGCAGACAGCGCTTATCAATCTTGCCTGGAAAATATGAGCGGACCTACATCAACATGTTCACAATCGGCGCCAATTTCCACATCGGATGCATTCAAAGAATCCTATCACTATGGAATAGATTTTGTTTGGGGGTGTTCAGGCTGCGAGAGATTAGGCATAACATCAGGGAAAAAAGAACATACAATTATGTTCCGAGATTTTTATCAGACCGGAGATACTCAGTTAAAAAATACCAACTTGGTGATTCATGAGCTTGGGCACATGTTCAATAACCTAAATACCTGGGTATCGGATCGAAGCGGAAGAGCTTATGGACCCGCATGGTCGTTGACAACAGATTTGGCTGCCAATCGGGACGGGTTCGGTACACAGTGGGTCTATCAGCATAGTGACGATATTTCACAGAGTGAAATATTTGCTGACATGTTTGTTCACTGGATCCAAGGCGGATGGGCAACTGATAGTATATCATCTCAGACCGCTGCGAACGCACGCATTGATTGGCTAAATCAATACATGCCTGGATATTTGCCATGATTAACAAGCCAACTGCCCATAGAATAATAATTGTCATCTTGGTGATCGTAACAGCGACATCGCCACTTGGATGCCTCTCCGCTCCCACAGAAGATACGAATCCAGTAGGAACTGCCTCTTCGCCACAAGCCTCTTCAACACCAGTTTTGGCTCGTACAGCCACAGCGCCACCCACAAGAAAGCCAACTGCAACTTTTGCCTCTACCCGTACACCTCTGCCCGTCCAAACCGACTTGCCAACGATCGAGTCTGACAGTATTACCGCTATGATAGATTCCTTGTACGCGAGGTGCAAGTTGCCCTGTTGGGGAAGCATTATTCCGGGAAAAACAAGCCAGTATGCGGCTAAACGTTTTTTGGCTCCTCTTGGGGAATGGTATGACGGAAGCGAATCATTAGGAGGCGTAGTTGTTGAATATTACAAATCGCCAGCTTCTATCTCCTTTTCGTTAGAACATGGTTTGGTAAAAAGCATCCATCTTGATCCCGGACTCACCACACCTTATCGGATTAATCAACTATTTACGGAATACGGGATGCCAGAAGGTATTCAGATCGAAATAATACCCCTAACTGCTGATCTCACCACATGGTTTAATCTAGCTCTCTTATATCCACGCCAAGGCTTCTTTGCAATTCTTTCCGCGAATGGGACGCCTATCAATTCAATCATTCATATCTGCCCAAGAAATGTATCGCCTGATCTGTATTTGTTCCAGTCAGATACTTATTCGCCGGATCAGATGATGGAGATTCTCTCCGTTGTTCGTCCACATATAGAATTCCAACCTTTAGATACACTTACGAATACAGATATAAGTCAATTCTACGAAACATTTCGCAGTCAAGGTACTGCTTGTGCGCCAACTAATGTAAGATTTCAATTACCGTGAGGTAGGCAATTGCTACATCCGCCAAGCGGACCGGCGACTGCGCCACGGGAACCATCGTCGAATCGTGGTCGTTTGCCTATGATGGGGATGGAGTCCGCGTCAGCACGGCCCACTTCACAGGGACGAGTGGAACGCCCGACTCGACCACTTCCTATTTCATGGGTGGACAGTTCGAAGTAAAGGATGGCGCAACCAAGAAATACTACTCCATCGCAGGGATGATGGTTGCCGTCCACGATGGAACGGGATTACAATACCTGCTCACCGACCACCTCGGCTCAACCGTCGCAGTCACAAATCAATCTGGCACGTTAACATCCCAACAGAGGTATCTCCCCTTCGGCGCGGCGCGGACGATTCCCAACTCTCCCATCCTTGGCACGGACTTTACCTACACCGGTCAACGCAAATTGGACGACGGCATGGGCGGGATTATGGATTACAAGGCGCGGTTTTATTCGGTTGGGTTGGGGAGGTTCTTGCAGCCGGATTCGATTATTCCGAATCCTGCGAATCCACAAAGCATGAACCGATTCGGGTATGTGCTGAATAACCCGATTCGATTCAGTGACCCGACGGGACATAAAGAATATGACGAGGCTGGTGGGGGTATCCCTTGTTATCCTGGCGAATTAACCTGTCAGCTACAAAAAGACGGCTACAAGCCAAAGGCAAGAGAAGAGGTTGTTGAGGATTTATTTCTAATTACACCTCCCACTTTTCAACAAGATCAAAGTGCAACTACCAGCCCAACTGTCATGGACAGAGCCTTTGATGGAGATATTAGAGCTATGCTTGATGTGATTATTCCAACCCACTTTGGTTTTCGGCTTCAAGGAGAATTCTCAATTCCTACTGGTACACCTTGGGGTCCCTCAGGCGCCTTAGGTGTGAACTGGATACACAATTTCCGATCTGGAGAGAACGACAGCAATGCAGATTTCACATTGGAACCGTATTCCGGCGGGTTTGGTGGAGAGATTTCATTTTCGGGTGGAGTTTTGTTCGGTTGGGGTTCGTCTAATGTCAAAGATGTTACAGCAGGAAAAGCTGAAGTCTTTGGAGGTACGGTTGCCGCTGGTCCCGCAGTGTCAGTATCTGTTGTGGCACCAATGCATGATAATGGAACTATGCTTCATGTCGATCCAGCTTATGGGATGGTCCCCACGACTTTATATATTGGAGGTGGATCTGGTTGTTGTTATGCGGGGGGAGGCGCTGGTAAAAGTATAACTATTTTTGACAGGTAAATATTTGATAGCAAAATAAGATAAAGCGGCAGGTAATTGATGACTTTCGAAAAAGCATTAAGAAACATAGTTCGCTACTATGTATTCCTGGTAAGTATTGCGTTTGGTGTGGTACTGTTAGCGCCATCGAATGAGCCTGTGTTGATGAGAATATTGATATGGTTGTTTTTTTACATAGTGGTCTATAGAGGTCTTTACAAACGTTATTCCATGACTGAAGCCGAAAGGGAACCTCTGAAGAAACCACTTCCAGCGTTCTATGAAGACCAACAAGTGACACTTGTGAATGTTCTGCAGGCTATTATCATTTTCTTCCTGTTATGGGGAGTAACTTATGCAACTTTGAAAACATATACATCAGTCCTGGCGCCATCTGAGAACTTGTTTTCTTTGCTTAACGGATTGATCTACAGCATTTTGTACTTTGCTAAAGTCTTTGACAAGTAAGCATTGTGAAGAGTCCTACCCCATCATTGTAAGTTTGTTTCAGAAGTATGTTAAATGTCGATGGTTAAGAAGAATGAATATAGCTTTGCAATTGTCGGATTTGTGGAGAGTGGACGTCGCACTGAGCCTGTCGAAGTGGACGAGTCGAAATGAAAACGGTCTCCGGCGTAACGTCCGCGAGACCGTTTTGTATGAATGACCGCTTCACAAACCAAGCGTGTGTTTCAATGCCTTGTAGATCGTTCTCATCGTTCAGGCTTTAATGGGGTAGTTGTCATACGCGCTCATTTCAGGGCTTTCCCAATCTTCTGCAAAAGTTGCCAACTTCGCGCGTAACTTGCGCGCCTTTGCCTTGGTGATGCCGCGCTTGCGCAAGTCAATTGGCTTGGAATCGAGAAACGTCACGATGACAACGGTCTCATCGCTGATATTCTTCGGCTTTTGAGTCAATTGAATCCTGCCCTTACGATACACTCCTTGAACGCTGGTCAGCATAGTATCTCCTGTTATTGAATTAGATTATACCTGCTTCATAGGCAACAGATCGTTGACCTTGTGACTCATCCCCTCACCCCACGCCTTGCATCAACTTCGGACGGTATTGCAACGCCTCCGCCAAATGCACGGATTGGATGTCTTCGCTCCCCGCCAAGTCCGCGATCGTGCGGGCGAGTTTGAGGATGCGATGATACGCCCGCGCCGATAGATTCATTTGACTCATCGCCGCTCGCATCAAACTCTGACCTTCATCCTGCAACTTGCAAAACTGACGAATCTCGCCCACGCGCATATCGGCGTTGCAAATAATATCGGATTTGCTATTCGCAAAACGTTTTTGTTGAATGTCTCTCGCGGCTTGGACTCGCGCGCGAATCGATTCGCTGGATTCGCCGAGACGATCTCCGCTTAACTTTTCATAATCCACGCGCGGGACTTCGATGTGGATGTCAATTCGGTCGAGCATCGGACCTGAAATGCGTTTTTGATATTTGGTCACCACGCCCTGTGCGCAGGTGCAGGGCTTTTGCGAATCGCCATAGTAGCCGCACGGGCATGGATTCATCGCCGCGATCAATTGAAAGTTTGCGGAGAAAGTGAGTGAGCCTTTCGCGCGGCTGATGGTGACGACTTTATCTTCCATGGGTTGGCGCATCACTTCGAGAACGCGGCTTCCGAATTCGGGGAACTCGTCTAAAAACAAAACACCCCTGTGCGCGAGCGATATTTCTCCGGGCTTGGGGATGTTCCCGCCGCCCACCAGACCCGCGTGTGAAATGGTGTGATGCGGCGAACGGAACGGACGATGTCTGATGAGCGGAGTCCCTGCGGGGAGTTGATCGGCGACCGAATAGATGCGCGTCACATCCAACGATTCTTCGATGGACATTTCAGGCAGAATGCCGGGCATGGCGCGCGCCAATAAAGTTTTTCCCGCGCCGGGCGAGCCAACCATCAACACATTATGTCCGCCAGCCGCGGCGACTTCGAGCGCGCGCTTCACGTGGTCTTGTCCTTTGATCTCGGAAAAATCTGTGGGCGTGTACAACGGCTCGAGCGCGTCACTGCTCGAGGGTTGATAAGGCTGAAGTAAACTGCGACCAGATAAATGGTTGTAAAGATCCGCAAGCGTCCGCACGGGGAACACTTCGAGATCGGGGATCAAAGCCGCTTCGCCCGCATCCGCCTCAGGCACGAACATCCGCTTGTATCCATTAGCGCGCGCGGTTGCCGCCATCGGGAGAATTCCTCGCGTGTGGCGCACGACTCCATCGAGCGAAAGTTCGCCGACGATGAGCGTGTTCTCAACAACGTCGTGCGGCAGATGACCCGAAAGGATGATCACGCCGAGCGCGATGGGCAAATCATACGCGGGTCCTTCTTTGCGGATCGACGCGGGCGATAAATTGACAACGATGCGATGACGGGGAAAATGCAAGCCCGCATTTTTGACGGCGGTCTGCACGCGCTCGCGGCTCTCTTGCACGGCGGCATCGGGCAAGCCGACGATGATAACGGCGGGCAAGCCGTTCGAATAATCCACTTCGACTTCGACGATGACGCCTTCCAACCCAATCACGGCGCATGAGAAAACGCGAGCAAGCATGGCGGAAGTGTAGACGAGGCAGGATGAAATGTCAAACAAAAAGACCCCTTGCGAGGTCTTCTGTTTTCGAGATCGTGTTTCAGCCTTTCAGCGATCCAGCCAGCAAGCCGCGCAGGAAATATCTGCCGAGGAAGATATAGACCAACAGCGTCGGCAACGCGGCGAGAAGCGAGCCTGCCATTTGCACATTCCACGCGATGATCTGACTGCCTGCCATGTTGTTCAATGCGACTGTAATGGGCCATTCGGTGTTGCCGGTCAGCACCACCGCGAAGAGGAAGTCATTCCACGCGGAGGTGAACTGCCAGATCAACACCACCACAAAACTTGGGAGCGAGATCGGCAGGAGAATGTATCGGTAAATTCCCAACATGCTCGCGCCGTCTATTTTGGCGGCTTCGAGGAGTTCTTGCGGCAGACTGGCGTAATAATTTCGGAATGTAAGCGTAGTGATGGGAATGCCGTAAATGATGTGCGCCATTGCCAGCCCGGGCAAGCCGGTGATGCCCGCCGCGTTCATGAACTGCACAAGTGGAATGAGAATGCTTTGATACGGAATGAACATGCCGAACAAAATAAACGGGAAGATCACGTCTGCGCCGCGAAATTTCCATTTGGCGAGGACGAACCCGTTCAATGACCCAAGCGCGGACGACATGAGAGTGGCTGGGATCACCATCAAAAAACTGTTCCACAGCGAGGGTGATAATTTTGCAAACGCTTCAATATAGTTATCGAAGGCGATGCCGCGCGGCAGGTCCCACATGGTCTTCAGGCTAATTTCATCGAATGCCTTGAAGCCGGTGATGATCATCACATACATGGGGATCAGGTAAAAGATCGCCATGCCGATCAACGGAAGGTACAACCAGTTCTTGGAAAGGCGTAGAGATTTCATGATTGCGCCTCCGTTTTGAGGGTGTATCGGATGTAGGGAATGATGAGGATCGCCACACTGAGAAGCAGGATAATACCGATCGCCGCGCCGCGCCCATAGAAGAGGCCGTCGAAGGTTGCCTGCCACATATAAATGGCGGGAACGTCGAGTTGGAGTTGTTTCCCGGCAATCGCCACGATGAGGTCGAACACTTTCAACGACATGTGCCCCAGAATGATGAGGGCGGAAAGCGTCACGGGCGCGAGAAGGGGAATCATGATGTGGCGATAGATCTGCGCTTCGCTGGCTCCATCGATGCGCGCGGCTTCTTTGAGTTCCTGCGGGATGGCGCGCAACCCGGCAAGGTATAACGCCATGGTGTAACCAGACATCTGCCAGATCGCCGCGAGCGCGATCGCCGCCATGCCCCACTGCGGAGTGGTATGCCACGCGTTGACCAGAGAATCCAACCCGAGATTTGTAAATAACAAATTAAACCCGCTCATGCGCGAACCCATGGCGGGATTCATCAACCAGCGCCAGACGACGCCGGTCACGATATAAGAAATTGCCATCGGAAAAAGGAACAGACTGCGGAAGAACCCTTCGCCCCTCAAACCCTGGTCGAGCATGACGGCAAGTAAAAATCCAAGCGTCAGACTGCCGATCACGAATACCCCCGTAAAGATCAATGTGTTCTTCACATCCACGGCAAAGCGCGGGTCTTTGAACAGTTCAATATAATTGTTGATGCTGTTCCATGTATAGTCCGGGTTCAAGCCTTTCCATTTACTCAACGAAACCCGCACCGACCAGGCGATGAATCCATAGACGAAGATCAATACCGCCAAAATGGACGGGGAAACAAGGATGATGTTCAGAACGCGGTCTTTGTCTTTTGTCATAGCGCATCCATTCCTTGGTGGCGATAAAAAATTGCTGAGGCTCCGCGTGGAGCCTCAGCAATTCTAACACTAGACCTACTTGCAGGGACCAGAACTGGCGCAAGCCGCAGCGAGCGCGGACTGGAACGCGTCCACATCGCCGCTGGCGAGGAACAGCCCGAGCGCCGTATCGATCTCGGTCTTCCACGAGTCGTTGGCAACCACGCCGTGAGTCAACGAGCCGACCACGGTGTTGGAGGACCAATCGTCCATGGCAGATTGCAGATATTCGCCGAACAGCGATTTATCGCAATCGGTGCGGGCGCAGATGGAACCCTTGACCGGGTTGAACGCTTCCTGACCTTCCTTTGAGCCTGCCACCTTCAACCATTCGAGCGCGGCATCGTGATGAGGCGCGCCAACCGCAAGGACGAAGGAATCGGAGAGGAACTGGAAGACGCCGTTCGCGCCCGGAGTCGCCGCCCAACCGTAATCGGTGTTGGCGGTCTTGCCCAACTCAATGAAGTAGCCAGCCGCCCAGTCGCCCATCACATTGAACGCGGCTTCGCCGTTCACCACAAGTTGCGAGGCATCCTGCCACGTCAACGAAGCGGAATCGCTATTGGCATAGCTCAACACTTTGGCGTAATTCTCCAAAGCGGTCTTTACTTCTGGGCTGGCCCAATCGGTGGAGCCATCCCACAGACCGTTGTAGGCATCGGGACCAAGCGTGCCGAGCAGGACGGTTTCGAACAGGTGCATCTTCGTCCATTGTTCGCCGAGCGCGAGAGGCTGAACGCCTGCCGCTTGCAGGGTATCCATAGCCGCGAACCATTCATCCATGGTGGTCGGCACTGCCACGCCGTTGGCTTCGAGCAAGCCCGGGTTGTACCACAGCACATTCGCGCGGTGAATGTTGACCGGCACGGAATAGATATTGCCATCCTGCGAGATCAATGGGATCAACGTTTCGGGCATCACATCGAGCCAGCCTTCGGCTTTATACAGATCGTTCAGCGGTTCGATCTGACCGGCGGCAACATAAGTGCCGATCAGTTCCTGACCCGCATGACCCTGCCACGAATCGGGCGGATCGCCAGCCTGCAAGCGGGTCGCAAGGACCGCGCGCGCGTTCGTGCCTGCGCCGCCGGCTACAGCCGCATTGATAAATTCGATGTTCGGGTCTGTGCCGTTGAACACTTTGATCATGGCTTCGAGACCAGCCGCTTCGCCGCCGCCGGTCCACCATGAGAACACTTCCACTTCATCGGCCGCGGCGGGCGCTTCGGTGGCGGGCGCTTCGGTCGCAGGCGCTTCCGTTGCGGGCGCCTCCGTTGCGGCTGGGGGCGCCTCGGTGGCCGCGGGCGCGCAGGATGACAGCGCGATGGAAACGATCATCAACGCGCTCAATAGGTAAAACAGTTTCTTATTCATACTTCTTCTCCTAATCTAAATTGGAAACACGATTGATCGACACGGATACGCTCAAGTTCTTCCTCACGCCTCAACATCACCTCCTTTCAACACTCGATGGATTCCACATGATATCTTCCACAACAATCGCGACCGCGCCAAACAAACTGGCATCGTCTCCAAACACAGATGGGATCACATCCGTCTTCTTCAACACATCGTTCAAAGCACGTTGCGAGATGGCTTCTTTCAGCGCGGGGAGCAAATGCCCGCTTGCCGCGCTCAAGGTGCCGCCAATGACCACCTTCTCCGGGTTGAAGATATTCACCAGCCCGGCGATTCCCTGCCCCATCGCGCGGCCGACCTCGTCAAACGATTCGCGCGCCACCTCATCGCCGCCATCAGCGGCTTGTTTGATGAGTTCCACAGAAAGCGCCGGTTCGTTTTTTTCCAACATCAGGTTTTGCGCAAGACTGGAGCGTCCATTCTTCAAACCCGCCTCCACGCGGCGAATCAGGGCGCGCTGGTTCGCCCGTGTTTCCCAACAACTTGGGTTGCCGCACAGGCACACTTCACCCGTTCCCTCCGACAGGGTGGGGATGTGACCAATCTCACCGGCATACCCGTTGTGACCGCGATACAACTTGCCGTTCAAAAAGAGACCGCCTCCCACCCCAACGCCGGCATAGATGAAAAGAAAATCTTTTGTCTGCCTCATCACGCCGAATAAATGCTCCGCTACTCCAGCGGCATTCGCATCGTTTTCAATATATGCCTTGAGCCCCGTATGCTCGGAGAAAATTTTTCTCAATGGAACATTATGCCAGCGCAAGTTGGGCGAAAAAACCATCACCCCTTCCTTCAAGTCCACGGTGCCCGGCGCGGCAAGCCCCAAGCCCAATAAACGAAGGTTTAAAGCGCGGCAACGAGTCATTGCCTCATCCACCAGGTCCAACGTTTGCTTGATGGTTTTGGTCTTCTCCTCGAAAGGGTCCGCCTTTTCTTTGCGCCTCCAGAGCGTTGTGCCGACAAAATCCATCAATGCCACAGCCACAAAATCAACACCCAACTCCACGCCGATAATTCCCCCAGCCTTGGGGTTGATCTCCAGCAGGGTGGCGGGGCGCCCGGTGCCGATCGTGCCCGTTCCGATCTCATGGATCAACCCGCGCGCAAGTAAATCCTCGACCAAACTCGAAACAGTCGACTTGTTCAACTCGGTCATCACTGCCAACTTGGCGCGCGAAAGAGGCGCGTCATTATGAATGTTCCTCAGAACCAGAGATAAATTCGTCTCTCGAAAGAAGGCTTGATCAGTTGTTTTCTTCATTGTTAGTATGTTGGGGCAACAAACTAATCATAGCCCACCCTTAGAACCCTGTCAATGAAGATTTTCCGATTTACCCACCCGCCCAAAATAAGAAAACTAAATCGTTGACGTTTGTGCCTGTCGGATGTGTGCGGATTAAATCGCCAAGCGACTCGAAGAACGGAAACGCGTCATTTCTCGACAGGCTGTCTGCCTCGCTCAACCCCAGCCTCATCGCCCTTTCAGCCGATTCGCCTGTGGCAACCGCGCCCGCCGCATCGGTGGGACCGTCCTCGCCGTCGGTTGCTAATGCGATCAACATCGCGTTGGGTACATCGCGCAATTCATTGATAGCGGCTAACGCCAGTTCTTGATTCCGCCCGCCTTTGCCATTACCGCGAATGGTTACAGTTGTTTCTCCGCCCGCGATCAAGCAAAACGGACGCGGGCGTTTCGTCGCTTCGTCGCGCAGTTTAGTTGACAGCATCACGCCAACTTCACGCGCTTCGCCTTGCAATTCGTTCGTGAGTATTTCCGAATCAAATCCTTCGCGTTGCGCTTGTTCGAGCGCGGCTTGCGCGGCGAGTCTGTTGTCGCCGATGATGATGTTTTGGACGCGGGAGAATGTTGGGTGATTGGGTTTAGTAGTTTCAAAAAGAGAATTAGAGAATTGGAGAATTGTTGGTTGGATAAGCGCGTATCTTTCAAGAATTGCGCGAGCATCTTCGCGTGTGGTTGGGTCGGGGGCGGTGGGACCTGAGGCGATAGCCTCGAGCGGATTGCCGATCACATCCGAGAGGATCAGGCTGATGATGTTGGCTTTCGTCGCGCGCGCCAAGCCTCCGCCTTTGACTCGGTCCAAGTGGCGGCGGATGGTGTTGATCTCGTTGATGGTCGCGCCCGATGCTAATAACAAAGCGGTGAGCGTTTGCAACTCCTCCAGCGGAATCACCGGCGCGGTCATCAGCGCCGAGCCTCCGCCTGAGATCAAACAGATGAGTGTGTCTTCTTCTTTTAAAGAAGCAACAAACTCAAGCGCGCGTTCGCCCGCGTGGACGGATCGCGCGTCGGGGATGGGATGTCCGCTGAGGAGGAGGGGAAACTGGCTCATTTCCGCGCTGAGCGGAGGTCTGAGCGGAGCGACAGCGGAGACGAAGACCGAAGTCGAAGCGGATGAAGCGTGCTTGCTAATGGCGAGCGCGCCCGCAAGCGGAATCGATTCGGCTAGGGCGGTCATCATCGGAACGGCGGCTTTTCCAACGGCGAGACCGTACACATCGCCCGCCACACTCGGCAAATGACTTTTTACCGCAATGTATGGGTCAACCGCATTCAACGCCGCAGACAAGATTCGCAAGATGCGCGGGTCGTTGAGGCTGTGTGTAGCAAAACGATTTGCATCCATGTTTGGTATCTTATCATCCTGAGAAAAAAAGAAGGCGGTCGCTTCGGGCAACCGCCTTCTCGATGCGCCGCTTTACGGCAACTTTGCGATGGCTTCGATCTCGATCAGAAATTGTTCATCCACCAGGGCGGCGACCACGGTGGCGCGCGCGGGACGCGGCACGGGGAAATATTCCATGTAGATCGGGTTGAACGCTTGCAGGTACTCCGGCTTGGTGATGTAAACGTTCGCCTTCACAACATCCTTGAGGTCACACCCTGCGGCATGCAAGACAGCGCGCATATTTTCCAGCGTGAAACGGGTTTGCTCTTCGATGGTCGCGCCGATGGTTCCATCGGGTGCGCGCCCCACCTGCCCGGCCACGAACAAAAATCCGCCGCTGACGATGCCCGGCGAATAAGGTCCCATGGGGTTTGCGCCTTCCGGTAGTATGGCTTGTTTATCGGTCATGGTAATGTCTCCTGGTTATGGAATGGATTGTCTCGGAAATAGGGAAGCGTCTATCAAAGCGTTTATTGCCCCAAACTCTCTGGTTTGAAGCATGGTTCGTAATCGTACCCTAAAATCAAAAGGAAGTTCGAGCCGCTGTTTGGGTCTGCGCCGGAGATCAGGCTGTTTGGCGGTAATCCCATCACGCTGAGGATCGGGGCGCTAAAGGCGGTATCCTGCACAATGGTCTTATCGATCAAGACCGACGAGCCATAGTCCTGCCGGTCGGAGGGGATGATGCGGGTTTCGTAGCCGGCGTAATTGAGACGCGTCGCCGCGAGCGTTTCATAACCGGGGATGGAGGTGCCGTTCATCACCTCGATTGTGACTGCCTGCCTCTCTGCGACCTTCACCGGAGGGGAGAGCGCTTCGGTAATCAATTGCGAGAGCCGGTCTTTGTCTGGCAACAACACGTACGCTCCTCCGTCGGTGATCCATGAGCTAACGTAAGGCGGGCGAATGTAGTAACTGCGGATGTCGGCATTCGTCATCTTGGGAGTGTAGACTGAGAGTTGTAGAAGATCTCCCAAGCCCAGATCGGTCTCAACCGAATCCTTCAGGTTTTCGTACAGTTCAGGGATGCGGGTCAGCGTTCCGGCTTGCAAGGCTTGGGTGAACAACGCGCGCAGGACTTCCTGTTGCCTGCGCCCGCGGTCGAAATCATTCGATTTTTGGCGCGAGCGGGCATACCACAGGGCAAGGTCGCCATCCATGTGAATGACGCCGGGCTCGGCGGTGTGCAAGTACCAGTTGTTTTCATTTTCAGGGTCGTAACTTGGGTCGATCAGCCGCCAATCGGTGTAGGCGCATGAGACGGGCACATCCACGCCGCCCAGGGTGTTGACGATATCGGAAAAGCCGTTGAAGTCTACGAGGGCAGTGTGATCGATGCGGATGCCGAGGTTGTACTGAATGGTTTCCTTGAGCAAGCCGGGTCCGCCGCCGGGGTAGTCGGTGGATTTCCCAACCTGATACGCCGTGTTGATGCGGTTGTTTTCAAAGCCCGGGATCGAAACCCACAGATCTCGCGGAATGGAAATAAGCGAGACCTGTCCCTCGGTGGGGTGCAGGATCGCAATGACCATGGTGTCGGTGCGCGTCGAACCGGTAAGAGAACGGCGATCGGAGCCGATCAGCAAAAAATTGATCGTATTTTGCCCATTGTTGAAGATCTGACTATCGAAGGTCGGTTGTGGCGCAATGGTGTTGTTCAACACAACTGCGTCGATGGTGGGGAGCAGGGTGGGAGTCTCCGGGGGCAGGGATGATGTGGCAAGGGCTGAATCAGCCGCACTGGTGAGAAGAAGCGGGTCGTTCGCGGGAATGAAAAAACTTGTCGCGCCGAGCGGCAACGGCTGGAAGGGAGTCGGGGTCGCGGATGGATTGGGCGCGGGCGTCACCAAATCGAAAAACGAGGAAGGTTGGGTCGGCGACGGCGATGCGGTTGTCCCACACCCGGCGAGCAACAGTGTCGCGAGTATGATCTGTCGGCTGAAGTTCATGGGGAGGGCGATGGCGAAGGGAATGGGGTGAGAGATGGCGTGACTGTGGGCGCGGGAGGAACGGTGTTTGTGATCGTCGGTTGAGACGATGCCGTTGGCATAAATGTTGCGGTGAGGGTAGGCATTTGGGTGGCAGTGGAGACGAAGGTTTGGGTCGGGGTTGGCGAGGCGGTAGAGGTGGAGAGGCGAATGGTCGCCGTTGCGCCGGGGAGCGGGGTGAGTGTGGGGATGTTGGGAACCCATAATAACTGCCCAACATAAATAGTAATGGAAGCGCCCATGCAATTGCCTTGTTGTAACTGCGGGTAGGTCAACCCATACGCGAGGGCGATGCGGTATAAATTTTCGCCGGGTTGCACGACGTGTCTCTTCACCCAGTTAAATGGCGGACTGCACGTGACAACGACGGCGGTCGATGCCACCGGCGGAACATAGAGAGTTGCGCCGAGTTGTAAGTTCACCGAGGCAAGGCAGTTGGCGTTCTTTAAAGCGTCTTCGGTGGTGGCGTATTTTTGCGCGAGGGTATAAATGGTATCGGCAAAAGAGACAACGATGGGAGTCCAGCCGCTTGGGGGCGGCGGGCAGGTGGTGGCTGAAGGCGCAATGATCGTAAACGTTGCCGCTGGCGTGTTTGTCAATGCGGGCGCGCTGGTCGAGGTTTCAGACGAGGTGGGGAGCGGAAGCAACGTTGGGGTGAAAAGGGTCACAGGCGCGGTGGGTGAAATAAAGACGGGAATCGATTGCGTGGGCGGCGAAGCGGATTCGGCGATGGCGAGCGAAACTCCCCCGATAACCAGAACGATGGAAACGATGGCGATGATGACGCCTCCCCCCAACTGGCGCAAGGCTTGCATGGATCAAATCTCCGGCACACGCGAGAGGATGTTTTTGGCGATCGGCAGGAGCACGCTGAAGGTCGAGCCGACGCCGGCGTCGGTCTCTACCCAAATTCGTCCGCGTTGCGCTTCGGTGAGGGTCTTGGCGATCGACAGCCCCACGCCGGTATCGCCGACACCCTGGATCAAGACATTATCGGCGCGATACAAACGCGTGAACACGCGCGAAAGATCCTCGGAGGGGATGCCTCCGCCGGAATCCTTGACTTGGATCAGGACGTATTCGTCTCCGCCTTCCGATTTCGTCTGCACGCGCAAGTGGATGGAGCCTTCCACCGGGGAGGCAGAGCCGGCATTTTGCAGGAGGTGGATCACAATCTGTTGCAGGGCTTCGCGGTCGGCATGGATGGGCGCCATGTTTTTCGGCAGGTCGAGATGCAGGGAAATATTTTTTTCCCTTACCTGACTGCTGGTATACGACATGGCATTATCGATGATGAGGTTTAAGTCTACGGCTTCGGGCTTGAGTTCATTTAGCCCGGTCTCGAGCGTGGTCACCTGGATGAGGTCGTCTACGAGGTTGCCGATGCGCTCGGTGGAGGCTTTGATACGCTCGACAAATTTTCGCTGTAACGCGCCGAGAATGCCGACCGATTCGCCGAGTAGCAAGTCGGTATACCCCACAATAGAGGACATGGGCTGGCGCAGTTCCTGTGAGATGGACGCGACCACTTCGGCTTGCTCGCTGGGTCGCGCAATAGTGGCTGAACCCATTTCCAGTTCTGCCACGCGCATATTTGCCCCCGCCAGTTGGTTTTGCAGGCGGGCAATTTCTTCCAGCGTCAGGCGCAACTCGCCTTCCACTTGTTGCGAGGCGCCCACATGTCCCTTGCCGGAGCGCAACGTTTCATTTTCCTGTTTGAGGCGCTCGATGGCTTTTTGCGAATCTTCCTGCATGCGGGTGAGCGCCGCCAGGTCTTCGGCTTGCGATAATCCCTGCGCGGCGTCGGCGCGCACTGCTTCCATTTGTTTGAGCAGGTCTTCATTGCGGCGTTCGAGTTCGAGAATGCGATCCTGCGCCACATCGAGCGCCTGCCGTGTTTGTTCGCCTTTTTGTTCGAGCGAGGTCATCTTGTTTCCGCGCTGGATGATCGGAACGAGCGCGACCGCAATGTTGGAAAGGAACGCCTGGTCTTCCGCGCTCCACAGACGGTTGGAATAGGGTGAGAGCAACAGCACGCCGCCGAGGGAATCTTTCTCCGGCGTGACGATGGGCACGCTCAAAATGTGACCTGGGCTTGCCAGCCCGAGCAGGTCGCTCAACCCTTTGATATCGGCTGATGTGCTGGATGACGGCAACCGCAACGGACGCCCGCGTTGCAGGGCATTGGTGAGCATGGGGATCATGCTTTTGTTCAGGCTTCCACCATCCAAATTTTCCTCGCGGATGAGGTCGTACCCGCTGGCGACCTGAATCTGATTCTTGTTATCGGTAAGGTAGATCAAAAAACACAAGTCGGCAAGCATCGTCTGCGCGATGGCGCGGGTGATGGCTTGGCTCAACCGGTCCACGCTTGATTCACCCGCCAGGGCAAGCAGGGCGTGGAAAGTTTTCGGGTCGGTGCTGTAGCGGCGGCGTTCGTCCACTGGCGCATGCAGTTTGACGGAGATCGGCCCCTTGGAGGGAGCGGGAAACCTCTGGGGCAGGGTGGTCAATAATGGAAACGCCGCAATATACATCAGCCGAACCGCGCCGGGAAAATTGCCATCGAAACGCCCCAAAACGACATAAATCACATGCCCAGCGATCGCAAGGATCAAGAATGCCAACCCATAGACCGCACCGTTCGGACGGCGAATGGCTAACAACAATAAACCGAATGAAGCGGTGGCAATGCTTGCCAACTGCCAGATGCCGTCATTGGTGGTGCGGTTATAGTCGGGGCGGGTGAAATCCTGCGCGTACGCCACGAGGCTGAGCCCCAGCGCGGCGATCAGCAGAACGCTTGCCAGCCCGGTGATCGCGTCGGCGGCGCGGCTTGGCTCGGGAAAATTCCACAGCCAGATCACCCATACTAATGAAAAGAGCGTGATGGCTCGATCCAATGGGGGAAGCACAACTGAAAAATTGACCAATCCGCCGTTGCCTGCCAACGTCACCGCAAAGAGGGCGATGCGCGCGATGAACAGCAGGGCAAGCCCAAACATGGTGCGCCGCGCCTGCGGGAATTCGCTCGACTTCCAAAGCAAATACGCGGAAGCCAACGCCCAGATCACCGAAAACAACAGCACGAGATGATAGATCAAACTCCCGCTGGGTGTGGTGAAAAAATTGAATGTGTTGGCAATTAAATCGAACATGACAATGACGATTATATTCCAGTTGGCGGTTTCCGGAGCAACCGCCAGAGTTACAGGAACGTTAACGTCGTTTAAATTCACGGGCTATAATTCCACACATGTCCCGGGCAGGTCTGCGTATCACCCTCGTTCTTCTCTTAATTCTTCTTGCGGTTGCCATCCCAATCCTTGTGGACGGAAACTCGGAGATTCGCAAAGCGGCTGAGGCGCAGTCATACCCCGAGATGGCGGAACATTATGTGCGCGCGGCTCAGCGGTTACCCTGGCGAACCGATTTGTATGAACTCGCCGGGCATGCTTATTTTCACGACCGCGATTTTGCCCGCGCCGATGCCATGTATCGCGCCGCCCGCGAAAAAAACGCCCTCACCCCGGCGGGCTGGGCGGCGTGGGGCGATGCCAATTTCTTGAACGACAATACGGAACGCGCCATTGAAATCTGGAAACAAGGACTCGAGCAGACTGAATTTTTACCCGGGCTGTATCAACGGCTGGCGTATGCAATGGAAGAGCAGGGAAAATTTTCTCTTGCGGCAGATTATTTTCAAGCCCACCTTGAGCGCGACCCCGACGATGCCGCCGCGCATTACCGCCTCGGGCTGTTGTTGACGTTGACCGACTCGCCCTCCGCGTGGACGGAACTCCTCGCCGCTTCACAACTGGACCCTCAATTTGACCCGCCAGCGCAGACTCTGCGTTCCGCTTTGAGTTTGGCGTCGCTGAGCGAAGCGCCCTCCGAACAATTTGTCATCCTCGGCGCCGGGCTGGGGTTGGTGAATGAATGGCAGTTGGCGCGCGCCGCATTCGAATCCGCTGTGCAAGCGGATGAGTCAAACGCCGAGGCGTGGGCATGGTTGGGGGAGGCGAGCCAGCACACAGGGTCGGAGGGAAGCGAGGCGTTGGATCGCGCGTTCCAGTTGAATCCCAACTCTGCGGTTGTCCGCGGGTTGCGCGGGTTGTATTTCGAGCGCGTCGGAAATTATTCGCAAGCGCTCACCGAACATCAAGCCGCCGCGTCGCTGGATGCGGACACCCCCGAGCGCTATTTCGCGCTGGGCAACGCGTACGCGCTCAACGGCGACTTGATCCGCGCGTTGGAGGCCTATCAATATGCCGCCAGCCTCGCGCCTGAGGATGCCAACGCCTGGCGCGCGCTCGCGGAGTTTTGCGGCCGCCTCGGTATTCACTTGAACGATATCGGCATCCCTGCCGCGCAACGCGCTGTGGCGCTCGACCCGAAAAACTCCGCATCGGAGGATACGCTGGGCTGGCTGTGGTACCTCAATGATGATTTTGAAACCGCCGAACGGCACCTGCTCACCGCCCTCGAACTGGACGCGCAAAACGCGTCGGCTCATTTGCATTTGGCCATGGTCTATTTACAGACGAATGACCGCGCTCGCGCCCTCGATGAATTTACCCTTGCCCGCGATCTGGGGAACGACGAAGCAGATGCGTACTTGAAGCAATTTTTTCCATAGCCGCCATGATACAATCCCAATCGTGAAAAAACTCGTCCCTCTGGTATCGTTCCTTGTTTTCCTGGCTGGGTGCGCCTCCTCACCGACCGCCACCGCGCCGCCCCAGCCTTCGGGAACAGTGTTGTTTCAGGATGAATTCGAATCAAACGCCAGCGGATGGGATCGCCTTGCCAACGACGGCGGCATCATGGATTACGATGAGGGCGGCTATCGCATGTTGATCCGCCAGCCGCAACTCAATTTCTGGTCGACCCCCGAGTTGAATTTGCGCGACGCCCGCATTGAGGCGGATGTGACCAAACTCAGCGGTCCAGCCGAAAATCGCGCCGGCGTGATGTGCCGCTACCAAAACGGCAATTATTATTTCTTCATCATCTCGAATGACGGCTATTACGCCATTGGTAAGTTTGTCGGCGGGCAGGTAACTTTGCTTGGGCAAAGTGAAATGCAAGCCTCCGAAATGATCCAGCCCGATTCCGTCAACCACCTCCGCGCCGACTGTATTGGCGACTCGCTTGTCTTCTATGTGAATTATCAATTGACCGCCGGCGCAAGCGATGCCGAACTGGCTACCGGGGATGTGGGTCTGCTGGCTGGCTCCTTCACCCAACCCGGCGTGGATGTGTTGTTCGATAATTTTGTGGTGATGCAACCGTAGGTAGAAAGTAGAGAGTAGAAAGTAGAGAGTAGAGAGTAGAGAGTAGAAAGTAGTCTTTTGCCGTTTTCCACTTTCCACTTTCTAAACATTCAACATCTAATCATCTAATCATCTAATCTCTAATCATCCAATCTCTAATCATCTACCCCCCCCTGTCCTTTTATGAAAATCTACCTCGACACCATCGGATGCAGACTCAACCAAGCGGAGATCGAACACATGGCGCATGGATTCCGCTCGGCGGGGCATGAGATCGTCGCGTCTGCCGAACTGGCTGAGATGGCGGTGGTCAACACTTGCGCGGTGACGAACGATGCCGTCTCCGTGTCGCGCGGCAAGATTCGACAGATCGCGCGCGCGGGCGTGACTGACATCGTGGCAACAGGTTGTTGGACGACACTCCAACCCGAGCGCGCGCTTGAGCTGACAAATGTCACACGTGTCATTTCAAATGATCGCAAGGATCACCTTGTTGCTGATGTTCTTGACCTTCAACCTGAAACCTTTGACCTCCGACCTGATCCTTCGACAAGCTCAGGACAAGCCTTCGATCTTGAGCCTCTCACTCGCATCCCGCTTCCCGGTCTTCATCGCCGCACGCGCGCCTTCATCAAAGTGCAGGACGGTTGCAACAATCAATGCACGTTTTGCATTACCACCGTCGCGCGCGGCGAAGCGCGGAGCCGAACCGTCGCTGACGTGATCCAGGATATTCAATTCGCGCTCGATGGTGGCGCAAAAGAAATCGTTCTCACCGGCGTTCATCTCGGCTCGTGGGGTTATGAATTCGAGTCGCATCTCGCTGAACTCATCAAAGCGATTCTTCATCACACAGATGTCCCGCGCTTGCGACTCTCCTCGCTCGAACCCTGGGATTTGAACGCGGACTTCTTTTCACTCTGGGACTCTTCGACTTCGCTCAGAGCAAGTTCTCGCCTCATGCCGCACTTGCATCTGCCTCTCCAAGCGGGGAGCGACTCGACCCTCAAGCGGATGCGCCGCAACACCACGACGAATTCGTTCCGCGAGTTGATCCAATCTGCGCGCGAAACGATTCCTGATGTTGCTATCACAACAGACATCATCGCTGGCTTCCCCGGTGAAACGGACGAGGAGTTCGCTCACACGCTTGATTTTGTCAACGAGATGAACTTCGCCGGTGGACATGTGTTCACGTACTCGCCTCGTCCCGGCACAGGGGCGGCGAAGATGAAAGGGCAGATCCAGTCCGAAGTCCGCAAGAAACGGAATCATATCTTGCACGATGCGCTGGAAGAATCCGCAAAATCCTACCGCGAGAAATTCATCGGGCAGACGATGTTCGTGCTGTGGGAGTCCACATCCGAGATGGGCGAGCGCGGCTGGCTGATGGAAGGGTTCACCGAAAATTATCTGCGCGCGCAGGCGTTCGCCGAATCGCCGCGCTGGAACGAGATCGACCGCGTCGCTTTGACCGATTGCGAATCGAATCAAGTGCGAGGCGAAATTTTGAACGAGGAAATGATCCATGACCGCACAACTCATTGACGGAAAAATGATCGCAGGACAGGTGCGCGAAGAGGTCGCCGCGAAAGTGGCAAAACGGATCGCCGCAGGAAAATCCAAACCCACACTTGCCACCGTGCTGGTCGGCGACCGCGCCGACTCTGCCGCGTATGTTGCCTCCAAACAAAAAGCCTGCGCCGAGTTGGGCATGGGTTCGGTCAGCCAGAATTTGCCCGGCGATATAGCACAGGAAGAATTGGAACGAATCGTCGGATCATTGAACGACGATAAAACCGTGCATGGGATTCTCGTGCAACTTCCCCTGCCATCGCATTTGAATGAAGAGCGCATTCTGCAACTCATCAGCGTCGAAAAAGACGTGGATGGATTCTCGCCGATCAACATCGGTCGGCTGGCGCAACGAGGGCGCGAGCCGTTATTCGTTCCCTGCACGCCATACGGATGTCTGTATCTGCTCGATCAAGCCGGCGCGCAGATCGAAGGCGCAAACGCGGTTGTGCTGGGCAGGTCGAACATCGTTGGGATGCCGGCGGCGTTGTTGCTCATGTCGCGGAATGCCACAGTGACGGTCTGTCACTCGCGCACAAAAGATTTGCCCACCCTAACGCGCATGGCGGATATCCTCATCGTTGCCATCGGCAAAGCCGAATTCGTGCGCGGCGATTGGATCAAACCCGGCGCGGCGGTCATCGATGTAGGCATCAACACCAAGCCCGACGCGACGAAGAAGAGCGGCTACCGGCTCGTGGGTGATGTCAATTTTGACGAAGCGAAAGAAACGGCGGGTTTCATCACGCCGGTGCCCGGTGGGGTGGGACCCATGACGATCGCCATGCTCATGCGGAATACCCTGCGAGCCGCTGAAATTCAGGACCCGTAACGTGCGCTTGAACTTTCTCCATTTCCTCAAAAAAATTCCACATTGTCTGCCCAACCCACGCATAAAGGACTTTCCCAGTGAACTCCAACGAATCGGCTTTTAACAGGCTTTTGCACTTTTTATCACAACAGCGTATTTGATATACTTGACCCATGTCCCCGGAGAAGGTAGGAAGATACAAGATCAAGTCGGAACTGGGGCGCGGCGGCATGGCAACCGTGTATCGCGCCCTCGACCCCAGTTCCAACCGCGAAGTGGCGATCAAAGTATTGCCCCGCGAAATGATGCATAACTTGCTCACCCGCTCACGCTTCAAGCGTGAGCTTAAGTTGATTGCCACCCTGGAACACCCCGCCATTGTGCCGGTCTACGATGTGGGAGACGACGATAGCCAGCCCTACTTCGTCATGCGCTACATGTCCGGCGGCTCGCTGACCGAGATGATCAAAAAGGAAAAGTTTTCACTACAAGACGCCGCCTTGATCATCGAACGACTCGCCGCCGCGCTCGACCACGCGCACGCCAGAAAAATCATCCATCGCGACATCAAACCCGATAACGTGCTTTTCGACGGAAGCCACAACCCATACCTTTCCGATTTCGGCGTGGCAAAGTTAACCGAATCAGCCATCTCTGCCACCGGGGAGGAAGTGATCGGCACCCCAGCCTACATCAGCCCCGAACAGGCGCGCGGCGAAGCCGTTGACCACCGTGCCGACATTTACGGACTTGGCGCCATCCTCTACGAAATGCTGACTGGCAACCGCCCCTTTAGCGGAGAAACCGTCATCGGCATCGCCCTCCAGCACGTCAACGAACCTGTTCCGAATATTTTAAAAGAAAGACCCGACCTGCCGCCCGAAGTCGACGCCATCATCAAAAAAGCCCTGGCAAAAGACAAGACCCAGCGCTACAACACCGCCCTCGACCTCGCCCGCGCCTTGAACCATGCCGCCTTTGGCGATGAACGCACCATCCCAGCCATTGTGGGACTCAGCGACCGGCGCGCCACCCCCCGCAGAAATTTTTGGATCGGCGCCACCCTCGCCTTATTGATCGCGCTCATAGGGATCTTCGCCTTTAGAGGACAAATCCCCTTTCTGGCGCCCGCCTCCACCCCGACGGGAAGCCTGGTCGCTAACCCTGCCACGATTGCCCCAACCGACACGCCCGCTCCCTTGCCAACCCTCACGCCTGCCATAACGCAGATCACGCCAACCGTCCCACCCCCGCCCGGCAACGCAGACCAGATCGCCTTCCTCTCCGGAAATGAGTTGTACTTTATGAACCTCAACGGCGGCGGGCTGATCCAGATCCGCACCGATAATTCCTCCAAATCGAACCTGCAATGGATCACCGGAAACCGCCTCGTCTATCTGTCTCGTAATTGCGCCTTCATGGTGGATGGCGCGACAAAACAAGTGGAACAGCTGGCGTGTTTCAATCTCGACGAAACGCTCGAGGGATTTCGCGTATCCCCGCGCGGCGATTATGTGGCGATCAGCATCCAACGCACCTTGAACATCCTGCCCTTTGATATCGAAGCCTTGAAAAAGATGGACACGCGCTTCAACCTTACCGCCCGCAGGGACAATTGTTTTTTTTCCGCATTCCCGTTCCGCGATGTTCTTTGGTCGAAAGATGAGATGCGCCTCGCCGCCCGCATCGTGGATACGGAACTGGTCAATTCAGATCAGATCGTTTTATTCAGCGCTGATGTTCTCAATTGCGCCAATGTCGGTCTCACCCGCATCGACAAATTCCCAGGCTTGAACTTTGCCTTCACTCACAAGGAAAGCCTGAAGACCATCGCCAGTTATGATTGGAACGGCGATACCCTCTTCCTGTTGAATGATTCCGTTCGCAACGACGGCTTTGGCGATCTGTATCTGTACGATAGCGCGACCCGCCAGGAGACGATCATCAACCCGATCGATGGCGACTGCTGTTATCGCGATGCCCGTTTCAGCCCGGATGGGAAATTTATCTTGTTCATCTTCCAGCGCTTCGACAGTAACGATATGGGAATGTATTACGCCTCGCTGGAGGATATTCAAGCGGGCAACCCGCTCGCGCCCATTGAACTCCCCAACGCATTTTTCGCCCCGCGCGATAAGCCTCAACCCGCGTTGAGACCCGCGCAATAAACATCACTCGCCCCGCAATGAACCTTTCGAGGGCAAGTTGGTTGCGCGGAGGGCGAAGGAACTGTAAAAGCGACAACCCGTCTTCGCTTCGACTTCGCTCCGCTCGCGCGGATAGCCTCCTCATAGTATTCGTAATGGCGCAAGCGTCATTTTATTGACGATTCCCCGACGGGCATGGTATCATTCGCCCACTTTAACCCAGCCGTTGGCTGGATTTGTCATGTAATAGGAGAAGCATATCAGCGCCGCAGAATTTCGAGTTAATGAAGGTATTCGGGTTCCCGAAGTCCGTTTGATCGGTCCCAACGGTGAAAACGTTGGGGTGGTTTCGATGAAGCAGGCGCTTCAAATCGCCCGCGATGCCGAGTTGGATGTTGTTGAAGTCTCACCCAACGCCACTCCCCCCGTTTGCCGCGTGATGGATTTTGGCAAGTTCATTTATGAGCGCGCCAAGAAGGAACGCGAAGCGAGGAAGTCGCAAACGAAGATCGAGGTCAAAGAAATTCGCCTGCGCCCCAAGACCAATGAAGCGCACCGCGGTTTCAAAGTGGACGATGCCCGTCGCTGGTTATTGCACGGCAACAAGGTGCGGGTGACGATCAAGTTCCGTGGGCGCGAGATGGATTACCCCGAGATCGCGCTGGAAGACCTGAAAGAGATCGCCGCGGCTCTCGCGGACGTCAGCGTGGTGGAGGCGGCGCCTCAGATGGAAGGGCGAACGATGCTCGTGGTGCTGGCTCCCAGCAAAGGCGGCGCGAAAAAGAAGGAGAAGGGCGAACCAGCTGTCCCTGAGAAAGAAGCGTCGTGAGGTGTGCGGACTTAAGTCCGCAATCCGAAGCGCTACGAGTAAGTCCCAAAGATTGAGAAAGTCCGCGGGCGAGAAAGTTTAGTCCCGCGGTTTTTATTGCAAATTTTTGAAAGGAGATATAGCGAATGCCTCGCAAAGCAAAGGCTAAAGGTAAGTTGAAACTCAAGACCCACAAGGCAACGTCGAAGCGTTTTCGTTTGACGGGCTCGGGCAAACTAATGCGCACCAAAGGCGGCAAGAGCCACTTGCGCCGAAACACGTCGAAGCGCACAAAGGCGCAGTTGTCTGAGATGCACGATGTGAAGGGTCGCAAGATCATCAAGCGCATTAAGCGCCTTGCGCCGAATATGTAGGGCAAAATTAATTTTGCCGTACGTCGTATCCAAATTTTTTAGTTGCGGCTTTCGGGTGTACACAACTGTCACGCTAATCGCTTGACGACGCCCGCGAGTTTGCAGGAGAGTAGAACATGAGAGTTAAAGGTGGACCTCAGGGGCACAAACGTCATAAGAAGATTTTGAAGATCACGAAGGGACAGCGCGGCGCGAAGAACCGTCTGTTCAAGCGAGCCAACGAGGCAATGCTGAAAAGCCTGTGGTACGCGACCCGTGATCGCCGCGTGCGCAAGCGCGACCTGCGCAAGTTGTGGATCGCCCGCATCAACGCCGCGGCTCGCCTCAACGGAACCACATATAGCAAGTTGGTGGCGCTGTTGAAGAAGGCGAACATCGAGCTCAACCGCAAGATGTTATCCGATATGGCAGTCCGCGACCCGCAGGCATTCGCCGCAGTGGTTGCGATGGCAAAATAAAGCAATTAAGCAAAAGAGCAAATTAGCAAATTAGCAAGAGAGCAAATTAGCAAGAGAGCAAATTAGCAAGAGAGCAAATTGGCAAGAACGTCCGATGAGGTGATAAATCTCGTCGGACGTTTTGTTGTAGAATAGCGGCATGAATACCGTCATTGTTGAACGCGTCTTGCCGACAGGTCAGATGATTCAGATCGCACAAGGCGACATCACAATTGAAAATGTGGATGCCATCGTCAACGCGGCGAATGAGAATCTGCAACACGGAGGCGGAGTGGCGTGGGCGATCTCGAAAAAGGGTGGAGCGGCGATTCAATCCGAATCGGATGACTGGGTTCTCCAGCACGGACCCGTCTCCCACTCACATCCTGCGTGGACCTCGGGCGGGACTCTGCCTGCGAAATTCGTCATCCACGCTGTGGGTCCCGTGTGGGGCGATGGCGATGAAGATAGAAAATTATCCGATGCTGTGACAGGTTCCCTGCGCGTCGCGGATGAATTGAAGTGTTCTTCGATTGCCCTCCCCGCGATTTCAACGGGCATCTTCGGCTTTCCAAAAGACCGAGCGGCGGGGATCATTTTTTCGGCGATTGAAAAGTATTTTGAGGGCAATACATCAAATTTGAAAATCGTGAAACTTGTTTTATTCGATCAATCGAGTGTGGACGTGTTTATCAACTCATGGAATGACAAGTGGGGACAATGATCACTTCAAATCAAAACTCGAAAGTAAAACTTGTCCGCGCATTGCTTGGACGCGCAAAGGAACGCCGCGAGGCGGGGATGTTTGTTGTGGAGGGTGTGCGATTGATTGAAGAAGCAGTTAAAGGAGACTGGAGACTGGAGACTGTTTTGTACGATGACTCGTTGAGCGAGAGAGGAAAGTCGCAGGTCGAAAGTCTCAAGTCAAAAGGAATTGAGGTGGAGGAAATTTCCACCGACTTGATGAAATCCATCAGTGAGACCGAAACCCCGCAAGGCATTCTCGCAATTCTCCAATTCTCTAATCCTCTAATCTCTACTCCTCTTGACTTTGTCCTCATCCCCGACCAAATCCGCGACCCTGGAAATCTCGGCACTCTGCTCCGCTCCGCCGCAGCGACGGGTGTGCAGGCTGTGTTGATTCCGCCCGAAACGACAGATGCCTTTGCGTCGAAGGTGTTGCGGGCTGGCATGGGCGCGCATTTCCGTGTGCCGATCCGTGAGATGGGGTGGGAGGAAATTGAGCAAGTGTGCAAATTGGCATATGAGCAAGGAAGCAAATCAGCAAATCGAGCAAATCGAGCAAATGAGCAAATGGGCAAAGCGGCGAATATGCAAATCTTGTTGGCGGATATGAATGGAAAATCTTGCTGGGAGACTGATCTTCGTCATCCGTTGGCGTTGATCGTCGGCGGTGAAGCGGAGGGGGCGAGTGAACAGGCGCGCAAAATAGCAAATCAGCAAATCAGCATTCCGATGGCGGGGAATGTCGAGTCGCTGAATGCGGGGGTGGCGGGGTCGGTGTTGATGTTTGAGGTGGTGAGGCAAAGACTTTCTTAACAAGGAGTAAATCTATGACTTGGCAAGATATTTTGAGTCTATTTGAAAATGAATTTGTGAAACTCTTGGCTTCAGGAATAATTGGGGGATTTACAGCACATTTACTGAGTATTCGGTTGTTTGGAATCCAAAGGAGAATTGAAACACAGCGCGAATTTCAATTGAAGAGATTAGATGCGTTGCGAGATTTACGATCAACTCTACACTGGCTTCGCAGAGATATTACCTTTAATTGGGAGAGACCAGCCAAAGAAGGTCAAACACCTGATGAGTACATGTTTGAATTAATGAACAAATTCAATTATTGGGAGACATTATTTCTAAACGACAAAGATATGTCTAACACTCTTAGATTATTCAATTCACTCATTGGAGCAAGTCACGATGAGTTTCATGGGGATAGCAAAATATTCAAAAAATCACTTGGGGAAATCATTATTGAAATCAAATCTTCCGTTGATCAAAAAATTGTTGAAATTGATAAGTTGATAACTAAATGAAAATCCGTTCAGTAACTTATTTCTGCAATCCCAAGTATCCACTCGAAGAAAAAGTCCTGCAAAAGGCGGGAAAGTTTCTTGCGGAGGCGAAGTCTGCGTACGAAGCGGCAGGCTACGAAGTGCAGACCGTGCGGCTGGCGACGATTCCTTTCCCGAAGTTGTTGGGCGATGAGAATATTGGCAAACTGATGGAGTTGACGAATCAAATCACGGGAGCCGTCGAGAAATATGGCGTCAGTTATGTCTCGCTGGGACCCGCCCTGCCCGAGTCGCCGCGCAGTTTTGAAGTGATCCCCGACGCGATCTTCGTCTCGAAAAATGTTTTCTTCGGCGGCGTGATGGCGGATAAAACGCGCGGACTGAATCTCGCCGCGATCCGCGCGTGTGCGGAGGTGATCGTGAGATGCGCGCAGATCGAACAGAACGGATTCGCCAACCTGCAATTCGCCGCGCTGGCAAACGTCCCTGCGGGCGCGCCGTTCTTCCCCGCCGCGTATCACGACAAAGATAAACCTGCTTTCGCCCTCGCAACCGAGTCCGCAGACTTGGCGGTACAAGCGTTTGAACATGCAAAGACCATCGAAGAGGGACGAAATAATTTAACCAGCGAGATCGAAAAGCACGGAAAGAAACTCGCCAAGATCTCGAATTCTCTACTCTCTAATTCTCGAAAGTTTTTGGGTATTGATTTTTCCCTCGCCCCCTTCCCCGACGATGCACACTCGCTTGGAAACGCGGTCGAAAAAATGGGCATCCCAAAGATCGGATTGCACGGTTCGCTCGCCGCGGCGGCGATCCTCACCGAAACCATTGACCGCGCAGACTTCTCTCACACAGGCTTCAGCGGATTCATGCAACCCGTGCTGGAAGATTCCGTCCTTGCGAAACGCGCCGCAGAAGGGACGCTCACCATCAAAGACGCGTTGCTTTACTCCGCTGTGTGCGGAACGGGACTGGACACGATTCCGCTCGCGGGAGATACGACGGCTGAACAACTTGTGCCGTTGTTACTCGACCTTTCCGCGCTGTCGTTGCGACTCGACAAACCCCTCACCGCGCGGCTGATGCCCATCCCTGGGAAGAAGGCAGGGGAGGAGACAAGTTTTGATTTTGGTTTCTTCGCTAACAGCAAGGTGATGAGCTTGGAAAGCGAACAACTGCGCATTCCATTTGATAGTTCGGAAACTTTTGAAATCAAGAAGAGATAACCGAGGAAGATATGCAAAAGATGTTTGCCGTTCTTATTATTTCTACGTTCATGATGGTTTCCTGCGCCGCGCCGACGCCTCAGCCCACGCTGACGCCTGTCCCCACTTCGACGCGTACGTCTGTGCCGACTGTCACTGCCACGCCCACGCTGAGACCTCCCACCGCATCCGAGCCGTTATGGATTCAAAACGGCGACGAACTGTTGATCTTTGATCCCGCCGCAAACGGATGGAAGCCTGCTGTGCCAGCCGCGGACACGGCTCTGCCCATCTACAACGTCAGCGATGGACAACAAATAATCATTGTTGGCGATGCGTGGCTGGCGATCTCAAGTGTGGATAACAGCGGCGATATGCAGACAGTAACAACAGCGGATGGCCGCAAGTGGATGTGGAGACAAGATGGGTGGAACAAGGCAAAGACCCAGGTCGAGTACTGGCTCAACGAGGACGGCACGACGAAGCCTGGGGAGGTGATCCCGGCGGGGTGCCTGCAGGTAGAGGGAGAGGATACCTGTGTGCTAAGGGCGGAGGCATCGCCGCAAGTGTACGAGGGACTACTCAAGGTCATCTACAACATTGCGGTGAGCTTTGGGCAGAACCCTGGCGGGTTTTATCATAAGTCTGGCGATTACTTTAAAGATAAGCAGGCGGTGGCGGAGGGGGCGGAGGAGTTTGTCAGGGCGTGTATGGCAGGGCAGGCGTTTGGCGACCTAATCAATATCAATAATTTCCCACAGATGACGCCTGAGGAGTTACGGCTTAGCGAGGAACATGATTCGAATCAACTACCCGCAATGGTGTATGCCGTGCCGTTTGATGCCAAGATAGACTGCCGCAATATCGGCCTCAAGCTCGTGACCAACGAGGAGATGGAGGCGATGTGGGACAAGGATATGCTTGAGGGCTGGTGGTCAACAGTTGGGGATATGTGGTGGGCAAGGTTTGAGGCGGTGCCACTAAGTGATGGGAGCGGCCGCTCACGGATAGTCTTGAGCCTGGGGAGACTCGAAGATAGCACGGAGGCTATGAGTATTTATCGACTCAAACCAGGAGAGACGGCGGAGACGATGTATGATAACCTGGGGCTTTATCGGTTTATCACGGCGCTTGACCCGGTGCACGGGACGCTCTCGATCCAGTCGCCACGCGGCAAGCGCACGAGCAGGTACGTTTCGCTGCTCGAGCAGGGCGCCAATCGCGATCCTGAGCTCTTTAAATTTAGAGGAGCGGAGGCGTTGCAGGCATACTTGGACAAGTACTGGGGCGGGGGGATTGCGGAGGATAGGTAGCGAGCGGGGGTTTGAAAGCGGGTAAAAATATGTATATAGTGGGATAGGTGAGGCGAGGGATAATAGTCTTATTAGCGGTTGCGGCAGTTATGGCTGGGCTTGTGGCCTATGCCCTACTACGGGGGACGTGGATTGCGGTCGCTCCCCAGGCGGGGCGCTATAGCCTACACCTCTCATGGGGGAGACTAGTATTTGCGAGCGGGCTCGTGGCGGCTTGGACTGGAGGAGTGCCGAGTGTGAGAGAGGTGAGGGTAACCATACAGGAGGGGAGTGGGACGACGGACAAGTGCATACGGGTCGAGCGTGGGTTGCCCCCGCTTTACTGTGTAAAGAATGAGGGAGGGGAGATCACGGTGTATGTGGACAGTGCGGTGTGGGGACGGGTCGGAGCGGACAAGGCACAGCTTGGCATCAACCTGCTCATGGGAGAGATACTCTACAACACAATAGGGGGCGGGGAGGATAAGTACTGGAGCCTCTATAACCGACTTGAGCCTGTGATGTGGATAGTGGAGGCAAGATGAGGCGAGTACTCTCTGTGATAGTGGTTGTTATAGCGCTCCTCCTTGCGAGGGGCGAGCGGGCGAGTGCACAGAGCTGCTCAGGCTCGACTTGGTGTGGTGAGTACAAAGACACAATTTGCGACTGCGCCAATGCCAAGCTAACACGGATGGACTGTGTGCCTAGCGCAGGAGCCTGTGGGGAGTATAACTGCGATGGCGATCCTGGCTCGTGCTGGTGCAGTGGGACGTGCAACTGGACTGGGGGCGGGGGCGGTGGGTCGTCGTGCCCAGGGGAGTGCAGGCAGGGGTTCAGTTGCGGGGTGGGATACTCGGGAGCGTCTGGCTGTAGCGGGCAAGGGCCAGGAGGAGGGTGCAAGACCAACCAAGTCTGCTGTGCTGCCAACTCGTGCGGGAGTGGGGGAGGAGGCGGGGGATCTGTAGCGTGTGTTGCGCCGCAAGACTGCCCATCAGGGACAGTCAAGAGCGCCACGGTCAAATCTGCGGTATGTCAGCCATTGTGTGGGGACAATGCCTGGGGGACGGGGGGGAGTCCAGGTACCGCCCAGAGTTATACGGAGTGTTGCCAGTGGGAAGAGACTGGTGGGGGTAACTGCTCGTGGGAGCCGTGCCCGACCAAGAATAACCCCAACAAGATCTGCAAGGTCTGTGATCCTGTAGAGACGTAGTGCAAAAAGGAGACGGTCACGACTTACGAGTGTATCCCAAGCTGTGTTGCACAGAACCCCAGTGCCGTCACGCCTCTTGATGGGGCAAATATCGGCGGAACGGGCGTGACGCTCGACTGGAACGCCGTCACCTCGTGGGGGGGCGTGTGACACAGCCCGCCAATACGAGGTGTTTGTTGATACGGTGCCGACCCCAACCACGATATACGGAGTCAATGAAGCCTTGCAAATCAAAAGGCGTTAATGTTTTGATGAGTGATCAAGCATGAATGAAGTTGGTCATTTGAGATAATAGGTCAGTGTAAAGCTTCATGCGGCTACTTGGTGTATAATGTAGCCACATCAAGGAGTTGCCATGAGCGAGGTTAGAGTTGGTACGCGTGAATTAAAAAACAAATTGAGCGAGTATATCCGCCGCGTCAAGAAGGGACAGACCGTCATCGTGACCGAACGCGGAAATGTCGTTGCCCAACTAATCCCTCCCCAGCAAACCATCGAAGAACGCGTCTGGGCAATGGTGGATGCGGGTCTGGCTGATTGGAACGGGAAGAAAATGACGCCATATCAGCCAAAAGTCGTTAATCGGAGCGGTACGTTGGTGTCGGATATGATTCTGGAAGATCGGAGATGATCGTCTACTTCGATACCAGCGCTCTGGTAAAGAGATATTTGCGCGAAACCGGTTCGGACAAGGTCGTCGCTTTATTGAACGAACCCGACCACTTTTTTGGCAGCAGTGTAATTACAAAGGTGGAAATTTCCGCCGCATTTCAGAAGGCAGTTCGGATGGACATTGTTTCATCAGCGATGGCGACGGAAATTTGGGATGACTTTCTCAATCATTGGCAGACATTTACCCGCCTGCACGTTACGGCGGGGATCATCGAAAGGGCAAGCGATATTGCATGGAAACATGGATTACGAGGATATGACTCGCTTCACCTTGCGGCCGCGTCGCTTTGGCAGGAAACGCTCGGCGTGACGGTTGCTTTTGCCGTTTTTGACCGCGATCTTCGCCTAGCCTGTCTCAAGGCAGGAATGAATCCTTGGCCCGCAGAGTAGGATCAACAAGAAATGTTTCAAACCCAAAAACGATGAAAGAAGAAAGAGGAAAGAAGAGACGACGCGTCTTTCTTCTTTCCTCTTTCGTTATCCTTAACTCCTGCTCAACCACCCCACTACCAAACTATCCAACTACCAAACTATTAAACCCTCAACTTCCACAACGTAAACGGATCGTCGAATCCCTTCACGTTGTTCGAAAAACGACTCAACACATCGGGCTTGAGGCTTTGCGAAAGGAACTCCTGCACTTCGGGGTCTTTGTAGATTTCCTCCGTGAAGATCAATTCGCCGCCTTGAGAAAAGCCCGGCAGGCGCGCGGCGATGTTGACCGTCGAACCGAAATAATCCAAGCGGTCATTCAAATTGACAACGATGCACGGACCCTTGTGCATTCCCGCCTTCAGCCAAAGCATCGGCTCGCCGCGTTCCATGATCTTCACTTGCGCCTTCCACACCGCGCGCAACGCGGCAATGGGATGACGGAACGCCGCCATCACCGAATCGCCCATCGTTTTGACGATCGCGCCTCCCTCCGCGGCGATCTCATCCTCGAGCAATTGGAAATGTTCGCGCACGCGACCGAACGCCGGCGCGTCGCCGATGTTTCGATACAGACGAGTCGACTCGCGCAAGTCGGTGAACATCAGCGTGATCGAACCGACAGAAATTTCCTCGCCCGGTCGAATCACTTCGGTGGCGAACAGGTCGCGGAACACTTGCAACGCGGTCACGTCGGCGGCGGTGGCGGCTTGGTCGCCCCACGACGCGCGCTCAAGCTGAAAGGTAGAGTCGGCATCGGTGGCGTTGATCAGGTTGAGGGTCGGAAGAAACGAGACGCGTTGTTCTTCGGGGGGCCATCCAAATTGAGTCACGCGCAAGTCTGCTTTCGATGCCCCGTCCGCATCCGCAAAGATGGAAACAGAACCGCTCGCGTTTGATGCTCGCATGTTGTAACGCCCCGGTTCGAGATGCACATCCACAGGCAGTGAACGCAACGGCGACAAACTTTGCGACATCACCACATGCGGTTGCAATTGCGGGCTTCCCACGCAAAACGCGGCGGCGTAATCAATCGCGCGCACCGATGCGTTGGGGCGAAAGACCACTTCGATGTTGTGATCGAAGTTCGCGCGGAAATCAATCTGGCACGTGTTGCAATGCGAGTCGCCCCGCACGTCGGCGAGGTTGCTATGCCCCTCGGTGATGCCGCGGCACGATGGACACAACAGATCCCACGACATATCCACGATGCCCGCGCGTGTGGCGCGTAAAAACATTTCGAGCACGGCGCGGCGATTCGCGCGAAGCGACCACGCGTCGGCAAGCGAGTACGGGCGTATGCGTTGGATGGACAACTCGTCGGCATGATCAAGAAACTCTTCGAGACGATTCACCAATTCGGGATTCGTGCCCTGCTTCACCACCGCTTCACTCTGGACCTTGAACCTGTTTCGCCCTCCCGAGCTTAACGCGCGCTGACGAGGCATCTCCGTCAACGATTCGCCGCGACTGATGATCGCGTCGTATTTGCGGAACGCGCGCTCGAAGCGATTCTTCGCAATGACGCCGATCCCGAACGGGATTCCAAGTTGGGCAAGGATATTCCCGGTGATGAATGTGGAACTATAAGTGATGCGTGTCCCGCCTTCGGGCAATGGAGTGAAGTTGGCGTTTGTCCGCATCTCATCCAGCGGACCTTTGCTGTAGCGGCGCGTGATGCCGAACGAGTACGGGTACGTCCACTCGAACGGCTCCTCCTCCCACACCACGCGGAGGATGGGAAGTTTCATCCGCGCCCGCTTCGTCCCTTTGACGTTGCTCAGCAGTTCCACCTCCGGCTGACCCGTGTCGCGGTTGAAGCGGTTCGTATCCGCCGCATATTGCCAGATCGCCTCGGGGGAGGACTGGATATCCCATTGCCAGGTGAAAGTGAATTCTTTTGCCATGTGTGTTGGATAAGGAAAGGTGGGATGATTTTACCCAAGAATCATTGCGGGAGGGTTAAGAAAGCGTTTCATTTCAATCTTGGTCAAATTGCTTGACAGGGCGCGACGATGAAAATACAATGCCATAAAGTAGCGGATTGGTTTTATACGAAATCGGGAGGAGCGATGAGCAAGAAGAAAAAGACGCCAGTGAAAACTGATGTGAAGACCGAAACAAATAAGGGATGGAGTGTACCAATTTGGGTCGCTCTAATTACGGGAGTTGTTTCGATTATCGGTGTGTTATTTGCGTTTCCACCTTTTCAAAGAATGTTCGATCCAGAACCATCGCCAACCGCCGTACATACTGACTCTCCCGCGCCAACGAACACATTCACTCTCCAACCAGACACACCAGCGCCTGGCCTAACTTTCACTGAGACGTATACGCCGACATTTGCACTTACCGAAACATTCACGCCCACTGCAACATTCATGTTTGTCCCACCCACATCAACATTGACGCCAACATCAGGATTGTCAATTGGAATGCAAGTCAAAATCACGGCAAATCAATTCAGCGGACGCGCTCCACTCAATGTTACGCTCAGCGCCAAAGACTCGTTCGTCCGCGCGCCTGATGGCGCTATCTTCGAATGCAGAAAAAGCGGTTGTAGTTATATTTGGTATGTCTATTTCAACGGGGAACAATTTATTGATCCACAGAAAACAAACGGAACTCTTGAATTGAAACTGGAGAAGCGCGGCAATTATTTCGTCAGTGTCTACGTTTGTCACGGAGCCGACAGTCCCACCTGCGCCAGCGGTGGGACAGTGGTGGTTGTAGAGTGATTTCTTTCGAGACCCGTTCAGAAACGATATAACACGTAACTAAATAGGGAAACCAAGGCGGGCATGTATTGCTATCCGATTCTGTTCGCTGTTCGTTTTACCAATTGCATAATTGTTGTGCGTCCGCAAACCTCCTGCAAAGCACAAATCATGGAGTCCGTGCTATCCTGTGCGCATGGAAATATTCCTGGTCGCCGCAACATCAACGCTCATCATCGTCTTTATCATAGATACCTTACGCAAGCGAAGCGCCCACCTGTGCCAGCAGGCTGAGGTTGCAAAGCGGCGGCCGACGATCAGGAAATAGTTTCATTCTCTCCTCAGCGCGCAAGAGCCGGGTCTCCTCCCCGGCTCTTGTGCCGTTTCATGGGAAGGCGGGAAATCTGGCAGTATAATAGCCAAACGAAACGAGGCTGTATGCTCCGAAAAACCTTCGAGAATGAAATCCAACAACTCAAAGACGACGTGCTTCAACTCGGCTCGATGGTGGAGCAAGCCATCCTTGATTCAGTCGAGGCGCTGAAGAAGCGGGATGTCAAGGCGTCTGAAAAAGTTTTTATGGAAGATCAGCGGATCAACGAGAAGCGCTTTGAGATCGAAAACAAACTGATGGTCCTCATCGCCACGCAACAACCGATGGCGCGCGACCTGCGCTTGTTGGCATCCACCATGGAGATCATCTCCGAGTTGGAGCGCATGGGTGATTATGCCAAAGGGATTGCCAACATCAACATCCGCATGGGAGATGCGCCCCTGCTCAAGCCCTTGATTGATGTGCCGCGCATGGCGCAGATCGGCGCGGATATGCTCCGCCGCGCGTTGACCGCCTTTGTGAATGAAGATGTCGAAGCGGCAAAATCCATCCCGATCCAGGACGACGAAGTGGACGCGCTCTACAATCAGGTCTATCACGAGTTGATGATGTTCATCATCCAGGACCCGAAGACCATCGAACGCGCCAACTGGTTGTTATGGGTGGCGCACAACCTCGAGCGCGTCGCCGACCGCGTGACGAATATCTGCGAACGGACGGTGTTCATCGTGACGGGTGAGATGAAAGAGATCAAAGCGACGGATGACGAGTTTTGGAAGGGACAGCATTCGTGAGGCGGTAAGTGGTAATTGGTAATTGAACAGCGCGGATATCACTTGTTAGCCCGCTTGCTCCCACACTTATGGCGAAAACGCATATTACGAAAAACTCTACTTTTAGACCAAGGTATTCTTTCAGAAACTTCTGGGATGTAATCACGCTCGGTCTTCTTTTGTTCTCTACGGTCGTGTTCTACTATCTAAAAACTAGTTTTAGCCCAATGACTATATTTGGCTTAATAGTGCTTGTTCCTTTTGTAGTATGGGTGCTACATTTGTTAATCCGACGCATTGTCTTTTCTCAGTCTACTTTCTATATAGAAAAATATACTTGGCCATCAAAGAGAATAAAATATAGCGACGTCATTGATCTTGGATATACCAGTATTAAGACTCGAAACGGCGATGTCATTCTTGCTGGGATGAGCAACGCGCCCGAGTTAATCGAACAATTCCGCGAGCTCATTGAACAAGGCAAGATCAACAAGGGTCAAATTGAAAACAAACTTGTTCAAGAAGAAGCCACTTTCCGAAAATCGATCATTCCCGCTTTGTTTGTTTCCTTCATCTTGTGGGCCTTGATGCTATATTTCTGGCCATACCATCACCTCATTTTCAACGATGGTGGGATCTGGCTATTTCTTTTTGGTGTTTTGTTTTTGCTTGTGGTGATCTTTTTGGTCGTGCTACTGATTACGCAATGGCTATTCAAGAAAGCGGGCTAACACAACGCGCAAAACGCCGCCGAGAACAGCGGCTGAAGCAAGCAACTACCCCATCCTCCCCGTAATGTACGCCTCCGTCAATTCTTGCTTCGGTTTCGTGAACATGGAATTGGTCTCTGGAAACTCGACCAACTCGCCCAGCCAGAACAGACCTGTGTAATCGGACACGCGCGCGGCTTGTTGCATGTTGTGGGTGACGATGACGATGGTGTAATCTTGTTTGAGTTCGGCGATCAACTCCTCCACGCGCAGGGTGGCGATCGGGTCGAGCGCGGATGTGGACTCGTCCATCAGGATCACTTCGGGTTGCGCGGCAATGACGCGGACGATACGTGGTGGTTGTTGCTGGCACAACGCGAACTCCAACGCGCCAGTTTTGAGAACGCCGCATCCCCAAGTCGTTTTAAGTTGACAAATCCCAATAATCCATTATACTGAATATATATCACTTTATTGACGGCATGATGAAAAAGTGAGATATGTTTTGAAGCGATGAAACCCGGTCGCTTCTGGAGGTTCTGCGTGGAGGCTCGTCTGTTTTGTGCGCGGCAGGATCGAATGTTGAATGGTGAAATTGCCAAACGCTGGGAGATGGCGCAAGGCGCCGGTCTCGCCACAATATCATGTTGGCTCGAAGTAGTGGGAATCTTTTTTGACCGAGTATTAATTTCCAGCAAGTCTATCCAAAATTTGTTTTCACAATCGCTTTGCCTAATCCCCCGCCAAGGGGTTTTTCTTTTCGCGTTGCAAAACGGGCGTTGCCCCGCGCATGGTATGCGCAAGTAGACGTTCAATAGCGACTGCCAATTGACGTATTGAAGATGAATAGGAGAAGCGTTATGGATGAACAATAAATCAGAAATCTTCTTCCAACAATTCAATCAAACAAAGCGAGGAGTAACCATGAGCGACCAATATAAGTACGTACTCACCGAAGCCGATATGCCCAAGGCTTGGTACAACATCAACCCGGATATGCCGGTCGACCCGGCCAAGACCGCCTGGAACGCGGTACTGCATCCCGGCACCAAAGAGCCGGTGACGCCGGACTTTCTGGCGGTTTTATTCCCCATGAAATTCATCATGGAAGCGGTCAGCATGGACCGCTGGATCGATATCCCCGAACCGGTCCGCGAGATATACAAACTGTGGCGTCCGTCGCCTCTGTATCGCGCCCGCCGCCTCGAGAAGGCGCTCGACACGCCCGCCCATATTTACTATAAATATGAAGGGGTGTCGCCCGTCGGTTCGCATAAACCCAACACAGCCATTGCCCAGGCGTTTTACGCGAAAGAAGAAGGCGTCAAGGGATTCACGACCGAGACCGGCGCGGGGCAGTGGGGTTCGGCGATGTCTATGGCGTGCAACTTCTTTGATCTGGAATGCCATGTCTACATGGTGAAGGTTTCCTACAACCAGAAGCCATACCGCCGCATCATTATGGAGAACTTCGGCGCGACGGTCACTCCCAGCCCGTCGAATAAAACCCAATACGGGCAAAAAGTGCTGGCGGAGGATCCCAACAGCCCCGGCTCGCTGGGCATTGCTATTTCGGAGGCGGTGGAAGCGGCGGCGACCTCCGGTGGCAAGTATAAATACTCCCTCGGTTCTGTGCTTGGACCCGTGCTCATGCACCAGACCGTCATTGGGTTGGAAGCCATCAAGCAGTTCGATATGGCTGGCGAATACCCGGATACGGTCATTGCCTGCGTCGGCGGCGGAAGCAACTTCGCCGGGTTCACTTTCCCGTTCATCCACAAGAATCTGACCGAAGGCGCAAAGACGCGCGTCGTGGCTGTCGAACCTGCGGCCTGCCCGACGCTCACCAAAGGCAAATACGCCTTCGATTACGGCGATACCGCGCAGATGGCGCCCATCGTCAAAATGCACACGCTGGGGCACAACTTCGTGCCGGAGGGCATCCACGCCGGCGGATTGCGCTATCACGGCATGGCGCCGCACGTCTCCGCGCTGGTGGACAGCGGTCACATTGATGCGATTGCCATCGACCAGTTAGATACGTTCGAAGGCGCCTCCATATTCTCCAAGGCGGAAGGCATCGTCCCGGCGCCCGAATCGTCTCATGCCATTCGCGCCGCGATCAACGAGGCGTTGAAGTGCAAAGAAGAAGGCAAGAAGAAAGTGATTGCCTTCAACCTCTCCGGGCACGGTATCTTCGACCTGGCGGCGTACGATGAATATATGAAAGGAAACCTCCAACGCTTTGAATACCCCGCTGAAAAGATCGAGGCTTCCATGAAGGAACTGCCGGAGGTCGCGCTCTAACGAGCGGAATCTCTTATTCATTCCTCCAACTGCGTAGTTGGAGGAATGAATATTTCAGAAACACAGACAGTAGATGATTGGCTTGCTATGCGTACCCTTGAACCTTCTGAAATCCGTTTGCGGTTTGTGCCGCTCGAGACATTATTACTGCATGAAGAGGATGATCCCTACCGCGTGCAACGGATCGTTGATTCCATCACGCGGGATGGGCTCCTGCGTAATCCGCCCATTGTGGCGGAATATCAATCGAAATATATTGTTTTAGACGGGGCGACTCGCGTGACGGCGCTGAGGGCTATGGGCTTCCGCGACGCCATGGTCCAGATCGTGGAGTATGACAAAGAAACAGTAGACCTCAGCGTTTGGAACCACATCATCGTTGGTTTGTCTCCGGAGCATTTGCTTGCGGACCTTGCCGATATCGACGAGTTTACGATTGAACCGATCGAGGACGCGACCGCCATTCAGCGATTGAACGCGCGGGATATCGAAGCCTGCATCATCATGCGCAACGGTTCCCAATTCGCCGTGTTGTGCGAGGGCGATGTGTGCGATAAGGCGGATCTGCTTTGTCAGTTGGTCTCGGTATATCGAGGGAAGGCGGAAGTCCATCGCACGGCGGCGATCAACATGCCGCTCCTGATCGGGGAATACCCCAACCTTTCGGCGGTCATTGCGTTTCCCGCGTACGCGCCGTCGGATGTGGTTGAGATCGCCCTCAACGGGAGCAAAATTCCCATGGGGGTGACCCGGCATCTCATCCCGGGGCGAGCGTTGGGGTTGAATATCCCCATTGGGAAGTTTGACGATTCGACCTCCCTTGAAGAAAAAAATGCCTGGCTGGATGAAAGCATCCGCCAGAGATTGAAGGTGAACAAGATCCGGTTGTATCAGGAACCGGTATTTGTGTTCGATGAGTGAATGGATTATGACCTCTCAACTGATCACTGGAAACGAAGCGATCGCTTTGGGGATGGTGGAACAGGGGTGCCGCGTGGTGACCGCCTACCCTGGCACGCCAAGTTCTGAAATTTTGGCGGGGGTCATCAAATATAAAAAACGCCTCCGCCGCGACGTGTACGCGGAGTGGTCGGTCAACGAGAAGGTGGCGTTTGAAGTAGCGCTCGCCGCCAGTTGGACGGGACTGCGCGCCGCCGTCGCCATGAAACAGGTGGGATTGAACGTCGCATCGGACCCGCTGTTTAGCGCGGCATACACGGGCGTGAAGGGCGGGTTCGTCATCATCCCCGCCGACGACCCTGGACCGCATTCCTCCCAGACCGAACAAGATTCAAGATTGCTGGCGCTTACCGCCAAAGTCCCCGTGTTCGACCCGTCCACGCCGGCCGAGGCGCGGGAGATGATCAAGGATGCGTTCGAACTTTCGGAGCGCTTCAAGATCCCCGTCATCGTGCGCCCGACGACGCGCTTGTGTCACGTCGTCAGCCCGAACGACGTGGACGAATCCGCGCCCGATGAAAAAATCCCCTCCGTCAAATTTCAGAAAGACCCGGTCCATTGGACTGCCACCCCCAAACTGCGCTTCAAACTTCATACGGAACTCAACCAGAAACTGAGCGACATCGCCGCTGAGTTTTCCAAATCCACATACAACGAAACGATCAACGCCGACGGCGGCGCGATCGGGATCATCGCCTCGGGCGTCGCGTATCACACCGCCCATCAGGCGTTGAGCGAGTTGGGCGTCCGCGTTCCCATGCTCAAGATCGGGACGCCGTTCCCACTGCCATTATCTTTAATCGAAAATTTCTGCGCGTCGGTCAAAACCGTGATTGTGCTGGAAGAACCCGACGCGTGTATCGAACTGCAAATTGCGGACCGCAGCAACGTGAAGGGACGGCTCGACGGCGCGGTTCCCAACGCGGGCGAGTTGACTCCCGAAGTGATGTTCGCGATTTTGCACAAAGCCTTCACCGAAGCGGGGATGCAAGTCCACGCCGCGCCCGCAGACAGCGAACTGAGCGCGTTCCTCAAAACCCTGCCCATGCCCGTCAGGCGACCGCGCCTCTGCCCGGGCTGTTCGCATCGCTCCGCCTTTTACGCCATGAAGCGGACGTTCGGTCCGCGCGCCATTTACCCTGGCGATATCGGCTGTTACACGCTGGGGACGAATCTCCGCGCGGTGGATACCTTTGTGGATATGGGCGCTTCGATCACGATGGCGAACGGATTCTTCCAAGCCAACCGACTCGCCAACGACGAGCGCGTCATCATGGCGACCATCGGCGACTCGACCTTTTTACATTCGGGCATCCCGCCGCTGATCAACGCCGTCCACACGGGGGCGCGGTTTGTGTTGTTGATCCTCGATAACCACACCACGGCAATGACGGGTTTTCAGCCGACTGCCGCGAACGACTATCTCGCCGACGGCTCCGACGCGCCGCGCAAAGTTTCCATCCCCGATCTGGTTCGCGCCTGCGGGGTCGAATACCTCAAAGTGACCGACCCGTACGAGCAGGAGGATTTCGCCGAAATCCTGAAAGAGGCGCAGGCGCACGCGCAATCTCCGAATGGAGGCGTGGCGGTCGTCATCGCGGACCGCCCGTGCGTGTTGTACGACAAGGAGCCGATTCTGGAAAATCCGCTGCCCGTCGTCATCACCGAAGAATGCGACGGATGCCGCTTCTGCACGGAGGCGTTTGAATGTCCCGCGCTGGTTCTGCGCGCCGACGGCAGCCGCGTGGATATTGATTACACCATCTGCGTGGACTGCGGTCAGTGCATTGACGCCTGCCACAAGGGATTCATCGTCCCGAAGATTGCCGAGATGGCGGGTTCGGTATGAAGCATAAAGAGAGCCAATTGCAATCATGATGAAGGGTTGTGTTTCGTTCCACTATAGACCACGGAGACGCTGAGTCACGGAGTCTTTAATAAATTTTTCTCGGTGTCTCCGTGTCTCGGTGGTTTGGTATGTGCAGTTAAGGTTAATGGCTTGATTTTCAGAAGAAAACAATATCCGACTTTCTTTCATAAAAGAGGCAGAGCTGTGCAAAGCCCCCTGTGGGTTAGCCCGCCGAAACATTGATTAACATGAACTCAACCAACGAACGCAAGGTCATCATCACGGGCATCGGCGGGCAGGGGATCGTCTTTCTCACGCGCCTGCTTTCGCAAACCGCGCTCGAACTTGGGCAGGGCGTGGTCGTCTCTGAAACGCATGGGATGAGTCAACGCGGCGGCTCGGTCATCTCGCATCTCAAGATCAACGGAAGCGACGCGCCGCTCATCCAGCGCGGCTCGGCGGATGTGATGATCGCCCTGGATGCGGGCGAAGCCACGCAAAACCTCGACTTCATGCGCCGCGGCGGGGCGGTCTTCGTCAACAGCGCCGAAGGGTTGCACGCGAGTCTCGCGCCGCATCTCGAACGGTTGGACATCCGCGTTTTGAATTATCCCGCCACCGCAGTCGCCGTCGAGTTGGGTTCGCCCGCCGCCGCAAATATCGTGATGGCGGGGTTCGTCGCGGCGTTTTCTGTTTTGGGTCTTCCCTACGAAGACATGATTCAAACGCTCAAACAAATTTCCAAAAAGGGAAGCGAGAACAATTTGCGGGCGATCCACGCGGGCTTCGAGGCGGGGAAGAAAATGAACGAGGAAGAAATGAAACACAAAGGACACGAAGTACACAAAGGGGAGGAAGAAAATCAAGTTGTGAGGGTTTTCCCTTCACAACCTTCGTGACCTTTGTGACCTTCGTGGTTAAAAGGTTTTCAGAACCACACTCATATCATGAACACATTCGACCACTTCACCCCCGCCACACTATCCGAAGCGCTTTCGATTCTGTCCGAGCGCAATGGGAACGCCGCCGTTATCGCGGGCGGCACCGACCTGCTTCTCAGGATGAAAAATCATATCCTCAAGCCCGCCGCCGTGCTCAACGTCAAGCGCATCCCCGAACTGCGCGCGCTGTCGTTCGATTCCAATGAAGGACTGCGCCTCGGCGCTCTCACCACGCTGAGGGATTTAACCCGCTCGCCGCTCATCCGCGACTTTTATCCTGTTCTCGCCATCGCGGCGGGACTCATGGCGTCGGAGCAGATTCGCAGTCTTGCGACGCTGGGCGGCAACTTGTGCAACGCCTCGCCATCCGCAGACCTCGCCCCGCCTCTCATCGCGCTGGATGCGGTTGCCTGTCTCGTCAGCCTTTCCTCCGAGCGACAGATTCCGCTCGCCGAATTTTTTACGGGTCCTGGCAGGTCCGTTTTGCAAAAGGGCGAGTTATTAAAAGAGATCATCGTCCCGCCGCCGCAGGGGCAGACGGCGTATCTCAAACATTCGCCGCGCGCCTTCATGGACATTGCCATCGTCGGCGCGGCTGTGCGGATTCAACAACAGGGCGGCAAATGCCGTCAGGCGCGGATCGTGTTGGGGGCGGTCGCGCCAACTCCACTTCGGGTGAGAAGCGGGGAAGAGTCGCTGGAGGGAAAAACGCTGACAGGCGAGATCATCCGCCAAGCCGCGACAATATCCGCCGAGTCGTGTTCCCCCATCAGCGACGTGAGAAGCGCGGCGTGGTATCGCAAACGCATGGTGGAAGTTTTGGTCCGCAGAGGCATCGAGGCAACGTTATGAAATTGCTGATCACACTTACGGTGAATGGCGACGCGCATGAAGTGTATGTTGACGCGCGCCGAAGTTTACTGGACGTTCTGCGGAACGAACTCGGCTTGATGGGCGCGCACCGCGGATGCGACTCGGGCGATTGCGGCGCGTGCACGGTCATCGCAGACGGCGCGCCTGCGACTGCGTGCATGATGCTGGCGGCAGATTGGAACGGCGCGGAGATTCTCACTGTCGAGGGACTCGCAACAGAGGGGCAGTTGCATCCCATTCAACGCGCGCTGGTCGAGAAGGGCGGCATTCAATGCGGCTTTTGCACGCCAGGTTTTGTGATGAACATCAAAGCGCTGTTGGATGAAAACCCCAAGCCAACCGAAGCCGAAGCGCGGGCGTGGCTGGCGGGCAATCTCTGCCGATGCACGGGGTACGCGAAAATCATCGAAGCGGTGATGAGCGTTGCGGAGGGAAGAGCATGACGGACGCGCCGCTCATCGGTCAACGCATTCCCAAACTGGACGCGCCCAGCAAGGCGGCGGGCAAGACCACCTATGGTCACGATGTGCGCCTGCCAGGCATGTTGCATGGGCGCATTTTATATTCGCGGTATCCGCACGCCAAGATCGTTCGCATGGACACCTCCCGCGCCGAGAAATTGCGCGGCGTCAAATGCGTGTTGACGTTCAAAGATAATCCGCCGCATTTGTTCGGTTACGGCAAGGATAACAAGCCGTTCAAGGATATTGCGCGAAGTCTGCGCGACGAGATCGCGGGTGTGGTCGCAACCGACGCCGACATCGCCGAAGAAGCGCTGTCGCTCATCGAAGTGGATTACGAACTTCTGCCGAATGTCTTTTCGCCGCGCGAAGCGCTGATGGAATCCGCGCCGTTGATTCACCCCGAACACAAGTCGAATTTGTTCCAGCGCTACAACTACTCGCACGGCGATCTGGCGCGGGGCGAGAGCGAGTCGGCGGTTGTGGTGGAGGAGAAATTTTTGCTTCCGTATGTCTCGCATGTGTGCATGGAGACCAGCGTGGTCGTGGCGCAGTTCGATCATCGGGAGCATTTGACTCTTTGGAGCACGACGCAAATCCCGTTTTTGTTACAGCGCGATCTATCCGAAGCGTTGAACATTCCTGGGAGCGCGGTCCGCATCATTCAAACCGCCGTCGGCGGCGCGTTCGGGCGCGGGTTGGACATCTATCCCTACGAACCCATCGCGGCGTTGATGTCGCGCAAGACGGGTCAGCCTGTGCGCGTGGCGTTCTCGCGCGAGGAGGAATTTTTGGCGGGTCCTGCCCGCCAGCCAGCGGAAGTGACCGCGCGGGCGGGCGCAAAAGCGGATGGGACGCTCACCTTCAGGGATGTGTCGTGTATGTTGGATGTGGGCGCGTACATCTCGTGGGGAACGGTCACGCCGCTGGTGATGATGGAGACCACCGCTTCGTTATATCAAGTTCCTCACGCGCGCTTCACAGCGGACTGCGTGTACACCAACAACCTCATCACGGGCGCGATGCGCGGATACGGCAACCCGCAATCCACGTTCGTCATCGAAACGCTGATGGATCGTCTCGCCGAAGCGTTGAACATGGACCCTGTGGACTTCCGTATCCTGAACGCGAACGTGCCCAACTCCACCACGCCGCAGGGATTGGTGATCACCTCCTGCGGGTTGAAGGAATGTCTCGAAGCGGTCGCCGCGAGCGCGGACCAAAGCGTCGCGCAGAAAGCGCCGACAACTTCAGCGAAGCAACCTTCGGCATTTGAACTCGGCAACAATGGAAACCTGCCGCCGCACATCAAACGGGGAATCGGATTCGCCTCCACGCTGAACGTCGGCGGCGGGGCGCGCATCTATCGCAGTGACGGCTGTGGGGCGACGGTCAAAGTGGACGACTTCGGTCACGTCACGCTGGTGACTGGCTCGACGGAAATCGGTCAGGGGTCGGAGACGGTGCTGGCACAGATCGTGGCGCAGACGCTGGGCGCGCAGATCGAAAACGTGACGGTGTTGAACAGCGATACCGACATCAAACCCTGGGATGTGGGAGTCCACGCCAGCAGGACGACGTTCATCGCGGGCAATGCCGCGTACCTCGCCGCGGTGGATGCGCGGAATCAAATCTTCGAGACGGCTTCGCAATTGCTCGGCGTCGGCGTGGATCAACTGTCCGCGAGCGCGGGGCAGGTCTCCGTCAAGAATGAAGCGGGGAAGTCCATCTCATTGGAACAGGTTGCCCGTCGTCGTCATTTCAAGGAGGGCGGCAAGGTTATCCTCGGCGAAGGCTGGTACGACCCGCCGACTCAACTGGTGGATAAGGATACGTATAAAGGAAATATTTCGGCGGCGTACGGCTTCGGCGCGCAAATGGCGGAAGTGGAAGTGGATACCGAAACGGGCAAGGTGCGCGTGTTGCGGCTGGCGTGCGCGAACGACGTCGGTCATGCGATCAACCCGATGGCGGTGGAGGGGCAGATCGAAGGCGGGGCGCAGATGGGGTTGGGCTATGCGTTGACCGAGGAGTTGATCGTGAAAGATGGAAAAGTGATGAACCCCGACCTGCTCGATTACCGCCTGTTCACCTCCGCCGATATGCCGATCATCGAAACGCACATCATCGAGACCGACGACCCTGGCGGCCCGTTCGGCGCGAAGGGCGTGGGTGAGATGGGCGGCACGCCGACCGCCGCCGCGATTGCGAACGCGATCTACGACGCGGTGGGCGCGCGCATGATCCAACTGCCGATGACTCCCGAGCGCGTGCTGGCGGCGTTGGATGTGAAAGAAAAGGGAGCGGTTCTTTAGGGGACGCAGAAAAACGCAGAGAACGCAGATTCTTCTTTTTTGAATCCGCGTTCATTGGCGTTTATCCGCGTCCAATTTTGAAGGTATAACGCGCGAGAGCCAAGGAGAAAGAATGACGAAACCCCGCTTCAACCCCGACCTGTTGACTGTCCCGCTGTATGTGGCGGGCAGGAGCATTCAAGAGATTCACGAAAAGTATGGGCTTGAGAAGATCGTCAAACTGGCTTCGAATGAAAGCCCAGTGGGTTCGTCGCCGCTTGCGATTCAAGCCGCGCTGGAGATGATGGCGGAGGCGCATCGCTACCCTGGCGTGGGAGATGTGACCCTGCGCCGAAAACTGGCGGAACGGTTCGGGCGCGGTTTCACCGAAGATAATTTTCTGATCGGCAACGGCGCGACGGATTTGTTGCGAATGATCACGCAGGCGTTCACTTTCGACGGCGGCAACAACGTCATGGCGGACGTGACGTTTCCGATGTATCACATCTTCACCACCACCTTCGGCGGCGAGTGTCGCATCATCCCGTTGACCGCGCATCACCGCTTCGACCTCGACGCGATCCTCGCCGCGATTGACGACGATACGCGCATCGTTTTTCTCTGCTCGCCGAACAACCCGACGGGCATGATCATCCTGCAAAAGGAATTCGAGCGTTTCATGAGCAAGGTCCCCGAGCATGTGGTGGTGGTGATGGACGAGTCGTACCACGAATACATGACCGATCCCGCGCACGCGAAAAGCCTGGAGTACATCGAGCAGGGACGCAACGTCATCGTCCTGCGGAGTTTTTCCAAGTCTTCGGGGCTGGCGAATCTGCGGGTGGGATATATGATCGCCTCCGCCGAGTTGACCGAGTACACGCGCCACGCGCTCCTGCCGTTCAACACCAGCGACATTGCCCTGTGCGCCGCCGCCGCCAGCATGGACGACGACGAGTACAACGAACTTCAGCGCAAGACGGTCTTGAACGGGCGCGATTATTTTGAATCGTCGTTCGCCGATTTGGATTTGCAAGCCATTCCGAGTCAGGCGAACTTTGTCGCGATCATCGCTCCGCCGCTGGGGGCGGCTCGCCTGACGGAATTGCTTTTGCAACGCGGATTCATCGTCCGCGAGTTGACCACGTTCGGGATGAAGAACGCCATCCGCGTCAGCGTGGGGACGATGGAAGAAAATACGGACTTTATCAAAACTCTCAAACACGTGCTGGAAACGGAAGGAGTCGCCGCGTGACGTACATCAAACGCATTGAACGGGTCGCATTGGCTGTGCCAAATCTGGATGAGGCGAAGAAATTCTTCGAGCAATGGTTCGACGCAAAATTCCACGACGAGGAAAACATCGCAGACATGGGCATCCGCTATCGCCCGTTTGAAGTGGGCGAAAGCCTGATGGAACTGCTCGAGCCGACGCGCGAAGACAGCCCTGTGGCGAAGTTCCTCAAACACAACGGCGGACCTGGCGTGCATCACATCACGTATGAGGTGGACGATCTCGACGAAGCCATCGCCGAGTTGGAACGGCGCGGCGGGCGCATCGCCTATCGTCACACCTACGGCGAAGGCGTGACGTTTGAAGGCAAGGTCTGGCGCGAAGCGTTCGTGCATCCGAAAGATTCGTTCGGCGTGTTGATCCATCTGGCGGAGAAGAAGGCTGTGGCGTAGGAAATGCGCCCTCATCCCCAGCCCTTCCCCCGCGGGGGGAAGGGAGTCCCCTCTCCCTGCGGGAGAGGGTTAGGGTGAGGGAGAATCAATGATATGAATCCCCTCGACTCTCTCACTGTCCTCTCTCTCGAACAGGCGACGACGCTTCCTTATATGACCTTGAAACTGGTCATGGATGGGATGCGGGTCATCCGCCTTGAGTCGCCTCCGCGCGGCGACCCGAACCGTTGGGTGGGTCCGCAGGTGTTGAGCGACTCGAACGCCGAGACAGGCTTCGAGTCGGGGATGAACGCCTACTTCCTGCCGAACAATTTAGGGAAGGAATCCATCACCCTGAACCTGCTCGACGAAACGGGGCGGCGCATCCTGCATCGCCTGATCCGCGAAACGCCGATTGACATCTTCGCCACGAATCAACGCCCCGATTCGTATAAAAAGCTCGGCATTGATTACGAAACGCTGAGCGCGATCAAACCCGATTTGATCTGGGTGGGCATCACGGGTTTTGGACCGACGAGCAACGAAGCGGCGTACGATCCCATCTTGCAGGCGCGCGCGGGTTTCATGGAGTTGACGGGCGACGCGCATGGCGACCCGATGGTCTTCGGCTTGCCGATGGTGGATTTGGGCGCGGGCGAACATGCCTACGGCGCGGTGATGAAGGCGTTATATCGGCGGGCGGTCACGGGTGAAGGGACGCGGCTCGATATTTCCATGTTTCAATCCGCCGTTTCGTGGATGGTCTCGCCCGTCCTGCTTTCGCATAGTTTCGATGTGAAGGCGGCGCGGCGCGGCAACACGCATCAATTCTTCGCGCCTGTGTCGGTCTACCCCACCTCGGACGGATTCGTGTATCTCGCCGTCGGCACCGACCGTCAATGGGAGGCGTTGACGGGGCAGGCGGGATTCGAATCGCTGGCGAATGAAAAATACAAACACAACGCGGGGCGCATCGCGGAGGTGGATGAACTCAACGAGCAATTGAGCGCGATCTTCAAAAAGCATTCCACGGCTGAGATCATCGAAATGTGCAACAAGATCGGCGTGCCCGTCTCGCGTGTGAACAGCATCCCGCTAGTCTGCGCCGACCCGTTGATCGCGAGTCAACTGGTGAAGGCGCGCGATGCGCGTTCGGGAATCGAGATCGCCATTTCGCCGCCAGCGGTCATCTCCGCGCACTTACGCGCGCGCGGCTTGACTCTAGGATTCCCTCCGCGTTTGGGAGAGCATAATGAAAACGTATTCGGCGCGTTGAGTTGCGACGTGAATGAGTTGAAGGAGAAAGGCGTTGTTTGATGGCATGGCAATTTATTGGGACGCAGAAAAACGCTGATTTCGCTGATTCAAAAAAGAAAATCTGCGTTCTCTGCGCGCTTCGCGTCAGCGTCCTGATTTTGTTGTGACAATCTAGAAAACCATCCTCGAATAAAACCACGAATAAACGAATTGGCGCAACACATTCGAGTATTCGTGAAAAAATTCGTGGACGGCTCTTCACTGCAAGTACAACAGGCTAACCAATGGATCTATTGCTGACCGAAGAACAAAAACAATTCCGCGCCTCCGTCCGCAGTTTTGTGGATAAGGAAGTGATTCCCTCCGCGCAAGAGATGGACGAGCGGGGCGAATTTCCGCGCGCGCTGTTTCAACGCTGCGCCGCCAACGGCTACTTCGCCCTGCGCTATCCCGAATCCGTCGGCGGCATGGGCGCGGACTTCCTCACCTACTGCCTGATGATGGAAGAGATCGCGCGCGGCTCGCTCTCGCTGGGGGCGGCGGTCGCCATGCAAACGCTGATGGGCACCGACTTGGTCCATCGCTTTGGCACAGACGAACATCGTCAACGCCTGCTTATGCCCGCATTGCGCGGAGAAAAGATCGGCACGATCGCGATGACCGAACCCGACTTCGGCTCCGACCTCGGCGGCATCACCACCCGCGCGATTCAAAAGGAGGGCGGCTGGGAGATTCACGGCAGGAAGATGTGGATCACCTCCGCGACGGTGGCGGACTTCTTCACCGTCGCCGCAAAAACGGATCCCGAGGCTGGCTTCAAAGGCATTGACTTTTTCCTCGTCGAGAAGGAACGCGCGGGAGTGCGCGTGGGGCGCAAGATCGAGAAGATGGGCGTGCGCGCCTCGGAAACCTCCGAGTTGATTCTGGAGCATGTCCACGTCCCTGCGGAGAACATGCTCGGCAAACAAGGCGCGGGGTTCAAGAATCTCGGCGACATCCTGTGCCAGATCCGCGTGATGACGGGCGCGTTGGCGCTCGGTTTGGGCGAGGCGGCGTTGAAATCGTCCATCACATATTCCAATGAGCGCGTCCAGTCGGGGCAGACGATTGCAAACTATCAAGCCGTCTCGCACAAGATCGCCGAGATGGGGACTCGTCTCGAAGCGGCGCGCGCGCTGGTCTATCAGGCGGCGAAGGATATTGACGCGGGCAATAAAGACGTCAAACTCGCTTCGATGACGAAACTATTCGCCACCGAAACCGCCAACTTCATCGCCGACGAATGCACGCGCATCTACGGCAGTTACGGCTTCGCGATGGAATACGACGCGCAACGCTATTACCGCGACGCGCGATTTTTACTATACGGCGGCGGCACATCCGAAGTGCTGAGGAACGTCATCTCCAAAGCCATGGGCGCGCCCGAGTCGCGGAAATAATTTATCCGCAGATGACACAGATTGCGCAGATTCAAAAAAAGAAAAATCGGCGAAGATCAGCGTAATCTGCGGATGAAGAAAACAGAAGGAATTGACTTATGACACAAAAACCTATCCGAGTGTTGATCGCCAAACCAGGGCTGGACGGTCACGACCGCGGCGCGAGACTGGTCACACTCGCCTTGCGCGACGCGGGCTTTGAGGTGATCTACCCAGGCTTGCATCAGACCGTCCCCAAAATCGTCGAAAGCGCGTTGCAAGAGGACGTGGACGTGATCGGTCTCTCCGTTCTTTCTGGGGCGCATCTGCCCATCGCCGAAAAATTGATGAACGAACTCCGCAAAGCGGGCATGGACGACAAACTCGTCATCGTCGGCGGCAACATCCCCGAACAGGACATCCCCGCGCTGACCTCCTTCGGCGTGGCGGGCGTCTTCCCCACAGGCAGTCCCTTCGAAGAGATCGCCGCGTTCATACGAAACAGCATCGCGGATAAAGTGTCTTAAACACGAAGTACACGAAGGTCACGAAGGAATAAACCCAAACGTCTTCCACCCTTTGTGTACTTGGTGTCCTTTGTGTTTGAAAAAATTTTGCCCATAGGAGTTCCAATGGCAGACAAAATTCGAGATGTGATTCTGGAATCGGGCATCCCCGTCAAACCCGTGTACGGACCCGAAGACTTGAAAGAGATCGACGCCGCGAGCGACATCGGCAAGCCAGGCGAATTCCCGTTCACGCGCGGGATTCATCCCTTCATGTACCGCCAGCGACCGTTCACCATGCGTCAATACGCGGGGTTCGGAATGCCGCATGAGACCAACCAACGCTTCAAGTTCCTGATCGAAAACGGACAGAACGCCCTCAACGTTGCCTTCGACCTGCCCACCCAAATGGGACTCGATTCCAGCGACCCGCTGGCGGATGGCGAAGTGGGGCGCGTGGGCATGGCGGTGGATACGCTCGCGGACATGGAAGTCGCTTTTGCGGGCATCCCCATTGACCAGATCAGCGTCTCGCTCACCATCAACGCGGTGGCGGCTCCCATCATGGCGATGTATTTTGTCGCCGCCGAAAAGCAGGGCGTGCCGTTGAATCAAGTGCGCGGCACGGCGCAGAACGACATCCTCAAGGAATACATCGGGCGCGGCGCGTGGATCTTCCCCGTCGAGCCAGCCGTCCGTTTGATCGGCGACACGATCGAATTTTGCGCGCGCAACGCGCCGAAATATTATCCCGTCTCGGTCTGCGGATACCACATCCGCGAATCGGGCGCGAACCCCATGCAGGAGATCGCCTATGCCTATTCCATCGCGCGCGAATATATCCGCCGCGGGCTGGGGCGCGGCTTGAGCGTGGACGACTTCGCGGGGCAGATCTCGTTCAACTTCGATATCTACGGCAACTTCTTCGAGCAGATTTCAAAGTTCCGCGCGGCGCGGCGGTTATGGGCGCGCATCATCAAAGACGAGTTCGGCGCGAAAAATCCCAACACAATGATGATGAAGATGATCGCGGGCGGCGGGGGCGGCGGTCTCACCATCGAACAACCCGAGAACAACATCGTGCGCGGCGCGTACTACGCGCTCATCTCCGCCCTCTCTGGCACGCAGACCATGGCGCTGTGCAGTTACGACGAAGCCTACACCATCCCAACCGAAAAGGCGGCGTTGATCTCGCTTCGCACCATGCAAATCCTGATCGAAGAGATGGGCATCGGCGACACCGTGGACCCGCTCGGCGGTTCATACTACGTCGAAAGTTTGACCAGCGAATTCGAGCGCCGCATGGCGGACGAGATCAAGCGTGTGGACGAACAGTGGGGCGGAATCGTGGAGGCGGTCAGCGCGGGCATCTTGCAGGGCGAGGTGGCGCGTCAAGCCTATCAGTTTGAAAAAGGCGTCCAGGATGGGTCAATTCCAAAAGTCGGAGTGAACCGCTTTCGCATGGAAGAGGAAAAGCGCGACGTGGCTCTGCATCCGTATGACTCGAAACAGGCGGAGGAGTCGATTCGCCGCACAGCGGAAGTGATCGCGGCTCGCGACGCAGGGACGGTTGATTCGGCGCTTCAAAAAGTCCGCGCCGCCGCGAGAGACGGGCAGAACACCATGCCCGCGTTGATCGAAGCCGTGCGCGCATACGCGACCATTGGCGAGATCACGAAGACGCTGAAAGAAGTCTTCGGCGAATATGCGGAACAGGTGCGGTTGTAATTGGAAAAAGATTCAAACACAAAGGACACGAAGTACACAAAGGTTTTAAAGGGTTTCCTTCGTGACCTTTGTGTCCTTCGTGTTTAATTTTTTGAGTTAGGAGAATCTATGCGGCTTGGTTGCGACATCGGCGGGACGTTCACCGACTTTGTGCTGCTCGACGATGAAACGGGCGAGATCAAAGTGTATAAATGCCTCACCACCCCAGGCGACCCGTCTGACGCGGTGGAGGAGGGCGTGCGGGCGTTGACGAGCCGCGTTCCGAATCTTCCGCAAAAGATGAAGGAAGTGATTCACGGAACCACGCTGGTCATCAACGCCATCATCGAACGCAAAGGCGCGCGCACGGGGCTGATCACCACCGAAGGATTCCGCGACGTGCTGGAACTTGGGCGCGAGACCCGTTACGCGCCATACGATGTCTTCGCCGAATTTCCAAAGCCGCTTGTGCCGCGCCCGTTGCGGATGGAAGTCCGCGAGCGATTACGCGCCGATGGAAGCGTGTTGAAAGCGCTGGATACAAAACAGGCGGAGGAGGTCGTCCACGCATTGAAGGATGAGGGCGTCAAGTCCATTGCCATCTGTCTACTGCACTCGTTCGAAAACCCTGCGCACGAACTGGCGGTCAAGGAAATCGTCGCAAAAGAATTTCCAGAAGTGTCCATCTCCACGTCGTACGAAGTCCTGCCGCAGATCCGCGAATACGAGCGCGCCAGCACCACCGTCGCCAACGCCTACGTCAAACCGCTGACCGAAACCTACCTGCGAAAACTTTCCAAGAGGTTGAGTTCGCTCGGCTTCAGCGGGCGATTGTTCATCATGCTCTCCAGCGGCGGCATCACCTCCGTCGAAACGGCGGCGGAGTTTCCCGTGCGCATCATCGAGTCGGGACCGACGGCGGCGGTGATCGCGGGCGAATATTTCAGCCGCCTCTTCAACCTGCCCGAAATGTTCTGCTTCGACATGGGCGGCACGACCGCGAAGTCGTGTCTCATCCAGGGCGGAGTCGCGGGCGTCGTCCCAACGTTCGAGGTGGGCAGAGTCCAACGGTTCATGAAAGGAAGCGGGCTGACGATTCAAGTCCCAGTGGTGGATTTGATGGAAATCGGCGCGGGCGGCGGGAGCATCGCGCATCTCTCGCGTCTCGGCACGCTTCAAGTCGGACCTGAAAGCGCGGGCGCGGAACCAGGTCCCATCTGCTATGGGCGCGGGGGCAAACGTCCCACCGTCACCGATGTGGACCTTCTGCTCGGCTACCTCGACGCGGAATATTTTCTCGGCGGTGAAATGAAACTGGATGTGGAGGCGGCGCGGCGCGGCGTGGAGGAACAGATCGCCCAGCCGCTCGGCGTTTCGTACATTCAAGCGGTGTGGGGCATTCACGACCTGATCAACGAAACGATGGCGGCGGCGGCGAAGACACATATCGCCGAACGCGGCGGGAATCCCAAAGTGGTCACGCTGGCGGCGTTCGGCGGCGCGGGACCCGTCCATGCCTATGGGCTGGCATACAAACTCGGCGCGCCGCGCGTGATCGTCCCGCCCAACGCGGGAGTCGGCTCCGCCATGGGATTCTTCACCGCTCCCCGCGCCTTCGATCTGGTCCGCAGTCACAAAGCGCCGCTCGCAAGCCTTGACGTGGAAGAGATCGAAAAACTTTTTCACGCCATGGAAGCGGAAGGCGAACGCGCCCTACGCACGGCGGGCGCGACGGATGAAATTTCCTTCACCCGCTCGGTGGACGCGCGCTTCATCGGTCAAGGCTCGGAGACGAACCTGCTTCTGCCGCCCAAGCCTTTCACGCAACTTCAGCCAGACGAACTGCGGAGTCTCTTCGATAAAAATTACGAACGTCTTTACGGACGCACCTACCCAGAGATTCCCATCGAGTTCGTCAACTTCCGCGCGCGGGCGAGTTTGCCTGTCCAGCCGTTGAAACTTCAAGAGTTGGACAAAACAAAAGGCGATGTGAAAAACGCGATCAAGGGCGAACGGCTGGCGTTCTCTGGTCAGGCAAAAGACTTCATCCCCTTCAAAGTCTACGACCGCTACAAGTTATTCCCTGGCGTGTCCTTCGCGGGACCCGCCATCATCGAAGAACGCGAATCCACCATCATCGTCGGCGAAAGCGCGACCGTTTCGGTGGATGGCTTCGGCTTCTTGTGGATGGAGATGCGGAGGGAGTGATACAAAATTTTCTAACACAAAGTACACAAAGGTCACAAAGGGTTAAGACTTGCTCAACTAGACACCTTCTTGTAGACCGTCGCGCATGAGAGCCTAAACCAAAGAGCCAAAACATTACTCAACCCAACTTCGTGTACTTCGTGTCCTTTGTAGTGAATCAAGAAACAGTAAATGGAACAACCCATGACCCAAACCTTCGACCCCATCACCCTCGAAATCCTCTGGCGGCGGCTGATCTCCATTGTGGACGAAGCTGACGCCACCGTCGCCCGCACCGCGTTCTCCAGCCTGCTGCGCGACGCGCACGACTACACCTGCATGTTCACCGACCGTCACGGGCGCGAACTGGCGCAAGGGACTCTCGCCACGCCTGGTCAATCGGGCGCGATGGCGCTGGGCATTCACAAACTGGTTCAACACTTTTCAGCGGATGACCTTCAGGCTGGCGACGTGTTCATCACCAACGACCCCTGGGCGCTGGCGGGGCATCTTAACGACATCTGCGTCTTCAGCCCGATCTTCCACAAAGGAAACCTTGCCGCTTTCACGGCTTGCGTTCTGCATCACTCGGATATCGGCGGGCGGGTCGCGTCTGACAATCACGATGTCTTTGAAGAAGGCTTGTTCATCCCGCTGGTAAAACTCTACGAACGCGGCGAATTGAATCAAGCCGTGCTGGATATGATCCGCTGGAACGTCCGCACGCCCGAAAACGTCATCGGCGACATCCGCTCGCAGACGGCGGCGAATCACGTCTGCGCCGCGCAGGTTCAGCGGATGCTCGAAGAATATCAACTCGACTCGCTGGACGACCTTGCGGATGAGATCATCGCCCGCAGTGAAAAGAGCGTCCGCTCGGCGATCGAACAAGTCCCCGATGGAATCTATCGCGCCGAGGGCGTCATCGAACAGATGGAGGGGCAGAAGGATATCGTCATCAAAGCCGCCGTCGAAATCAAAGACAGCGACATCACCGTTGACCTCGCGGGTTCCTCGCCGCAGGTCAGTTGGGGCGGCAACGTCGTATACAACTTCACCTTCGCCTACGTCCACATGGCGATCAAAAGCATCTTCGACCCCGACATTCCGAACAATCACGGCAGTGTCGCGGTCATCAAACTCGACGCGCCCGAAGGCAGTGTGGTCAACTGCCGCTTCCCAGCCGCCGTCGCCGCGCGGATGCAGATCGGTCACTTCATGGCGGAGATCATCTATCGCGCATTGGCGCAGGCGCTTCCACAGCGCGTCATCGCCTCCAGCGGCGGCACGCCCGCCACCATGAACGTCTTTTACGGAACGTTCAACAACGGCAAACCCTGGCACTCGGTCATCATCCGCGGTGGGGGCATGGGCGCAAGCAGCGCCCGCGACGGCGAGAACAGTTACATCTTCCCAGCCAACGGCGCGAACACGCCCATCGAAATCCTCGAAAGCGACACGCCCCTCCTCGTCGAACGCCGCGAACTGTTGATGGATTCGGGCGGGGCGGGAAGATTCCGTGGCGGGCTGGGGACGCGCACCGTCTTCCGCATCCCAGACGACGAACACGCGCCTCCGACTCCCGTCAGCCTGGGCATCCAATCTGGACGTTTTCGCCTACCCCCAGAGGGATTGGCTGGCGGGCAGGCTGGCTCGCGCGCAAAATTTCTCGTCAACGGGGAGCAGGGGAATCCCTACGGGCTGACCAAACTTAACCCTGGCGATGTGGTCGTCATGGAATCGTCTGGCGGTGGCGGCTACGGCTCTCCCGCCGAACGCGACCGCGACGCGCTTGCCGAAGACCTCCGCGCAGGGCGGGTGTCTGAGGAAAAGGCGAAATCGGAGTATGGGTTTGAGTAGCCCCAACGAACGCTCAAGCCGCCGTCTTCGGCGGCGTTTGCAAGAGTACTACGCTGGAACTCTCGGACGCACTTCCCGCTCCAAGCGATTGCCCAAAGCGTCGAGGGTGATATCTAAATCGTATTCCGCCTGCAGTCCAAGCCAGAACTGCGGAGACGTGCCAAAGTAGCGCGACAAACGCAATGCGGTATCCGCCGTGACGCCGCGCGTTCTCAATACAATCTCATTGATGCGCCGCGCGTCAACGCCGATCTCAATCGCTAGGCGATTCTGGCTCAGATTCATCGGCTTCAAGAATTCGTCCTGCAAAACTTCGCCAGGGTGAACGGGATGTAATTTATCGGTCATTTCTACCTGCCAATCTAGTGATAATCCGCGATTTCAACATCGTAGGCATCGTTGTCTTCCCATCGAAAACAGATACGCCATTGGTCGTTGATCCGAACGCTCCACTGACCCGCGCGATCTCCGCTCAGTTTTTCGAGATGGTTGGCTGGAGGAACTCGCAAATCGTTGATAGAAACGGCGTTGTTTATCATGCGGAGTTTACGCAAAGCGACTTGTTGAATATCGGCGGGCAGCCTTCGGGAGCGTTGACGCTGATAGATATTCTGTGTTTCATCGCTCTTGAAGGTTTTTATCATGGTCTTCATTTTATAGCGCGACGCGCTAAATGTCAACCGCCTAATCGTTGAATGAGAGCCGCTCCGAGCCAGTTAATGAACCAACAGCCTGCGTCCTGGCTCCTTAAAATTTCGGCAGTTGTGTTGACAATTCCAAAAAGAGGGGTATACTAAACATATCTCACTTCAATTACGATGTGTAAAAATAGTGAGATATATTTACAGACTGGAGGTTTTGCATGACCCTGCGGCTGTTTGAAACATGGCAGAACCAATCCCTGGAGGGCATCTTCGCGGAGTGCCGCGAACTGTCGGAGGACGCCGACTTCCCCACAGTGAAACGCTGGCGCGAACAGGGCGGAAAAGTCCTGGGGCATTTTCAAGTGTACTTCCCCGAAGAGATCGCCCACGCGGCGGGGATGCTGCCCCTCAAAATGCGCGGCGCGCCCGTTGAGCCGACTCACTCCGACTCGCGCTTCGGCTCCTATCTTTGCTCGATCCTCAAAACAAACCTTGAACTCGTCCTGAGTAACCGCGTCGAACTGGACATGTTCGTCACCCATCCCATCTGCGACGCGGCGCGGAATTTGGCGGCGGTCTGGGGGCGGAACTATTCATATCCGTGCCAGATCTTGTACCTGCCGCAGAATGCCAACTCGAAAGCGTCGGCGGAGTATTTACGGGGGGAATATGATCGGGTGAAGAGCGACATCGAAGCGTTGTCGGGGACGAAGGTTACGGATGAAGCGTTGAGAAATTCCATCGCGGTCTATAACGAGAATCGCAGTCTCCTGCGAAAGATTTACGAGATCAAACGTAAACAACCCTGGCTTCTTTCAGGGTTTGAAGCGTATCTGCTGATGAACGTCGGCGGGATGATTTTGCGCGAGGAACACAACGAAATGCTCAAAGCGGCGATCCCGTTGATCGAAGCGCGACCCGCCAAACGTCAGGATAAGATTCGCGTGGTCTTCGAGGGCGGCTTCTGCGAACAGCCTCCGCTCGATTTGATTCGCGCCATCTCGCAATCCTGTTACATCGTGGACGACGATCTCATGATCGGCTTGAGATGGATTGTCGAAGACGTTCCGCTCGAAGGCGACCTGCTGATGAACATGGCGGACGCGTACCTTGAAAAATCCAGTTACAGCCCCGTGCAACACGACGCGCGCAAACCGAAGGAAAAAATGTTGTTACAACGCATCGCGGACTCGGGCGCGGAGGCGGCGATCATCACCGCCGCGAAGATGTGCGAGCCTGGGCTTGAAGATCAGGTGACGTACACGAAGGCGCTCGACGAAAAGGGCATCCCATATTTCGTGGGCGAGTTTGAAGAGAACATGACCAGCTTCGACAGCATGGAAATCCAGCTGGAGACGTTTACCGAGAACTTGATATTTAGTTAGCCGAGACCTGACAGGTTTTTAAAACCTGTCAGGTCTTAGGATAGGTGAACCATGACCGAAACACAAACAGACGAACTTGTAGGACGCGGTAACAAAGAAGGGGCAGACCTGTTCCGCGAGTGGTTTGACGATCTGGCGGACCACGCAAAGCGAGGCGAGGGCGCGGCGTATGTCTTCGTGATGGGCAGTATGGCGGAATTACTGCACGTGTTCGACTTTCCGCTGGTGCTGCCTGAGATCACTTCGCTTCAAACCGCTGTGCGGCGCGTGGCGGATACGTATCTCGCGGAGGCGGAGGATTACGGCTACTCGCCCGATATCTGCGGCTACGTCAAAGCGGACATTGCGGTTCAACTGCGCGGTGGACAACATCCCATGGGGCAGATTCCCAAACCCTCCATTGCCGTGATGACGAATGCCTGCAATACCTACATCAAGTGGGCGGAGATCTGGGAGCGGATCTACAAGATTCCGATCGTCGTCATTGACGTGCCAGCCACGCGCGCGGCGGGCGGACAGTTCCAGCCTGGCAGTTCCGATTTCGAGCGCGACCGCAAATATGTCGAAGCGCAGATTCGGGAGTTGATCACGCTCTGCGAGCAGGTCTCAGGCAAAAAGTTCGACATTGACCGCCTGCGCGAATCGCTCGGTTACGCCAACGATATGAATGAAGGCTGGCGGCGCGTGCTGGAACTCAACAAGAGCAAGCCGTCGCTCTTCAACGCGGTGACGGATGGCACGGTTTATCTGGGCGTTTCAAATAACCTGCGCGGAACAAAGAAGGGCAGTCAGTTCTTCAAGAACCTTGTGGAAGAAATGGAATACAAAGCCGCGCACGGCATCGGCACGCAGATCGTCGAAAAATACAGGCTCGGATTCGTCGGCGTGCCGTGTTATCCCATCTTCCGACGTTTCAGCGAAATGTTCACCGAATGGGGCGGCAACTTCGTCCACTCCACCTATTTGAACTTTGCTTCGGGCGGCGGCAATCTCGGCTATCAATACGACGTGAACCGTCCCATCGAAAGCCTCGCGGAGGGATTCTTGATCAGCGTGCGCGAAGCGATGGATAACATGTTCCATCAAGATCGCGTGGTGATCGACTGGGTGAAAAATTACGACCTGGACGGCGTGGTCTATCACCCGATCAAATCCTGCCGCACGGTCTCGACGGGCCTCGCCGACGGGCGGCGGGCGATGATGGCGGCGACGGACGTTCCCAGCCTGTTCATCGAATCGGACATGATGGACAAGCGCGTTGTCTCTGAAGCGCAGATGAAGAACCGCGCCGACGCCTTCTTTGAAGGTCTCGCCTCGCGGCGCGAGATGGCAAAAGTGGCGCAGTCTTGATTACTTTACGCCTTATTTTTGGACGCAGATAAACGCGGATGAACGCAGATTTTTTGTAGATTCTGAAGGAAGAAAAGAATCAGCGTATTCAGCGTTCATCTGCGTCCCGATTTCAAGATTTTAGGAGGTACTGTCTCATGGCATACGCGGCAGGCGTTGACGTAGGCTCGACGCAAACAAAAGCAATCATCATCAACGAAGACCGAGAGATCGTCGGTCGTTGCCTGACGGATACAGGAGCGAACGTGGTCATCGCGGCGGAGAACGCCTTTGCCGAGGCGCTCAAGACCAGCGGCATCCGCGAAGAGGAAGTCGAATATGTGATCGGCACAGGCTACGGGCGTTACCGCGTCACGTTCGGCAACACGCAGGTGACGGAGATCTCCTGTCACGCGCGCGGCGCGGCGCAGATGTTCCCTGGCACAAAGACCGTGCTGGACATGGGCGGGCAGGATACCAAAGCCATCCGCGTCAGCCCCAAGGGCGAAGTGCTCGACTTCTGCATGAACGACAAATGCGCGGCTGGCACGGGGCGCTTCCTCGGCGCGGCGGCGGCGGCGTTGGATATTCCGCTCGGCGAACTGGGCAACGTGGCAATGAAAGCGGAACGACCCGTCAAGATCAGCACCACCTGCACCGTCTTCGCCGAGTCTGAAGTCCTTTCGTGGCTGGGCAAAGGCAAAAAGATCGAAGATATTTTATGGGGCGTGCATCTCTCCATCGCCTCGCGCTCGACCGCGTTACTGCGCCGCGTCGGCATCGAACACGAGATCACCTTCACAGGCGGCGTCACGAAAAACGCGGGCATGATCAAATCGCTCGAACAGGCGTTGAAGACCAAACTCAACGTCAGCGATGATTCGCATTACATGGGCGCGTTGGGCGCGGCGCTCTTCGCGCTCGACCACATCCTTGCGGGGCGCGTCCCCACCGAAGAGAAGGAGGCGGCATGACCACCTACACCACTGGCATTGACGTTGGCTCCACCTACACCAAAGCCGTCATTGTGAAAGACGGCAACGAGATCGTTTCGCGCGCCATGCTCAACACGGGCTTCCGCCTTGAAGAAGCCGCGCGCAAAGCCTACGACGCCGCGCTCGAACAGGCGGGACTGACCGAATCCGATTCGTCCTATCTCGTCACTACTGGTTTCGGGCGCCATCTCGTCGGCTTCCGCGACGTGAACGTGACCGACATCAACGCCAGCGCGCGCGGAGCGGCATTCCTCTTCCCCAAAACGCGCACCATCCTCGACGTCGGCGGGCAGACGATGAAAGCCATCCAACTGACCGAAGACGGCAAGGTCAAATCCTTCCGCCTTAACGACAAATGCGCGGCAGGCACAGGCGCGTTCCTCGAAAAGACCGCCCGCTACATGGGCTACAAAACCGAAGAGATCGGCACGCTCGCGGCGGTCTCCAAAACGGTGGTTCCCATTTCGGGCGTGTGCGCGGTCTTCGCCGAATCCGAAGTCATCAACCATCTCTCGCAGGGCATGTCCCCGTCCGACATCATGTACGGCTCCATCGTCTCGCTCGTGGCGCGTTCGGTGCAACTGCTCAAGCGCGTCGGCATGAATCCCGAATTCACGCTCATCGGCGGCATCCTGCGCTTCGAATCCATGAGCCATGTCGTGCGCGAACAGATCAAGACCGAAGTCAACGTGGCGGAGGGCGACCTCGTGCAATACGTCTCCGCCCTCGGCGCGGCGATCCTCGGCTATCGTCGCTTCGGAAAACTTCAAAGCGAAGGACAACCCGCAATCGCAGGCGCTTAGCCTGCGATTTTTCAGTTCAGGAGACGCGCCGTCATGTCGCCGATAACGCCATCTGTCCGCACTCAATTTTTGATATTCACCCTCTTCGGCGAATTCATCCTCCCGCGCGGCGGTTCCATCTGGACCTCGAGCCTGCTTCGCCTGCTCGACCAACTCGGCGTCGGAGAGCGAGCCGCGCGTCTCACGCTTTCGCGCATGACGAGCAAAGGCTGGCTCTCGGCGCGCAAAGACGGGCGGCGCAGTCAATACTCGCTGACCCCGCGCGGCTGGTCGCTCCTCGTCCAGGGCGGACAGCGCATCTACGAAGGTCCCGTCAAAGAATGGGATGGGATGTGGCAAATCATTGTCTTCTCCCTGCCAGAAAAGAAGCGCAGTCTGCGTCATGCCTTTCGCACGCGCCTCCCTTGGTATGGGTTCGGTCAACTCGCGCCGAACATGTGGATCTCGCCTCGTAACCGCCAAACGGACATCCTCGCGCTGTGCAATGAACTGGGGATACAGGACTACATCGAGATATTTTCAGGCATCCACATGGGACCGTCCGAAGACCAGGAACTCGTCCGCCGCTGTTGGAACTTGTCTCATCTTGCCGCTCAATACAAAAAGTTCATCGCCAAATTTGAAAAAGAATATCTCGCCCGCAAAAACAATGGACATACCCCGCCAAAAATGGACGAGAGCTTCGTCAGCCGCTTCTGGCTGTTGCATCATTTTCAGGGCTTCCCGCTCATAGACCCCAACCTGCCCGCCGCCCTGCTCCCGCCCGATTGGATCGGCTTCAAAGCGCGGAAGTTCTTCGAAGACTATCGCGGCTTGTTGGAAAAACCCGCCAACCAGTTCGTGGACGAAATCGTCGCCGCCGAACCCGCGCGATAACAAGTAACGCAAGATTCATCTTGCGCTTCACGACAACGACACAAAGCGCGCAAAGGAAAGGAAATTATTCTTCAACGTTTTTCCTTCGTGACCTTTGTGTCCTTTGTGGTAATGGTTTGAACGAATCTTTTTTCAAAACGGAGACCAGCATGGATGTATTGAAAGACAAAAAGACCGACTTCAAAGAAATTATCTACGAAAAAGCGAACTGGGTGGCGCGCATCACCATCAACCGTCCGCATGTGTACAACTCATACAGCACCAACGCGCTCGAAGAACTGGCGCAGGCGTTCCGCCAAGCCGCGTTCGACGATGAAGTGGCGGTCATCGTGTACACGGGCATGGGCGACAAAGCCTTCTGCACGGGCGGCGATGTGAAAGAATATCAGGAACGCTACACGCGCTCGCCGCACGACTATTGGAAATACATGCGCCTCTTTGGCGCCTACATCGAAAGCATCGTCAACACGGGCAAGCCCGTCATCGCGCGCATCAACGGCATGGCGGTCGGCGGCGGCAACGAATCGAATCTCGCCTGCGATCTCGCCGTCATCGCCGAACATGCCTGGGTGGGGCAGGTCGGCGCGGGAGTTGGAAGCGTGGCGGCGGGCGGAGCGACTCAATGGCTGCCCATCACCGTCGGCGACCGCCGCGCCCGCTACATGTTGATGACGAACCGCCGCATCCCCGCCTACCAAGCCCTCGAATGGGGACTCGTCAATCAGGTCGTGCCGTCCGTCAAAAAGGACGGCGCGTTCATCGAACATGCCACGCCCGAACAAATTGCCCAAGCCCAAAAAGGCGCCGACGGCTACAGTATTGACCTCTCCAAACTCGACGAAGCCGTCGAAACGCTCGCGCAGGAACTCGTGGACAAATTCGCCGAGTGCATCCGCTTCACCAAAGAACAGATCAACTTCTGGAAGAATTTCAGCTGGCATCAGACCATCGGTCCCGCCCGCGACTGGCTCTCGATCCACTACACCTCATGGGAGCCGCTCGAAGGCATGAGCGCGTTCGTCGAAAAACGCCCCGCGCGGTATCGCATGTTGCGCGAACGCGCCGCGCAAGGCAAAAGCAGCGAGTTCATCTGGGGCGCCTACGAAAAGACTTGCCCCTCCTGTGGCGCGAAAGCCTTGCCCGAAGAATTCACCCACTGCGGCGTTTGCGGCGCGGATTTGAAATGATCCAGTTCGCCGCTCTTTCTATTTTGGACGCGGAAAACGCGGATTTTCAAAAACTTTTTCCGCGTACATCTGCGCTCGTCCGCGTCCGCCAGAAGTGAAAAAGAGATCAGATGACCGACTCATTCATTTCCGTTGAGACGAAGAACGGCGCCTCTTTCCTGACCTTGAAGCGGGCTCCGCTTAACGTGCTTGACATCGCCACCCTGACTCAACTCGAGTCTGCGCTGGCGGAGTTGACTCGCGACGAGTCGCTTCGCGTGCTCGTGTTGAACGCCGAAGGGAAGATGTTCTCGGCAGGCGTGGACGTGGCAGACCACACGCCCGACAAAGTCGGCGGCATGATTCCGCTGTTCGACAGAGTCTGCCGCGCGTTGGCGAACTTTCCCGCGCCGACGATCGCCGTCGTTCACGGGCACGCCCTCGGCGGCGGATGCGAACTGGTTCTATGCTGTGACCTCGCCGTGATGACCGACAACGCAAAGATCGGACAGCCCGAAGTTCAACTTGCCGCCATCGCCCCCATCGCCGCGATGAGACTTCCGCAGTTGGTCGGCTATCGCAACGCGGCGGATATTCTCTTCACGGGTCGCGCGTTGACAGCCGACGAAGCCTTGAAGATGGGATTGGTCAACGCGGTGGTTGCCGCCGACGGGTTGGAAGCCTGGGTCGAAGAGAAGGTAACAAAACTTACCTCCCTCAGCCGCGTGGCGTTGACGATGACCAAACGCGCCCTGCATCTCGGCTTCGGCGCGTGGGACTCCTCCGCGATGGAACTGGAACGCTTGTATCTGGACGAATTGATGAAGACCGAAGACGCGCATGAGGGCTTGAGCGCCTTCATGGAAAAACGCGCGGCGGTTTGGAAGCACGTGTAATCGGTGACGCTCGCGTAATCGGCGTTCTCTAACGCCGATGGCATGGCGCAGAGCATTGCGCTAGAGAGCGCAATCTACACAAGCAATCTACACAAGCAATCTACGCAAAGACGAAAAGGAAACATTATGGCATCACGCGGACTGACATACGAGCAATTTGAAATGGGCGCGGTCTACCCGTCGCAGGCGCGGACCGTCACCGAGGCGGACGTGGCGAACTTTGCGGGGCTTTCCGGCGATTTCAACCCCCTGCACACCGACGCCGAGTTTGCAAAGACCACGCCGATGGGCGAGCGCATCGCGCACGGCGTGCTCATCCTTGCGATGGCGACGGGCATGGCGAACTGGATGGGCATCTTTGAAGGCACCACGCTTGCGCTGATGGAACAGGTGACGCGCTACAAAGGCGCGGTGAAATTCGGCGACACGATTCGGCTGGAGATGGAAGTCATCGAGAAGAAGCCCACCTCCAAGCCTGAGAAGGGCGTGGTGAAGTTTGCCGTCCGCGTGAAGAACCAGCGCGATGAAAATGTGGTTGAGGGAGAATGGACGTTGTTGATGAAGGCTGTTTCGCAAACTTAAGTTTGCGGCACAAATAATCGGAGGGCAGTATGTTACTCAAGGATAAAGTTGCGTTGATCACGGGCGGGGGGAACGGCATTGGGCGGGCGATTGTCCTGCGCTTTCTTCAGGATGGCGCGAAAGTCGTCACAGTGGACCTGGATCAGGCTGGGTTGGAGGAAACGCTCAAAGAGGCGGGGCAGGCTCAGGGTCAGGTAAGAGGCGAGATGGCGAACATCACGAAGCGCGAGGACGTTCAACGCGTCGTCGATTCGATCGTCAAAGAACACGGTCGGCTCGACATCCTGATCAACAACGCGGGCATCACGCGCGACGCGCTCACGGCGCGGGTGAAGGACGGCGAAGTCAAGTTGATGACCGACGAGCAATGGGACGCGGTGCTGGAGGTGAACCTGAAGGGGACGTGGCTGTGTTCGCAGATCGCGGCGGTGGAAATGATCAAGCAGAAATATGGGCGCATCGTCAGCACGGCTTCGGTGGCGGCGATTGGGCACATGGGGCAGTCGAATTACGCGGCGTCGAAGGCGGGCGTGGTGGCGGTGACGCAAACGCTGGCGCTCGAACTGGCGCGCTTTAACATCGCGGTGAACTGCATCGCGCCAGGCGGGACGAAGACACGCATGACGGCGGCGATCCCCGAAAACATCATGGCGAATTTGATTGAGCGCATCCCGCTCAAGCGCTTCGCCGACCCGCGCGAGATCGCGGCGGTTCACGCTTTTCTGGCGAGCGACGAGGCGTCGTTCATCACGGGGCAATGTATTTTCGTGGACGGCGGTCAGACCGTGGGAGCGTGAGATGTTTGCGAAATCATACATTCCCTACGGCGGGTATTGGTGTTCGCCGTTCGCGCGCTGGCAGGGGAGTTTCGCCAATTTGCATACGATCAAATTCGCGGCGGATGTGACGCGCAAGGCGTTGGAAGCGCGCATGATTTCGCCGTCGTCGTTCAGCAACGTCTATCTCGGCATGACCGTGCCCGCGCCCGCTTCATTTTATGGAGCGCCCTGGCTGGCGGGCATGATCGGCGCGGAGGGGATCACGGGTCCCGTTTTCTCGCAGGCGTGCGCCACTTCGGCGCGGGTGATCGGGAGCGCGGCGCGGGCGGTGGAGACGGAGGACGACGCTTCGATCCTCTGTGTGACGGCGGACCGCACCTCGAACGGACCTCACCTGCTGTATCCGAATCCCGCCAACCCTGGCGCGCGCGGCGACTCGGAAGACTGGGTGTGGGACAACTTCAACCGCGACCCGTTCGTGGGCAACGCCATGATCCAGACGGCGGAGAATACCGCGAAGGATTGCAACATCACCACCGCCGAACAACATGAGGTGATGTTGATGCGTTACGCTCAATATCAAAAGGCGCTCGAACACGACGCGGCGTTTCATAAGAAATATATGTCGGTTGTGGAGGTCAACCCGTCGGGGAAGAAGGTCGTTGCTACGGTGACGGACGATGAAGGCGTGTTCCCGTCCACCGCGGAGGGACTCGCCAAACTGAAACCTATCCTGCCCGATGGCACGGTCACCTACGGCGGGCAGACCTATCCCGCCGACGGCAACGCGGGCATGATCGTCACCACGAAGGACAAGGCGCGCGAACTCAGCCGAGATTCAAAGATCGAGATTCAACTGCTTTCGTTCAGCGAAGGACGTGCCGAAAAAGGATACATGCCCAAAGCCAACGCTCCCGCCGCGCGAGGCGCGTTGAAAAAAGCGGGCGTGGACATCAAAGACATTAAGGCGATCAAGACTCACAATCCCTTTGCGGTGAACGATGTATTCCTCAACCGCGAGTTGGGCATTCCGCTCGATCGGATGAACAACTACGGCTCGTCGCTCATCTGGGGTCATCCGCAGGGACCGACGGGCATGAGGCTGGTGATGGAGATGATCGAAGAGCTTGTCCTGCTCGGCGGCGGGTATGGGTTGTTCACAGGCTGTGCGGCAGGCGACACCGCCGCGGCGATTGTGCTGGAGGTCCGCGCTGGATAACTCAAGAGAAAACCACTGAGACACGGAGACACAGAGAATAAAAAAATCTCCGTGACTCAGTGTCTCCGTGTTTCAGATTTATGCGATGACTGATCTTTATCCATTCTCAACCACCCTCAAGGTGCGCTTCCACGAGACCGACGCGCAGGGACACGTCAACTTCGCGCAGTACCTCAATCTCTTCGATGTCGCGCTGGTTGAATATCTCAGTTATATCGGGTTCAGTTACAAACGAATGCTGGAAGAGGATTTCGACATGCTGTATGTGGACGCTCACGCTTCGTATCACGCCCCCGCCTATTTCGACGACCTCCTGCGGATTCACTGCCGCGCGGGAAAGGTCGGCGCTTCGAGCGCGCGCTTCGATTTTGAAATTTTCAACGAAAGCAAAGACAACCGCCTGACCGCCAAAGGCGAGATCACCGTCGTAACGGCGGAGCGCAACACGCTGAAGAAGATGCGCGTCCCCGAAAATTTTCGCAAGGCATTGGAGAGCCATTCATGAAAGCCGCCGTATTTCACGCCGCGCGTCAACCGCTGGCAATGGAAGAAATTCCCACGCCCACCCCGTCTGCGGGCGAAGTTCTCGTCAAGGTGGCGGGATGCGGAGTCTGTCACACCGACCTGCATTACATTGACCACGATGTTCCCACCTTCAAGAAGCCGCCGCTCGTGCTGGGACACGAAGTCTCTGGCATGATCGCGGGCTTGGGCGCGGGCGTCGCGCAATGGAAGGAGGGCGCGCGCGTCCTGCTCCCCGCCGTGTATGGATGCGGTCAATGCGCCATGTGCCGCACGGGACGCGAGAACATCTGCGAGAAGATGATGATGTTCGGCAACAACGTGGACGGCGGTTACGCCGAATACGTGCTCGCGCCCGCCAAGGATGTGATCCCTTTGCCCGATGAACTTCCGCTTGTGGAGAGTTCCATCATTGCCGACGCGGTCACCACGCCGTATCACGCCGTCGTCAATCGCGGACAGGTCAAACCTGGCGATTCAGTCGTGGTGGTGGGATGCGGCGGCATCGGCTTGAATCTGGTGCAGGTCGCTTCGGCGGTCGGGGCGAAGGTCATCGCCGTGGACGTGATCGATTCCAAACTGGAATGGGCGAAGAAACTCGGCGCGCAGGCGACGGTCAACGCGAAGAACGTCGAGCGCGTGGACAAGGAAGTCCGCAAACTGGCGGGCGGCGGCGGCGCGGACATCGGCTTTGAAGCGATCGGCAATCCCGTCACGCAGGCGCAGGCGTTTTCCTGCATCCGCGCGGGCGGACGATTCGTGATGGTCGGTTACAGCGAAAAACCGATGACGCTCGACTCGGGGCGCGTGATGTACCGCGAAATGGAGATCATCGGCTCGCTCGGCTGTCGCGCGGTGGATTATCCGCGTGTGTTGGAACTGGCGCGTCAGGGTCGCATCAAAGTGAAGGAACTTGTCACCGCGCAGTTCCCGCTGGATCAGATCAACGTCGCGTTCGATACGCTTCGCAAAGGCGAAGGGATTCGGTCGGTGGTTACTCCGTAGATCAGTTATCAGTCATCAGTGACTGACAACTGTTCACTGCTCACTACTCACTATTCACTGCTCACTACTCTCTCACACATGATCATAGACTTCCACATCCACCTCTCGCTTCCCGAACACGAACTGCCGTCCGTGCTGGAATGGATGCGTTCGAATTATCAAGGAGACCTCGATGCCTACATCCGAGACATTCTCACCCCGCAGGGAATCCGCCAGTATCTTCAAGCGCATGATATTGACCTGGCGGTCGGTCTGGCGGAAGTCTCGCCGCTCACCACAGGCGTCGCGGATAACGACTACGTCGGCAAACTCTGCGCGTCAGCCAACGCAATCGCCGACCCCGCCTCAGGTCCGCGCGGACGGTTGCTACCCTTTGCCAGCCTCAACCCATTCCTCGTCAACGATCTTGCCGCGGAACTCGAAAGGCTTGTAAACGAATACGACTTCAGAGGCATCAAGGTTTATCCGCCCTACCAGCATCATTACGTCAACGACCCGCGCATGTATCCGCTGTACGCCAAAGCGCAGGAACTCGGTCTGACGATGATGGTGCATACGGGTTCGTCGGTCTTCAAAGGCGCGCGCATCAAATACGCCGATCCGCTTTTGCTCGACGACGTGGCGATTGACTTCCCCGAGCTGAACATTCTGATGGCGCATTCGGGGCGTCCGTTCTGGTACGACCAGGCGTTCTGGCTGGCGCGGCGGCACCCGAACATGTTCATGGAAATTTCGGGTCTGCCCGCCAAACATTTGCTGGATTATTTTCCGCGCCTCGAAATGCTCGCGGACAAAGTCATCTACGGCTCAGACTGGCCTGGCAACCCCGACCTGAGGCGTAATGTCGAAGCGATCCGCGCTTTGAATATTTCGGATGAAGCGAAACAAAAAATCCTTCACGACAACGCGGCAAGGATCTTGAAGTTGTAAAAAGACCTGACAGGTTTTAAAAACCTGTCAGGTCTAAAGTCTATACTGGAGACACTATGCGAGAATTCCTGTTAGGTAATGAAGCCATCGCCCGCGGAGCGTGGGAAGCGGGAGTCAAATTCGTATCGGGCTACCCAGGCACGCCCAGCACCGAGATCATCGAGACGCTGGCGATGCGCTTCCCCGAAACCAACCCGCGCTGGTCCACCAACGAGAAGGTCGCGTTTGAAGAAGGCATGGGCGCGGCAATCGGCGGCTTGCGCACGCTGGTCACCATGAAGCACGTCGGTCTCAACGTCGCGGCAGATGCCTTCATGGTCTTCCCCTACTCAGGCACAAACGGCGGCTTCGTCGTCATCTCAGCCGACGACCCTGGGATGCACTCCTCGCAAAACGAGCAGGACAACCGCTATCTCGCGCGCGTCGCCAAAGTGCCCGTGCTCGAGCCGAGCGACGCGCAGGAATGTCACGACTTCATGATCGCAGGACTCGAACTCTCGGAGCAGTTCCGCTCGCCCGTCATGCTCCGCACCACGACCAGGCTCGCGCACCACAAAGGATTGGTGGAAGTCGGCGAGCGGAAGGAAGTGGAGACCCGCGAATTTAACCGCGACCCCCACCGCTTCTCTGTCCCGATTTATCGCCTGATCCGCCGTCCCGAAGTTGAGAAAACGCTGACGGCTCTCGCCGAATACGCCGAGACCTGTCCCTTCAACCGAATCGAAGAAGGCGCGGACAAAAAAATCGGCGTGGTCACTTCGGGGATTTCGTATCAATACGTGAAGGAAGTTTTGCCGAACGCGGGCGTCCTGCGCCTCGGCATGACCTACCCCCTGCCCGCAAATCTTCTGCGCGATTTCTGCGCCCAATACGAAACCGTGTACGTCGTCGAAGAAGGCGAACCGTTCATCGAAGAATTCATGCGCGGGGCGGGCATCGCAAACCTCACAGGCAAGGAACTCTTCGGCGTCATCGGCGAATACTCGCCAGGCAGGTTGCAGAAAACGCTTGGGCTGGGCGACCCGCCCGCGCCGTTCACCAACGACGGCGTCAACCTCATCATGCGTCCGCCCATGTTCTGCGTCGGTTGCGGACATCGCACCGTCTTCGCCGCGTTGAGGCAGTTGCGCGTCACCGTGTCGGGGGACATCGGCTGTTACACCATGGGCGCGTTGCATCCCTACGAAGCGGAACACACCACCTTCTGCATGGGCGCGAGCATCGGCGTCGCCGTCGGCTTGGAGCAGGCGGGACACGAGAACACCGTCGCCATCATCGGCGACTCGACCTTCATCCACGCGGGCATCCCGCCGCTGATCGACGCGGTCTACAATCGAAGCCGCCTCACGCTCATCATCCTCGACAACTCGACGACAGGCATGACGGGCAGCCAACCCAATCCCGTTTCGGGCAAGGATGTGATGGGGCAGACCGCGCCTCAAATTGACCTCGAAGCGTTGTGCCGCGCCTCGGGCGTTGCCAACGTCGCCGTTGTGGATACGTGGGACCGCAAGGAAGTCGTCAACGTCATCCGCCGCGCCGTTTCATTCAAGGGACCTTCCGTCGTCATCGCGCGTGGACCGTGCCAGCAGATCCCCGAAATCAAACACGCGCATCGCATTCCCTTCTTCATCCATGAAGACCTCTGCACGCAATGCGACGCCTGCTTTAAAGTGTGGTGTCCCGCCATCACGCGCACGCCGCAAAATTTCCCCGTCATCGCCGCCAACGAATGCACCTCCTGCACCGTCTGCGCCCAGGTCTGCCCGACGGACGCCATCAAACTCGCGGAGGAAACCGCATGAAGACCTACAACCTGATGTTTGCGGGCGTCGGTGGGCAGGGATCGCTTCTCATCGCCGAACTGACTTCGCTCGCCGCCGTCAACGCGGGGTACGACACGAAGCAGACCGAAGTGCACGGCGTTTCGCAAAGAGGCGGGAGCGTGGAAACGCACGTCCGCTTCGGCGAAAAAGTTCACTCGCCCATCGTCACCCCAGGTGAAGCCGACGCGGTGGTCGGACTCGAAAAATTGGAAGCCCTGCGTTTCGCGCATTACTTGAACGTTGAACACGGAACGGTCCTCGTCAACGACCATGAACTGGTGCCAGGCTCGGTGCCAAACGCCGAAAGCATCTACCCGCGCGAAACGATTGATTTCCTCAGATCGAAGGGCATGAAAGTCGTCGCCCTGCCCGCCTCGCAAACCGCGCGCGACCTCGGCGACGCCCGCATGGCAAACGTCGTCATGCTCGGCGCGTTATCCACGCTGCTGCCCATCGAACGGGATGTGTGGGATAAGACGCTCAAGCTCCGCATCCCCGCCAAATATTTGAACGGTAATTTGCAGGCGTTTGAATGTGGTTATGTTGCGATGCAATCCTTAAACACGAAGGACACGAAGTACACAAAGGAAAAAGAGACATTTCTTAAACCTTCGTGATCTTTGTGTCACTTCGACAGGCTCAGTGCAAGCCTTCGTGGTTAAAAAAGAAAGCGCGTAGGAGACGCTCTCTAGCGTCGAAGAAAGGAGTCAGCCATGTCCGCGAATCCAAACGACACGCACGAACTGATCTACGATTGGAATCTCGTCGAAGCGCCCGAGGCGCCGAAGAAGCGCGTGATGGTCACCGACGAAACCCTGCGCGACGGATTGCAATCGCCGTCCGTCATCCAGCCTGAGATTCAAGACAAAGTGTATTTGCTATACCTCATGTCTGACCTCGGCGTGGACGCGGCAGATTTAGGTTTGTGCGGCGCGGGCGAGAAGTTCAAATATCACGTCAGCGTGCTGGCGAAGGAAATCGTCAAACAGAAGATGGACATCCAGCCGCAGAGCGCGGCGCGTTCCGTCGTCGCCGATATCATCCCCATCGTGGATGTCTCCGAAGAGGTCGGCATACCGCTCGAAGCGGCGGTCTTCCTCGGCACGAGTCCCATTCGCCGATTTGCCGAAAGCTGGGATGTGGACTTCCTGTTGCGCCAAACCGAAGAAGCCGTCACCTTTGCCACCAAGCACGGCATCCCCGTCATGTTCGTCACCGAAGACACGGTGCGAGCCGACCCTGAGACTCTGCGTCGGGTGTACGAAACAGCCATCAGGTCGGGAGCGAAGCGCATTTGCGCCGCCGACACGGTCGGTCACATTGCCCCGCATGGAGTCCATGCGTTGATCTCATTCCTCCGCAAGGTGGTGGATGAAGTGGACCCGACGGTGGGCATCGACTGGCACGGGCATAAAGATCGCGGGCTGGAGATCGCCAACTCCCTCGCCGCCGTCGAAGCGGGCGCGGATCGAGTCCACGCCTGCGGCTTGGGCATCGGCGAACGAAGCGGCAACACGCCCATGGAACTCCTGCTGGTCAACTTCAACCTGCTCGGCTGGGGAAACCGCGACCTGACGAAACTGCCCGAATATTGCGAGGTCATCGCCGACAAATGCGGCGCGGTCATCCCGTTCAATTATCCCATCGTCGGCGCCGACGCCTTCCGCACGACCACGGGCGTTCATGCCGCGGCAATCGCCAAGGCTCTCACCAAAAACGACGAGTGGCTGGCGGAGCATGTCTATTGCGGCGTGCCTTCGAGCATGGTCGGGCGCGCGCACGAGATCGAAATCGGTCCGATGTCTGGCGAGCATAACGTGCGCTTCTTCTTACGCAAACATAAAATGGAAGAGAACCCCGCCTACGTCACGAAAATTCTCGAAGTGGCGAAACGCTCCAACCACCTGCTCGGTGAAGACGACGTGCGCCGCATCGTCACGGTGATGAGCCGACGCCAGCGCGCGCATCAGGAAGTGACCGACGAGGAACTCGATCACGAGTTGACGCGCCGCCGCGAAAGGATCCTGCGATGAACATTCATGTGCGGCTCGCGGAACCGTTCTGGAGATCGGTCGGACAGCGCGAGCTTGACCTGACTCTCCCACCCGCTTCCAACGTGGACGCCCTGCTGATTCTCCTGCGCGAGCGTTATCCACGCCTGAGCCTGGACTTCGATCAATGCCCGCCGAACATCTTCATTGACGAAGAGGAAGCCGACGCGCATACGCCCCTGCAAGACGGCGCGCGCGCCCATTTCGTCTACCCTGTGGCGGGAGGGTAAGACCCAGTACGGCAAAGTTCACTTTGCCCATTTGACAAGCGCAATCTAAAGATTGCTGTACGGCAAAGTTTACTTTGCCCATGCGGCAAGCGTAATCTGAAGATTGCGGTACGGCAAAGTTCACTTTGCCCATTTGGCAGGCGCAATCTAAAGATTGCTGTACGGCAAAGTTTACTTTGCCCCATGTGGCAATCGCAATCTGAAGATTGCGGTACGGTACGAATATGAGGTAAATTTTGAATTACACATCTCCAATTGCCATCATCAACCTCTCGACGGGCGAGACCGAGATCACGACCACGCCCGATGAACTTCTGCGCGCCTATCTCGGCGGGCGCGGACTGAACATGGCATACCTGCGCCAGTATCTGCGCCAGCACGGCGACCCGCGCAGTGTGGATGCGCTCAGTCCGGAGAATCCGCTCATCATCGGCGCGGGGCTGATGACGGGGACCATCGCTCCCAACGCGGCGCGATTCAACGTCTCGGCGCGTTCGCCCGAAAGCGGCATTCTCGGCGATGCCAACTGCGGCGGATTCTTCGCGGCGGCGATGCGCAAGGCGGGCTTCGACCGCCTCATCATTTTGGGGCGCGCCGAGAAACCGTCCTACCTGTTGATCGAAGACGGGCAGATCAGCCTCCATGCGGCGGATGGGCTGTGGGGGTTGAACGCCATCGAGACGCAGGACCAACTCAAAGCGCGGCATGGAAGCGGGACCGTCTCGGCGGTGATCGGACCCTCGGGCGAGAATCAAGTCCGCATGGCGGCGATCATGACGGGTCAAAAAAACGCGGCGGGACGCGGCGGCATGGGCGCGGTGATGGGAAGCAAGAATCTCAAAGCCATCGTGGCGCGCGGCGGGACGGCGATCGAGGTGGCGCAAAAGGAGACGTTACGCGCGTTGCGACTCAAACAACAGGAAGAGTTGAAAAACTCGAAGGTGGTGCAGGTGTTGGGCAAGGTCGGCACGCCGCTGTTGTACGAAGTGAGCAACCGACTCGGCGCGATCCGCACGCGTAACTCGCAGGAGAATTTTTTCGAGGAAACGCTCAACGGCGAAGAGGTCGAAAAATTTTCCGACAAGATGCTGGCGTGCACGTCGTGCGTGGTGCATTGCCGTCACCGCAACACGCTCGGCGGCGAAGGACCCGAATACTCGACGCTCGTCCTGCTCGGCGCGAACATCGGCATTGCGCCCACCGATCAGGTCATCCAGTTGAACAACCTGGTCAACGACCTCGGCTTGGACGCTTCTTCGACTGGCACGATCATCGGCTGGGCGATGGAACTGTACCAGCGCGGGCTGATCGACGACTCGCTGACAGGCAAGCCGTTGGTCTGGGGCGATTACGAAACCGTCTATGCGTTGATCGAAGATATCGCGCATCGGCGCGGGTTCGGCGATATTCTCGCTGAAAGCACGCAGGCGGCGCGTTACTTCCCGCAAGAGGCGCTCGATTATTTGATCGCCGTCAAAAACCTGCCGCAGTCTGACCCGCACGACGTGAGGTATTTCAAAGGCTTCGCGCTCGGCATCGCCGTCGCCAGCCGCGGCGCCGACCACCTCCGCAACCGTCCCACGCTGGAGGTTTTCAAACTTCCCGACGAAGCGCGCGCGAACGTCTATGGGCGCGTCAACGACCCCGACCCGACGGGCTACAAAGACAAGGGACTCATCGTGGCGTACGGCGACGACATCTACGCCATCGCGGATTGCCTCGGCGTGTGCCGCTTCGTCACGCGCGGATTCAACAGCCCGCATCTGCTGGGCTATCAGGAATTTTGCGACTCGGTCGCCGCCGCGACAGGGCTGGAATACACTCCCGCCTCTCTCCGCGACGTGGGGCGGCGCACGCTCGACACGGAGCGACTCATCAACGCGGGCTTCGGCTTGACCCGCGCCGACGACACCCTGCCCAAGCGCTACTTCGACGACCCCATGCCCGCGCGCAAAACGAAAGGTCACCACGTGGACAGGGAGCAATTCCAAAAGATGCTCGATGATTATTATTCCGAACGCGGCTGGGACGCGGATGGGCGAGTCTCTGCCGAGAGGATCGAGGAAATAGACGGTCTGATTTTTGGAAGGATGAAAGATAAATTATGAAGGATGAATTATGAATGATGAAGAGTCCAGGCGTTTTGCGTTTTCTTTCATCCTTCCGATTTCTCTCTACCGTACATTTGCACCGCTAAGAACGCAAAGAAAACCTTTTTAACTTGGCGACCTTAGCGTGCTTTGCGGTAAAAAATCTTTCCTGTACGATAGAAAATCCGATTTTATTCTTTTCACGGAAAGAGAATCTTATACGAGGTAGAAACGAGGTAGATAAGTATGGCACATACTCTTGCGGAAAAAATCCTGGCTGAAAAATGCGACCAGAAGGAACTCTACCCTGGGCAGTTCATCAACGCCCGCGTGGATCTGGTGATGGCGTCCGAACTTTCGGGCGTGCTTGCCATTGAAGAGTTCGAGAAGATCAAAGGCGCGCGCGTCTGGGACCCGCAGAAGGTGGTCTTCATCATGGATCACTTCACGCCCGCCAAAGACATCAAATCGGCGGAGATCGTCAAGCAATGCCGCGAGTTTGCGAACGCGCACGGCATCCGCTTTTACGATGTGGGGCGGGCGGGCATCCAGCACATCCTTTTGCCCGAGCAGGGCATGATCGTCCCTGGCGACCTGATCGCGGGCGCCGACTCACATACCTGCACGCACGGATTCATTGGCGCGTTCGGCACGGGCATCGGCTCGACCGACGCGGCGGTGGCGATGGCGCTGGGCGAGTTGTGGATGAAAGTGCCAGAGAGCCTCAAGTTCGTCTATCACGGCAAGCCGCAGAAGTGGGTGCGCGGCAAGGACTTGATCCTGCACACCATCGCGCGCATCGGCGTGGAAGGCGCGCGGTATCAGGCGATGGAGTTCGCGGGCGAGGCGCTGGAACATCTCGATATGAGCGACCGCTTCTCGATGGCGAACATGGCGATCGAAGCGGGCGCGAAGGCGGGCTTGTTCGCGGCGGATGAAATGACCCGTTCGTTCATCCGCGCGCGCGGGCGCGAGGACGGCTTGTACCTGCAAAGCGACCCCGACGCGCAATACGCGCAGGTCTATGAATTCGACGTGTCGGAGTTCGAGCCGTTCGTGGCTGTGCCGTTCATCCCTGAAAACGTCAAACCTGTTTCGCAACTCAACGAAGTGGAGATCGACCAGGCGGTGATCGGCATGTGCACCAACGGCAACCTCGAAGACTTGCGCGCCGCGGCGGAGATCCTCAAGGGGCATCAGATCCATCCGCGCGTGCGGGCGGTCATCATCCCTGGCTCGCAGAAGGTCTATCTCGACGCCCTGCGCGAAGGGTTGATCGAAATCTTCATCTCCGCCAATTGCTCGGTCAGCACGCCCACGTGCGGACCGTGCCTCGGCGGTCACATGGGCGTGCTGGCGGCGGGCGAGAAGTGCATCTCCACCAGCAACCGCAACTTCCGCGGGCGCATGGGTCACACCTCCAGCGAGCTGTATCTCGCCAACCCCTACGTCGCCGCCGCCTCCGCCATTGCGGGGAGGATCATCTCTCCGAAAGATTTATAAACACGAAGGACACGAAGTACACAAAATTGGTTTGAGTGACGGTTTCGGTTTTTTGTTTTAGATCATCACGCGCGGTGGTCTAAAAGAAGGCATCTCGTTGAGCGAGCTTTAAACCTTCGTGATCTTTGTGCCCTTCGTGGCTAATTCTTTTTTGAGAATCAGGAAATAAACTTATGACATACGAAACATTTCACGACACAACCATCGGCGAATTGCTCAGCGTGCAGGCGGCGCGATTCCCCAACCAGACTTTCCTTCGCCTCGGCGAGGAACGCTGGTCTTACGCGGAGACGGAACTGCAAGCCGCCTCGCTCGCGGCGGGACTGCGCGGGCTGGGTCTGCAACCCGGCGACCGCCTCGCTGTGATCCTGCCCAACACGCCTGAGTACGTCGTCACGGTCTTTGCCGCCGCCAAAGCGGGACTCGTCCTTGTGCCGATCAACGTCCGCCGCGACAAGGCGGATGCGCTGGCGCGATTCGCAAAGACGAAGCCGCGCGCGCTGGTCGCGTTTTCAGAGGCGAAACAGTTCGACGGCGTGGACCATCTCGAAATCGCGCTGGAGATGCGGGGTCAAATCCCAGAGTTGGAGTTTATCGTCTCCGTCTCCAGTTCCAAATCAAATAAAAAGAAGGATGTTATCGCGTGGGAGAGTTTGCTCAAAGACACGGCGGCGCTCCCGCCTGCCTCCGCCAAACCGCGCGACGCGGCGGCGATCATCCACTCGCTGGGAAGCACGGGCGAGCCGCGCGGCGCGACGTTGACGCACGGCGGCATGGTCCGCAACGCGGCAGAGATGGCAGAGCGGATGAATTGCTCGGCTCAGGATGTGTTCCTCGGCGCGGTTCCGCTCTCGAACACGTTCGGCTTCACGGCGGTCATGCTTGCCTGCGCGGTGGCGGGAGCGCAGTTGGTCTGCCTGCCGCATTATCGTCCGAGTGAGGCGCTGAGGCTGGTGAAGGAAACGGGAGTGACGATTCTTTCGGGCGTGCCGACGATGTTCGCGCTGGAATTGAATCACAAAGACTTCGACCCTTCAGCCTGCGCCACGCTTCGCGCGGGAATTATGGCTGGCGCGCCCTGCCCGCCCGAACTCGTCCGCCGCGCGCGCGAAGAGATGGGATTCAAATTGCTCATCGGCTACGGGTTGACCGAAGCCTCGCCCGCCATCACCATGACCCAACTCGACGACGGTCCCATCACCGCGACGGAAACGGTCGGCGTTGCGATGGACGGCGTGGAAATTAAAGTGATCGGCGCAAACGGCGAGACTCTCGCAAACGGCGAAGAGGGCGAGTTGTGCGCGCGCGGCTATAACGTGATGACAGGCTATTGGGGCGACGCGACAGCCACCGCGCAAGTGTTGGATGCGGACGGCTGGCTTCACACGGGCGACCTCGCCGTGATGGACGCGGACGGGCCCGTGAAGATCGTCGGGCGCAAGGACGAAGTGATCATGCGCGGCGGGTTCAAAATTTACCCAGGCGCGGTTGAAATGGTTTTGCGTTCCTGCCCAGGCGTGAAGGATGCGGCGGTGGTCGGCGCGCCCGATCTCATCTATGGCGAGTTGACGTGCGCCTGCATTGTGCTTCAAGACGACGCGAAACTTTCGGCGCGAAATGTGTTGGAATTCGCCGAGTCGCGTTTGCCCGATTACGCCCGCCCCGACCGCATTCTCTTCTTCGAGACGCTCCCGCGCATGACCGACGGCGCGGCGCAAAAAGAATACCTGCGCGAGCGCGTGCGCATTCACGGTCACAGTTGGAAGTTCGGCAAGAACGTGGATACCGACGCGATCATCCCCGCCCGTCACTGCAACACCGCCGACCCGCGCGAGCTCGCCCTGCATTGCATGGAAGACGCCGACGCGGACTTCGTCAAAAAGATGAAGCGCGGAGATGTGATCGTGGCGGATTCAAACTTCGGCTGTGGTTCGTCGCGCGAGGTGGCTCCGCTCACCATCAAAGCCGCGGGCGTTTCGGCGGTCATCGCCAAGTCGTTTGCGCGCATCTTCTTCCGCAACGCCATCAACATCGGTCTGCCCATTCTCGAATGTCCGCAGGCGGTGGATGGGATCAAAGAGGGCGATGAGATCGAGGTCGAGCCTGCCGCGGGCGTCATCCGCAACCTGACGACGGGCAAACAATATCAAGCCGCGCCCTTCCCCGAATTCCTGCGCCGCATCATTGACGTGGGCGGTCTGCTCGCCTATGCGGAGGAGCGGCTGGCGGAGAGATCTCTTTAAACACAAAGGACACGAAGTACACGAAGGTTAAAGGCATTTCCTTTGTGCCCCTTTGTGACCTTCGTGGTGAATTGCTTTTTATCGTGGAGAGGATCAGTGAAAACATACAACATCGGCATCATCGCGGGAGACGGGATCGGTCCCGAGGTCACGAACGAAGCGTTGAAGGTTTTGCGAGCCGTCGCTGAGGGCTTCGAGTGCAACCTCGTCGAGTATCCTTATTCGGGCGCGCATTATCTCAAGACCAAAGAACTCGTGCCAGAGAAAGTGATCGAAGAATGGAAAACGCTGGACGCGGTCTTTCTCGGCGCGATCGGTCACCCCGCAGTGGAAGTGGGGCTGGTCGAGCGCTCGGTCATCCTCGGTCTGCGCTTCGGTCTGGACCTGTACATTAATCTCCGCCCGATCAAACTCTACGCTGAAAATTTGTGCCCGCTCAAAGGCAAGACCCCCGCAGACATTGACTTCGCCGTGGTGCGCGAAAACACCGAAGGCGAATACACCCAGATCGGCGGCATCCTCAAAAAAGGCTCGCCCGATGAAGTCGCCACATCCACCAGCCTGTATACGCGGGTCGGGATCGAACGCGCCGTGCGCTATGCGTTTGAACTCGCGCGCGCGCGCGCTTCCAGCAACAAGAAGCCTGGTCATCTCACGCTCGTGGACAAAGCCAACGCCATCCGCCCGCAGGAGATTTGGACGCGCGTCTTCGCCGAAGTGGGGAAGGACTATCCCGACATCCAACAGGATCACGCCTATGTGGACGCCTTCGCGATGCTGATGATCCAAAAGCCCGAATATTACGACACCCTCGTGACCACCAACCTCTACGGCGACATCCTCACCGACCTCGGTTCGATGCTTCAAGGCGGAATCGGAATCGCCGCCTCCGCCAATTTGCACCCAGGCAAGACATCCATGTTCGAGCCGATTCACGGCTCCGCGCCCGATATTGCGGGGAAGGGCATCGCTTGTCCGCTGGCGGCGATCATGGCGGCGGGCATGATGCTCGATTACCTCGGCGAATCGGATTCTGCGGGTCGCATCGAATCCAGCGTGGAGCATTTGCTCGCCAGCGGGCAGATCCCCTCGCTCGACGCCTCCAGCGGACTGAGCACAAGCCAGATCGGCGATATGGTTGTGGGGCAGGTTCGGAAAGCACCGTAGAGTTTTTTGCCACAGAGCGCACAGAGACCACAGAGAAAATCTTTTTAAATCTCTGCGAACTCTGTGGTCTCTGTGGCTAATTCGTTTCACACCCTCAAAATATCAGGAGCCATCATGCAAACCACAGACATCCTCATGAGCGAACATCGCGTCATCGAAACAGTGTTGACCGCGCTCGAAGCCGCCGCCGACCATCTCTCTGCGGGAGATGATGTGCCGATGGAGTTCTTTATCAAAGCGGCTGATTTCCTCCGCAACTTCGCCGATGGGACGCATCACCAAAAAGAGGAAGGCATTCTCTTCGTCGCGCTCGCAGAACATGGATTCCCAAAAAACGAAGACCCCGTGTCCGTGTTTATGGATGAACACGAGCAGGGACGCCGATTCATACGAGGCATGGTCGAGTGCGCGGAGCGAATCAACGCGGGCGACGCGCGCGCCAAACCCCAGCTGGTTCAACACGCGCAGGATTATGCCGCCTTGTTGCGCGAGCATATCCAAAAAGAAGATAACGTCCTCTTCCCGATGGCAGACAACATTCTTGCGGACGAGGAATCGAAACTGCTCAAAGACTTCCACCGCGCCGACGACGAGCGCGGGACGGGCGAGAAGTATACGAGGGTGGCGGAGGAGTTGGCGGGTTGGGGAGCGTGATTGTTGAAATTCGACTTCAGGCTTGGGAGCGGGCAGAAGCGTTTATTTTTTGCGCCAGTTGAATCACAAGCCCGATGAATGTGGCAGTCCACGCGGCGATGGCGAAATACACGAAGTATTGCGGCACGGCGTAGAGAAAATCTAACCCCAGCGCCCTGGCGAGTTGAAATGTGCAGACGGTGTACATGCCGAGCGGGAAGACCAGTCCCCAATACGAAGGCTCGTACGCGATGGCGACGCGCTTGGTGCCATGCCGCCAGACGCTGAGAATCAAGAGAAGCGGAATCCACCAGGTGGCGGTCGCCCAGAAGAGAAGTGTGAGCCCTTTCAGGAAGGGCATGATGTCCTGAATCAATTTCCAGTGATTCGCCTCGAGGATGAGGACCGAGCCAGCCAGCGTGGTGATTGCCATCGCGCCCATATTGATCCAGTAAGGCGGCGCCAGTTCTTCCGGTCGTAATCGAAAGAACGTGAAGCGATAAAAAATCATCGAAATCACAAGGATGTAAAGCATAAAGCCAAGCAGGAACATGGTCAGCGTAAAGAAGAGGGTCGCCTCTGCCAGGGGTCCAAAATATTCGGTCAGGCTGGCACCCGTCACCGAGAGGGATTGGGTGGAAACGACGAGCAGCAGCCATCCGCCGCTCAAACCGTTTTCGAACGCGGGCTTTACCTCCCGCACGGTTACAGCGGCGATGAAGGTGTACATCAATACAAAGTAAAGCAACAGCCCAAGCCACCAGAGCAGGGCGGCGATGAAGGAGTTATCGCCGATGATGTGAAACTGCCTGCCAAGCACGCAGGTGCCAGCGACGATTGTGAAAAATCCATGCCCGCGTTCGTGACTGGTCAGGTCGGCGACAACGCCCGAAACATTGCGGATAAGACGCGCGATTGTCAGCGCCCAGAGGATGATATAAAAGACGATGTTGGCGCCGAACAGCGCCCATGCGATTGCTGGCATGCCTTCCAATTTCGCCGCAATGGAGACGATGCCCGTCGCCATGACGAGGGCAAAATAAGCGGGCGGGAGTCCGTCCGCGGCTGAGGTGAATATGCGCCAGAGGGATGGGTTGTTTTTTGGGGTCATGGGTTTCTCGTGAAGTCCGTTATTTTGTACCACAAGGTTCCCCCCTGACGATGTTATATTCATCACCACCCCAAAAGACATTCTTCCTTACAATCGCTCCTAATGAGGCGTCCTTCCATTTAATGGCTCACTGTCCCGAAGGTTCTCGTTTATCCAAACCTTCGAAACGGTGGTCTATCCCGCTTCGCGCGGCAGTTTGAAGGCTGTGTGACTTTCCACTTCCGCGTAGTATGCCTGTCCTGCGCAGGCGCGGCAGAGAATTTTCGATTCCCAGAGGACTTCGCGCTGGTTGAGGATCTCTTCGCCGCACGCATCGCAGTTGACGCGCGCGCCTGCCTGCCCGATCAAGGCGGGGATGTTAATGCGCATGGTCACCCATTTGAAGCCCAGCAGGTCTTCGTCGGGCATGGTCTGGTAGCTGAGCAGTTGCGCTTCCCAACGGTTTTTTGCTTCGGGGGCGTATTCTTTCGAAAGTTCGCGGATGTCGAGGCGCGGCGCAATGCGGACGGCGCGTTCGACGCGCGTATCCACAAAGACGGCGGCGGTCTTACCGAAGTCTTCCACGCGCAGGGTTCTTCTTCCAACGTAACAGCCTGTCGCGGCGGAGACTCCGTCTACGAAACAGCCGTCGGTTTCAACGAAAGCGAGGAGACGCTTGTCGGACTGGGGCAGGTCGAGGGTCAGGAGAGAGGCGGCAAACATCCCCACGCGCGCGCCCAACACCTGTCGAGGACAGAGGCGGCGGTGACGAGTCGCAGAGTCGCGCAGAATTTCGTCGAGGGGTTTCATGTATCCAGTATAGCAAATCTGAGCCGAATCAGTAGGTCACGAAAACATGTTCTTGACGCAGTAGTACTGCGTCAAGTCAGGCGACACGATTTGCCAGGCACATCGAACTGTCGCCTGAACTTTCGTGAAGCGCTGAGAATGACAAATGAACCTTTGCGGTTCCCGTTTGTCATTTGCGCGGCGGCAAAAACCGAATCAAGGCGATCTTCATCAATTCATGCGCGAGCGATTCCAGATCACCACTTGATGTTCGCGCCACAAATACGAGAGCGGGTAGGCGAGCAGGTGCACGAGGCGCGTGAAGGGCAACAACAATATGACAACAAACCCTCCAACGAAATGGAACTTAACCCAGAACGGCAGAGCGGCAACAGAGGCGATGTTCGGCTGAAATTTGGCGAGCGAGATCAGCCACGGCACGGCAGTATGCAAATACCAGTCCGAGCCCCAGCGATAATAATATGCCACCCAAAAACCAAGCCCAACTTGAAGCAACAGGACGACCAGCAATACCCAGTCCAACTCGGAGGTGACCGAGTTCGCGCGGGCGTTTGCGATGCGGCGATATATTAAAATTGCCAATCCCACTGTCGCCATCAACGCGAGCGAAAGTCCGATCACTTCCAATACGTATAGGCGCGTCTGGTTCGCGGTGAACAAGCCCCACAGACTGGGGAACAACAACGCGGTGATATGCCCCAGCAAAATGATGATGATGCCGTAATGCCACGGCACCGACCCGAAAAATAAGACGCGGTTCTCCAAAAATTGCGACGACTGGCTCGAATAGGAATATGGGTCGAACCAGAAGCGATAGATGGATACCACGATCGCAATAGCGACAGCAACATACGGGAAACCAATGAATAAGGCGTTGTCGAACATATGAAGCTCCTTCTTTGTCAGACCTTGGAGGTCTCCAGCACATTGAGAACCTGGAATTGATTCCTCAGGACGAAACGCAGCGCTTCCAACACCACTTGGAACTGGTTCCGCTTTTCGGGCTTTGCCTCCGCCGACGGCGACTCGTCCTCGTCGAAGCCCTCCGATTTGGCGCGACCCGTCATCCTGTCTAACACCGGAAGCAACGCGTCGCGGGCGATCTCCTCCGCCTGCGTGTTGTCTTTCGTCATGGCAAGGAAGTGCAGGATCACGGCAAGATGATCGGGCAATTCAGTCTCCGAGAAGGTAAAGCCGGCCGCGTTGTAGCGTTGTTTGAGTTCCACCAAAAACGCGCTGCGTTTATACGTCTCGCCGAAGAGGTGATAACCCACATAAGGATGACACGCCGCGTCGAGATCGAACGTGCCGGTATACACTTCCTCGAGTCGGCCGGGCGGCAGGGATTTGGCATACTCGTGAAAGTCGTTCAACAAGGCGGCGGCTTCGGGGTTTTCATCCGCGAGCAAGCCCTGCGCTGTGAGCGCGGCTTGCAACGTGCCGCCTGCGGGGTATTCCAACATGCGCGCAAAGCATTGATATAACTGACGCATTTCCAATTCGGTGTACATTAGTGAGTCTCCACGAAATTCTTTTTAAACACGAAGGTCACAAAGGGACACGAAGGAAATTCTTTAAAACCTTTGTGTACTTCGTGTCACTTCGACAGGCTCAGTGCAAGCCTTTGTGTTTTGTTTAATGGTTTTGCGTTTCATTAGAATTTCCTCTTGGCGATCTTGTTGCGGATGCCGAAGCCCGCTTCCTGCTTGCGGGTGAGCGGTTTCTCCCACGCCTCCACCGCAGATTCGCGCCCCAGCGGCGGGACAACGAAACGCTCCTCGTAGGTCGGCAGGGAGGTCAGGCGGAAGATGGCTTCCACTTCTTCGGCGTTCGTCTTTCCTGAGGCAAGCGCGGCATCCACTTCGGCTTGCTGGTAGTCTTTTACTTTTTGCGCGCGCTTGAAGATGCGCACGGCGATCAACTTGCGATAGACCTCTTCCACCACTTGGACGTTGCCCGCCGAGAACATGCTCGCCATATATTTGATCGGCATGCGAGCCTTCTCGAGCGAACTGAGCATGGCGGGGAAGTTTTCCTTGTCCAAGCCTTCCACATCGTAGTTGCCGTCTTTCGTTTTCGCCAGCACGGGCAGCATCGGCGGGACATAGAACAACATGGGCAATGTGCGGAAGTCGGGGTGAAGCGGAAGCGCGATCTGCCACTTCTTCACGAACTTATACACGGGCGAATTCTGCGCGGCGGCGATCATCGCGTCGGAGATCTTGTTCTTCTGCGCGGCGGCGATGACTTCGGGGTCGAACGGGTCCATGATCATGGCTCGCTGGGCGGCGACCAGGTCCGTGTCCGCGACAGAAGCGCCTTTCTCGATCTGGTCCGCGTCGTAAAGCAGAACTCCCAAATAGCGGATGCGTCCCACACAGGAGTGGAAGCAGGCGGGGGGTTGTCCCGATTCGAGGCGCGGGTAGCACAAGATACACTTTTCCGATTTGCCCGAAGACCAGTTGAAATAGGTCTTCTTATACGGGCATCCTGAAATGCACATGCGCCAGGCGCGGCACTTCTCTTGCGAGAGTAGCACGATGCCGTCTTCGCCGCGTTTGTAGATGGCGCCTGCGGGGCACGCCGCCACACAACCGGGGTTGAGACAGTGATTGCAGATGCGCGGCAGGTAAAAGAAGACGACGCGTTCAACCTCGTTGAGTTGCTCGCGCTCGTCTTCGGTCAGTTCGTCGAGATTGACGTCGTTGCGGGCATAGAGGGGCGAGCCGCCAAGGTCGTCGTCCCAGTTGGGTCCCGCTTCGATGCTTTCCATCGGTTTGCCTGTGATCATCGAAACGGCGCGGGCGGTGGGTTGGTCGTCGCCTTCGGGCGCGTTGAAAAGATTCTCGTAGTCGTACGTCCACGGCTCGTAGTAGTCGTCGATCGTGGGCAGATAGGGATTGTGAAAAATGTTCGTCAACCCGCCGCGGCGGCTGTGCAATTTCAATTCGATCCTCCCATTCTTCTTTTCCCAGCCGCCTTTGTATTTTTCCTGATCTTCCCACAACGTCGGATAGCCCGTGCCGGGCTTGGTCTCGACGTTATTCCACCACATGTACTCGGTGCCTTTGCGATCGGTCCAGATGTTTTTACACGCCACACTACACGTGTGACAGCCGATGCATTTATCGAGGTGGAAGACCATTGAAACGTGCGCGCGTATGTCCATGTGTTTGCTCCTTTGAGTAGTACCGCAAGGTTCGCCTTGCGTATTTCGCAAAGTGAACTTTGCGGTACTGTTTCCTTACCACTCCAACTTTTCCATCTTCCGCACCACGCAATACGTATCACGCGTGAACACGCCGATGGGTCCCCAGTAGTTGAACGAGTATGTGAACTGGGCGTAGCCGCCAGCCAACTGTACCGGGTTGATGCGGGTGCGCGTCAGGCTGTTGTGACCGCCCGCGCGTTTTCCGTTGCGAATCTGCGACTTGGGGATGAAGACCGTCCGCTCGACCGCGTGATAGTACAGGCATGTTCCAGGTTGGACTCGCGCGCTAACTGCGGCGCGAGTCACGACGACACCGTTGTCGTTGTGGACTTCGACCCAATCATTATCCACAATCCCCACGCTCTCGGCTTCCTTGTCGTTGATCCACACGGGATCCATGCCGCGCGAGAGAGTCAACATGCGATGGTTGTCCTTGTACGTGGAGTGGATGTTCCACTTGCCGTGCGGCGTGATGTAGTTGAGGATCAGGCTCTTGTCGTCCACGGGGCTTTTCACGATGTCGCCGATCTTCTTCCAGTCGCCGGGCTTTGCCACGAGTTTCGGTTTGAAGGTCGGCAGGTTTTCGCCGAAGTCCATGTAATACGGGTGGTCGATGTAAAAGTGCTGGCGTCCCGTCAACGTTCGCCAGGGGACGCGCCGCTCGATGCTCATGCACCACGCCGAATACGCGCGTCCATCGTTGACGATGCCGCTCCAGCACGGGCTGATGAGCGTGCGTCTCACTTGCCGCGTCAGGTCGAAGAACGTCATGCGGACGCCGCGCACATCCTCAGCCAAATCTGCCAGCGGCAATCCAACGCGCTCCTCCTCGTGTTTGAATGCCTGATAGGCGACTTCGCCGTTCGTTTCGGGCGCGAGATACAACAGGACATTCGCCGCGTCGAGCGCGTCTTCCACCGACGGATATCTGTTCCCGCCCCATTCCACGCAGCGCATGTGACGCGGGTCGGGCGAGCCGCCGACGGGATTCTTCATCAATTCATCGTAGAACTCCGCGATGGGGATTTGCACACCGTTGCCGCTGATGCCATCCCTGCGGAGGTTTGGTCCGAGCGAGATGAATTTGTTGTACAGATTGGCGTAATCGCGCTCGACCACATGGAAGTGCGGCATGGTCTTGCCGGGGACGGGGTCGCATTCGCCCGCGCGCCAATCTTTCACGTCGGGCTGCGAGAGTTCATCGGGCGTATCGTGTTTGAGCGGCGTCATCACCAGGTCTTTGACGGGCTCGGGGAAAACGTCCGCCGAAAGTTCGCTGATCTTCTTTGCGAAGGCTTTGAAGATCTCCCAATCGGTCTTCGATTCCCACACGGGCGGAACAGCCTGTCCCAACGGATGAACGAAGGAATGCAAGTCGGTGGAGTTGAGATCGTTCTTTTCGTACCAGAACGCGGCGGGCAGGACGATATCCGAATACAGCGCGGAGGAGTCCATACGGAAGTTGAGGTCCACGATCAAATCCATTTTGCCGCGCGGCGCGGGCTCGGTGAATTTCACGGTCTTCACCTTATCCTTCGCGTGTTCCTCCGCAATGATGTTATCGTGCGTGCCGAGGTAGTGGCGCAGGAAGAACTCGTGTCCCTTCGCGCTGGATTGAATGGCGTTGCCGCGCCAGATGATCCACACACGGGGCCAATTCTCCTTTGCGTCGGGATCGTCCACGGCGAGTTCGAGTTTGCCGTCGCTGATTTGCTTCGCCGCCCATTTGGAAACCTCATCCGCAGATTTCGCGCCTGCGGCTTCGGCTCTCTTCATCACATCGAAGTTATTCTCTTTGAACTGGGGGAAGTACGGCATCCAGCCCATGCGCACCGCCATCGCTTCCAGGTCCATCGCGTGACCCTTCGCCCATTTCGTTTCAGGCGGGACGTGGGCGTACTCGGTGAAGTCGCCTTCGTAACGCCACTGGTCGCTGTTGACGTAATGCCAGGTGGGCGATTGCTGTTGACGCGGCGGCTTCTGCCAGTCGAGCGCGAACGCGAGACTCGTCCACGGCGCGACCAGCGTCAGTTTTTCCTGTCCCACGTAATGGTTCATCCCGCCGCCGTTGACTCCGCAACAACCGCACAGGATCAGCGCGTAGATCGGCGCGCGATAGACAAGATTGTTGTTGTACCAGTGATTGATACTCGCGCCGACGATGATCATGGATTTGCCGTTCGTCGCTTCGGCGTTGTTGGCAAACTCGCGCGCGAGGCGGATGATCGTGTCGCGCCCGATGTTCGTATACGCTTCCTGCCAGGCGGGCGTGTACGCGCCGATCTCATCGTAACTCGTCGGGTACTCGCCGGGCAGTCCGCGCCCCACGCCAAATTGAGAGATGACCAGATCGAACACGGTCGTGACCAATGTCTTCCCATCGCTGGTCTCGATGTATTTGGCGGGCACGCCGCGTAACGCGGTCTTCTGTTCCGCGAATTCATAGAACTGGACATTTACGGTTTCATCCTGCGAGCCCAAAAACGAAAGCGTCGGCTCGATGGGCGCGTCATCCAGTCCGTCTTCCATCTTGATATTCCACTTGCCCTTTTCCTTGCTCCAGCGGTCGCCCACCGCGCCCTTGGGCATGCGCGGCGCGTTCGCCTTCGCATCGTGCACAAGGAACTTCCATTCGCCGTTCTCAACGTCCTTGTATCGCTTCACCGTATTCGCACGGATGTAACGTCCCGCCTTGTAACTGTCGCCGTCTTTTTCCAACTCGATCAGGAACGGCATGTCCGTATTCTCTTTGAGATAGTTGACGAAATACGGGACTTGCTTATCCACATAGAATTCTTTCAAGATGACGTGATTGACCGCCATCCAGATCGCCGTATCGTTCCCCGCCTTGACCGGGATCCACCAATCGGAATATTTCGCCACCTGAGAAAAGTCCGGCGCAATGACGACGAACTTCGCGCCTTCGTGTCGCGCCTCCGAGATGAAATGCACATCGGGCGTGCGCGTCATATTCAAGTTCGATCCCATCGAGACGATGTATTTGCTGTTGTACCAGTCCGCCGATTCGCACACATCGGTCTGGTCGCCCCATATCTCAGGGAAGGCGTTCGGCAGGTCGGCGTACCAATCGTAGAAACTCATGTTCACGCCGCCGAACAGTTGCAAGAAGCGCGAACCTCCGCCGTATGAAAGATACGACATCGCGGGGATGGGCGAGAAGCCAAAGACGCGGTCGGGACCGTATTTCTTCGCGGTGTATAAATTTGCCGCGGCGACGATCTCCAGCACTTCATCCCAATTCGTGCGGCGGAATCCGCCTTTGCCGCGCGCCTTTTGGATACGCTTGCGCTTCTCGTCATCTTCCATGATGGACTTCCACGCTTCGACCGGGCTTTTTCCGCTCGCGCGCGCCTCGCGCCAAAAATCCAGCAACACGCCGCGCGCGTACGGATACTTAACGCGGATCGGGCTGTACACATACCACGACGCGGAGATCCCGCGCTGACAGCCGCGCGGCTCGTAGGGCGGCAATCCATCCTGTAACAGCGGGTAATCCACCTGCTGCATCTCCCACGTGATGATGCCGTCTTTCACATAGACCTGCCACGAACATCCGCCCGTGCAGTTCACCCCGTGCGTACTGCGGACGATGTTATCGTGCTGCCAGCGGTTGCGATAGAACTCCTCCCACTGGCGGGCTTGCGGGTTGACCAAATCTTGAATCCAACTCATGGCGTATGCCTCCGTTAATCCGTACCGCAAAGTTCACTGTGCGCTCGATATGGCAAGATAAACCTTGCTATTAAAAAAGTTCACTGTGCGCCGCAATTGGCAAGATGAATCTTGCCGTACGGCAAAGTTCACTCTGCCGTTTTCACTACTTTCTCGCCTTCATCGCCAACGTTCGTTCGATCATCGGCTTGCGCACGCCTCTCAGGCGTTTACCCCAATAGAAATTCGCCAGCGCTATCAACAACGCCGCGCCCGCAATGGCAAGCAGGGCGATCTGCAACAACGCGCTTGGCTCCCGTTGTGTGACCGTTGCCTTGCTCAGGAACGCGTACAAGTCTGCTTGCTCTTGCGGCGTCAGTGGCGTGTTCGCCCAGATCGAGCCCATCGTTTGCGTGGATGGCGCGCCCATGAAAGATGCAAACGCCGCATCCGATTGGACGAAACCGCTGGTCGTCAGATCGGGACCGAGGTTTCCACCGCCGAGGGAACCGATCCCTGCCACACTGTGGCACGACATACACTGCGGTCCGCCGTTCTCGAAGCGTTTATCGCCGACAAAATAAGCCTTGCCGCTCGTCGCATCGCCTGCGGGGAGTCCGGTTGCGCCTCCGCCCGCTGTCGCGCCGCTTCCCAAATAGACAAGAAGCGCATCCACCTCTTCGGAGGTCAGCGCCAAATTCGGCATCGGAATATTGTTATATTTCGCCAGCAGTTCTGTGGCAATCGGGTCGCCTGAAGCCAACACTTGATCGGGCGTGAGAATCCATTGAGCCAGCCAGGCTCGGTCGCGGCGATCGGCGACACCGGCAAGGTCGGGACCCACCAAGTCACCGCTTCCGATCGTGTGACACGCCGCGCACTTCGTCTTGAAGAGCGTTTCTCCGTCCGGTGTTTGGGCGGAGGGTTGCGCGAAAGCGACCGTGGCAGTGACAAGCACAAATATCGTTGTCGTCAATAGCGCAAACAAAAAAGATTTTGGGATGGATGACTTGATCATTCCGATTCACTCCTCTCGTCTGATAACTTGCCCGCCTCAACCGCGACAGGCAATTTGCGAATGATTTCCAATAGATCGGCGCCGCGGGCAGGCAGGGTGTGAGCCGAATACACGCGCACAACGTTCTCGGTTAGTCCGGCGCGGACGATGGGAAGTTTAGGGTAAGATGCCATGATGACCGAGGTCAGCCTTGCGCCGGCTTCGCTGTGCGAATCTTCATCTACGATCAGGATCATGCCCGGGCTTGCTTCGGCTATCTTCGCGCAGACATCCTCCCCCAAGCCGCATGGTCCGATCAACTCCACATCTTCAGCGGCGCGTAACATGCCTTCCATGCCTGCGCCAAAAATATGTTGCGAACACACCAGCAATACACGATGTTTTTTCATGCGCGATCTCAAATGAATGGAATCAACCGTAAGCGAATGCGGTGTTATCCGTTCCTGTCACGCATTGCGAACCATCCTCCACGCAACACAGATCAACCCGCGAAGAAAGAAATCACTTTCAGAATACAGAAAAAGGCAACGTAATCGAATACCTCTTCCCCTCGCATTAAGAACGAGAAAAGAGTGATTATGCAAAAAAATCTTGTTGAAAGGGGAACTAGTTCTTGAATGAAACGGCGAATAACGCGGGTTGATCGTAAAACGCATCAACCGTTCGCCGCGCTGGATGGCTCGACCGTTATGAACGGGAAAGCCCAACAACCTTAGCAATTCACACGGATTGTTTGATTACCTTACACAATGCTTTTGGGACGCAGACAAACGCTGATTTTCGCTGATTCAAAAATAATAATCTGCGTTTTCAGCGTGAATCAGCGTCCCGATTTTGAAAGTGTAAGGTAATCAGACGGATTGTTTAAAACATTCGTGAACATCCGTGTAAATTCGTGGCAAAGAATCTTTCTGCGAGTCGCAATCCCGTCAGAAACAATAGAGCCAAAATCGCTGGAATTTACACACACCCCAAGATTTATCCGCTATCCACCCATCTTCGCGCATTTTCGCCGCTCTCATGGAATTTCGAGGAGAGTAGTGGACAAAATGCGCGCCCTGACTATATCCCAATTCTGATTACCTGACACAATGCTTTTTGGACGCAGACCCTTGCGCCGCCCGCAAGGGCAGGGGAAACGCTGATTTCGCTGATCTGAAAGAAAGAAAAATCTGCGTTTCCTGCGCGCTTCGCGGTCAGCGTCTCGATCTTAAAGTGTAAGGTAATCAAATCCCGATTTTATATATCGGACTGGGAGAATAACGCCGACCAGCAATTTTTATCCCCCGCCAGTAATTCCAATCCCTCGCGCGGGGGAGGGGCGCATGGCGATGCGCCGAACGATTCAGCAAACCCCCGCGCGGCGGGAGAAAAAAACGCGGTGACTTCGCAATGCACATCCCCTTCCTCGCGGCGGATAAAAACCGCCATTGTGATGGGCTTGCCAACAGATTCAAACATCGGCTGGAATTTCTCTTCGATCTCCGCGCAAGCCATCGGCGCCCACATCCCATCGCCTAGCGATTTCATATACCAATTATTCATGTTAATCCTTGTGTTTTGCTGTCTTCGTCTCATCCAAGTAGACGGTCGACGTTTGCGCCTGATCGGCTTGAGGCGGAGGAATGCCGCATAACGACATTTGCGCAATACCCTGTAGATTTAACCCCGCCAGCCGAAGATGGATTTCAGGGTTCACTTCCCACTCCTTTATAACAACCTTGCCCCATCTGACGCGCGGCAAATATAAATCTCAGGGTGAAGCCCCGTTTTAGATTCATATCCATTTGCCAGGCGTTCGACAAATTCGCCAGCCTGATCGCGCTCCACAAGATTGATCGTGCAACCGCCGAAGCCCGCGCCGGTCAGGCGCGCGCCATAACACCCGCGCAACCCTTGCGCAATCTCCACCATTGTATCCAGTTCGGGGATGGACACTTCATACAAATCGCGCAGGCTGGCGTGACATCGATTCATCAACTGACCAAACTGCTGGATATCGCCCGCTTCAAGCCGCGATTGCGCCTGGTTCACCCTCCCGATCTCTTCCACCACGTGACGCGACCTGCGCTCCAGTTCGGGGGGTAGTCCCTTTGCCAGCCGATTGAAATCTTCCAATGCAACGTCGCGTAACGATGTGATGCCCGGCAAGCTCGCTTTGAGTAACTTTACGGTTGCCTCGCAGGCGTTCCGACGGTTGTTGTATTCGCCGCTGGTCAACTTGCGCCGAACCGTGGTATCTGCCACCACCAGCGACACGCTTTCGGGCAACGGCAGGGATCGGTATTCCAACGAGCGGCAATCGAGCAGTAGCGCTTTGTTTTCCTCCCCGCACGCGGAAGCGAACTGATCCATGATCCCGCAATGGACGCCCACATATTGGTTCTCGGCTTTCTGTCCAAGCAAAGCGCGTTCCATGGGCGAGCGCGTCCAACCGCCGAGGGTTTGCCACGCCAACGCGAACGCCATTTCCACCGAAGCGGAGGAACTCAAGCCGGAGCCGCGCGGCACATTCGAGAGAAAGACCGCGTCCATTGCGGGCGCGGCAAGCCCCGCTTCGCGAAGCGCCCACATCACGCCGGCGGGATAATGCGCCCATTCAGGGAGCGGCGAACCGTCGCTTTGGGTTTTGGCGGATAACCCATCCACGGAGAACACCGCCTGCTGGTCGAAATCCACAGCCGCAATGGTGGAATGATTCGCGGTAGAGGGGGAGAAGGCGATGTGCGTGGCGCGGTCGATGGCGGCGGGGAGAACGAGTCCATCGTTATAGTCCACGTGTTCGCCCAACAGGTTAACGCGCCCGGGCGCGCGGATAATATGCGCCGGGGAATAACCAAAGCGATCTTTAAATTGTGATGTGGCGGAATTCATGTCCATTGTGTATCATTCGGTGAACCCGGCGTGGCTTGCGCCGAGGTCTGCCATAAGTGTACCTGAACCTGCGCAAGTTGTAGATTTGTCGTAATTTCTCTACCGTACATGAGAAGATTTTTACCGCAAAGCACGCTAAGGTCGCCAAGTGAAAAAGGTTTTCTTTGCGTTCTTTGCGGGTGTCGCATGGCGCCATGGCGACACTTAGCGGTGCAAATGTACGGTAGAGAGGTCGTAATATCATTTTGGATCGGTTGCAAGAGAATCGGAGGACTGTATGGCTCGCAACATTGTATCGCGCGCGTTGATCGTCTTGAGCGGGTTCTTCCTGCTGTTGAGCATGATTGGGATTCCGATGGTGTGGTGGTTGAACGGTCCGCTGACGCGCGAGGGGGTGGCGCGGCTTGGGGAGATCGAAACAGCCTTACGTCAGGGCGAGGAAGCGTTGGATCGTTCGCGCGTCGAGTTGGAACGCGCGTTGGGCATTCTCGATTCCACCGAACAGGCGTTGAACGACTTCACGCGGAACGATCCGCAAGCGTTCTTCGAAGATGTGCAGACCACGCTCGATGATGAACTCGTCCCCGAATTGAAAACGGCGAAGGAGCGCCTGATCGCGGCGCGTGATACGCTCGAAAATGCGCGCGTGACGATCCTTGGGGTGAACATCGTCCCGTTCATCAATGTCAACATTCCCGATAAAACCCTGACCGACCTGATCGATTCCGCCGATGCGTTGGAATCAAAGATCGGCGATCTGAGCGAGCTTGCCGAGCAGGCTTCGGTGTTGCTTGATTCGGCTTCGCAACTTTTCAGCGGAGACTTTGACGAAACGCGCGCGAGCCTGGAGGGTTTTCTTGCCGAAGTGAATGGATACCAGCAGAAGGTGACAGGTTGGCGCGCGCAGGTGGAGGAAGCCAAAACGAACCTGCCTGTGTGGATCGATATCGCGTCCGTTGCGCTGACGGTCTTCTTCCTTTGGTTCGGTCTGTCGCAAGTGAGCCTGTTCCTGCATGGACGCGCGATGCTACGCGGGGAGAATCCGTGGAAGGGGTTGAGGTCATTGTTTCGGTTCCGAGACGCGTCCAAACAAGAGGGTTGAGTTGATGACCTTATACTTTCAAAATCGGGACGCTGATTCACGCAGAAAACGCAGATAAACGCGGATTTTTCAAAAAACGGGCGAAAGTTTTTATCAGCGTTTTCAGCGCGCTTCGCGGTCAGCGTCCAAAAAAGGAAAGTGTCGGGTAGTTAGTCGGAAGGTTGACATTTCTTTTGCCACAGAGAGCGCAGAGAGTCTGAGAAAAACTCTGAGCGGCTGTTTCTTAACCAGGACTTACGCAGTTGGCGGGCAGTTCGATTTGCCAAGCAAATCGTGCCGCCGCGGCAGCGCAACTACGGCGCAACAGGTTCAACTGCGTAAGTCCTATTAACTATCAGGTGGCTAGGTTTTATTCCCTGCCCGTTTGCGACTCTGTTTGTGTTTGTACATCGCCTCATCTGCCTGCGTGAGGAACTCTTCCATAGAAATTGTGGAATCGGATTCCACGCGGATACTTCCCATGCTGAAAGATAAGGCGCGTTCGGGTTCGATCTGTCGGTTGTATGCGTCTATGTTCTTTTGCAGGAGCGCTTGTATGTTGACGAGATCGTTATGGGTCGCATCCACGATCAGGACGACAAACTCGTCGCCGCCCAGGCGCCCGCTCACGTCTGAATCGTGAAATGTGGAAGTTAAGATGCGGGCAAAGTTAACCAGAGCCGCGTCTCCGCCGGCGTGACCGAACATGTCATTGATGGCTTTCAGGCTGTCCAGGTCAATGTAGATCAGGGAGGAGGCATACCCTGCCCGCCGCGCAAACTTCAATAAATTGGTCGCCAGGATCATGAAGCCGCGGCGGTTGTTCAGCCCGGTCAGGCCGTCTATGAGGGATAGGTTTCGCAGGCGCTCATTGGCATCTTCGAGCGCGGAAACCTTTTCGTAGAGTTTATCGGCAAGTAATTGCAAATGTTCGCGTTGTAGTTGACCGGTTTGCGGCAACCGGGAAGGGATCGTTGGATTCTTAAGCGCGTCATTCACCGCCCGCAAGATCGCTTGCGGCTCGGCGGGCTTGCGGAGAATGTGCGTCACCCCGCTGGCGCGCGCCAATTTGTGTATCTCCGTCTCATCATAATTGGACGTTTGGAAAACCACAGGGATTCCCATCAGCAACGGTTCTGCCCGCAGGCGGCGCACCAGTGTAAACCCATCCATGGTTGGCATGAGAATATCGGTAATGATCAGATCGGGGAGTTCGGCGCGCGCGACTTCCAAAGCCTGAACGCCGTCCTCGGCTTCGAGAAAGCGATGGCCATAATTCCCCAATAATGTTGTATATGCCCGGCGATCCGTTGGGTTCTTGTCAACGATGAGAAGGATTGCCATACTATGATTCGCGGATGAGGAGCGCAGACCGGGGGCTCAACCGGTCATTACCCGAAGGGGAATTGGTCCAGCAGATCCCAACGTTCGGCGCCCATCTGCACGGTCCATTCGAAACTTCTCACGGTGAAGGATAACCCTCGCCCGGTTCCAAACGTGGGGTCTTTGATCTGCGGCGACATGTTCTCCGGCATATCAACGATCTTGATGTGGGGCAGCCAATCGCTGGACGCGTACGGATACGCTTCGTATCCCATGTCTTGGGCGATGTGGGCAAGTTCGTTGTAGATTTTTTCCAACGCCGGTGTTTTTTCAGCCAACAGCCATAACCTGCCCTTTTGGCTGTGCACATTCATCCGCGCAATGCTTCTGACGCTGATCTCAAGGGGCGGCAAGTTCCGCGCATACTCCGTCAGGCGCTCCTTCAAAGCCGAAAAATCCTTCACATTGCGGATCGCCTGAATGGTCATGTGAATATCCATGATCGGCGTCCCGTTGATCAGGCGGGCAGTATCTTCTGAAAGTTGGAATAACTTTGGGTAGTCTTCGCTCTCGGGCCGGACAATGATGAAGGTTGATTTACCGTCTGACGATGACAAGTTCATAATTTCGGTTTCCTTCACGCGATTCCTATACAAAGCCACATGCGCTTCATTGATATTCCTGCCGGCGCCGTAATTCCACGCAAGCAACCCGTGACTTTTGTCTTTTTCCCAAACGGTACGAAGCCTGTCTTCCAGTTTGGGCAGATCGTCGGCGGTGGAAGTGATTTTGAATTCGTCTCCCGCCCGTTCCGAGCGGAAGAGCAGGAACCCTTCATCTTTCGGGAAGTGTTTCACCAACACATTTGAAAATCGCCTCAGATCCTGGTCTATGGCGGCGCTTCCGTAGCGGGCATTCCCCTCGTGCATATTGATCATGTCCGTCAGGGCAATGCATTGGATGGCTTTATTTTCAACGTACCACCTCGCGCCCAACCCATTGAGCGTGTCTGTGAGCGGTTCGCGGGTGACGATGCTTTCCACAACGCTCTGCGTGATTCGAACCTGTTCGATCACCTGTTGTTCCAAATTGACCGGCAGGTTCAACAAACAAATTTTATCGATAAGCGTTTCGTAAGGCATATTAAACTCATGCCAACTTTGATGGAGATTGACTTCCTCCATGCGCGCGGGAATTTCGGTATGGCTTTCCAGGATGGTCTGCCTGACGACGATGGGGCGGTAGGCTCGGCGTTGTTTCTGGAGTTCATGCTCCGCCTCGGTTTCGGTCATCCCCGCGCCAAAGTCCCACGTCAGGAGAGAGTCGCGTTCTTGATCCGCATACAACTTCGACAACATGCGTTTGATCTCTCGCGGGGTCTTCGATGTGGAGGTGATGCGGAACTCGTCGCTGCCCGGCGACCTGCGGACGAAGTCGCCCTGGTCGGAGGTAAAGATGTACATAAATTGGAACGCCAGTTTATGCAGTTCCAAGTCCACCGCCGCGGCGCCATACACTTTGTTCGCCTGTCGCAGGTCGTAAATGTCCACCTTTGCCATGCCTGTATGCCCGGCGGGGATGAGCCATTTCTCCGCGCGCGAGTTGAGCGCATGCGTGATGGGATCGTATAACGCCAGATTTTTGGCATTTTTCAGTATGCCGGAGAGGATACTTTTCAAAGGCTGGCGTTGCGCCTCATGGATCGGTAACGCCTCGAACAAGGTCTCTAACTCTTTGAAGGCTTGCAGAAAAATTTTTTGCTCGTTATCCATGCGGTTGTTGATTTACCGCCAGGTGCGGATGCAACGTGAATATCTTTTGCAGGAACTCTTGTCCCAGCCGAATCTCGTGTTGCATCCCCTGGCGTTGAAACCCTTCCATTGATTCGTTAACCAGGCTGAGCGCGGCGTTGGGCTCGGCATTCGATTCAAGATACACCGCGGCAAGCCCCAGTTGACCGCGCGCCAGTTCCTCCACCCGACCGAATTCATTGGCAGAGCGGATCCCCTCTTTGAAGTGACGCTCTGCCTCTTCGTATTTTTTTTCCTTCAGCGCGACAAAGCCCAGCCCGTTGTACGCGTAACTGATGTGGCGCACCGGGTCTTTCCGCACGGGGTCCTGCCACGTTTCCAGCGCTTTCTGGTACCACGCCCCGGCTTGCTTGATGTTGCCTCGTTCATTCTCAAGATCGCCGAGACCAAACTGCGCAAAGCCTTTGCTGTAGATCCCATAATCGTCGTCGGCGTGTTGTTCGCTGGTCGTGAGCGCATCCATCAACATTTGTTCCGAACGCTCGAAATTCCCCAGCCGAAGTTCCACGGTGCCGATCAATCTCTGCGCGGCCGCGATCAACAGCCCGTCCCGCGTGATCGTGGTTGCCGAGAGCGATTCCTCCGCCCAACGCAAAGCCCGCAGATAATCGCCCTGATAAAAATAGATCCAACTGATGTTGCGCGCAAATGTGCTGACCGATTTCCAATCGGAGAGCAGGTTTGCCGCGCGGAGCGAGGCGTGCGCGAGCGTGAGACGGTCGTACCAGTAGGCGCGTTGCCACAGCACGCTCCCGAACTGGGCGCCGATCTGCACCAGCAATTCGGCAATCCCCCTCGTCTTCTTGGTCAAGGAACTTGTGCCGGGCAGTTTCTTCTGTATGGATTTGTAACACCATTGCGCGGCGCTCAAAATGTTGTTCCTGTCTGCTAAGAGTTTGTCGTACCCGCGCCACTCGGTGAAGTCACTGCGTTGCGAGATCAACGCGGCATAATACTGCGCGATCTTCAACTCAGCCTGCTGAATGAATTTCCGATCACCGGTAAATTGGGTGCGGATATACCTGCGCGTGAGAGGCAGGATGCTGAAATAATCCCGGTCCGGTTCGAGTTCGATGAGGGTGAACTGCAACAGATCGCTGGCGGCGACCTCGAAACTGTCCTCATCTTCAATGCCGGAGATTTCCCTCAACGCCTCCCTCGAAACGGCTTCAGGTTGCAAGGCAAGGAGATATAGCAATTTCTTTTCATTGTGGTGACGCAACAACTCCCAACTGTGATTGAAACAATATTGCAGGACGGGAATATTCGCGTCCATGCTCAATTTATCCAGCACTTGCGCGGCGGAATACCCCAGCACGGCGATCTGTCCCTGTACCCACAACAACGCGAGCGGAAGCCCGCCGGTGTGTTCCGCTAAATATTTATTTTGCTCTTTGGTCAATTGGATGTTTTTCTGTTGAGCGTCCCATTTCAGCAGGGCGTTGCTTTCGTCGAACGACAATCCCTGCAAGCGGATGATCTGCCCTTCGGTCACTCGTTCGCGCGAGGTGACGAGCGCTTTGAGCGTGATCGGCGAACGCCGCAAAAAGTCGAGGATGTCGCGTTGCTCGGTTTTGGAGAGCGACTCGAAATTGTCCAGAACAAGAAGCGTGGTGCGCCGCGCCAGCAGGTTATATGCCTGCTTGATCTGCTCGTGAATCGGCATATTCCCAATCGTCGGATTCCCCAAACTCGAACCGATGGTGATCAGGATATCGGAAAACGATTTGGCTTCCGGAATGATCGGCTCGATGCCGTGCAGGGTGAGCACCGATTCCTTCGCCGAGATCCAGATGACCGATTCGAACAAATCCGCCTCGACACAACGATGACTCGCTTCGATGGCAAGCGCGGATTTTCCCACGCCGCCGATGCCCTCGATGCCGATGATAAACGTGCGGCTGTTGGGGCTGAGCGATTGCAGGATGGTCTTGATCTCTGGTTCCCGCCCGACAAAATAATGACGTCTCGGCAGGTTCGAGAACGAGTCCGTTCTTTCGCGCGCGCCGCTGGAGGTCAACCCCTCGATCTCTTTGGCGTAGCGCGCGATCGCCTCCCGTTCCATCGTAACGCTGTTGATGAGATGCAGCGGCTGGTCGGCGCCGTACTTTGCGAGCATCTCTTCGAGCGCGTAGAGATTCTTTTTATGGAGATCGATCATCTTTTCACGATGAGCAATATCTTCCTGATTCATAGACAGCCTCGGTTTACTCGATGATCCGAATATCCTTGTTATACAACTTGGAAAGCGCCGCCTCAAGTTGTTCGATGGTTTCGATCATGGCGTCTTCCGCCTCGGTCATGGTATGCACCACGATCGGAGGCACGAGTGCGCTTCCCCATTTCGCATATTGTTCTTTTGCGATCTGATAATTCTGCGAGTACGTTTGCAACAGCCTCACCAAATGCCCGACTTCCGCCTCGTAATTCTTCCACAGACCCTCATCCACTTTGACAGAAAGCAATTCCTCTTTGGATTCCGCCTTCGTCTCCATCGCACTCTTCGACTCGTTTCGAACGGCGGGGAGGGCTGGTTCGGCTTCGGCTGGCTTTTCCTCTGCGGGGGCAGGGGCGTCCTTCGCCTTCCGCCGTTCCCGACGTTCCTCCAGAATTTTACGCCCCTCATCAAATATGAAGTCAATCGCTTTCAACAAAATAGGGAGTTCGATCGCATCCAACATAACGCCTCCTGTTGATTCATTGTAGCACAGGAAGGAATGAGACGCTACGCTCGCAGGCGTTCAAATCACGGTGGGGATGATGGTCTGGGAGTTTGAAGCGACGCGTCTCTGAAATGAGCGCGTCGCCTTTCATCCTTCATCCTTCATAATTCATCCTTTATGGACAAACGCCCCCTCAAAGTTTTCCCTTCGACAGGCTCAGGACAAGCCTCTGCCATATCATCCCCTTGCGGGACGCCTCCGCGGACAAGCCGAAGGTGCGCGAGTTGTACCGCGCGCTGAAGCGACGCGGCGTGCAACCGTGGCTGGACGCGTCAAAATTACGAAATGGAAATTCATAGAGGTATAATTGCAACATCGTTCAGGAGATTTGACCATGAAATACAAAATCCGACTCGAAGAAACGGACGAAGGCTTTGCCGTTTGGGTGCCTGGATTTCCAGGTTGCTGGTCGCAAGGGGAAACCGAACTGGAAGCGATTGAAAATATCAAAGATGCGATTCAAACTTATCTTGAAACCATTGATATTCTGAATCGAGATAAAGAAACCCGTTTGGTTGAAGTTCCCGTGTAATCATGCCCAAATTGGCGGGAGTTCAACACCAGTGAGCCGTAAAAGCTTTTGAGAAAGCGGGGTTTCGTGTCATCCGTGAAGGGAAGCATATTTCGATGGCGAAAGATGACCGCATTATCATTATCCCGCGCAATAACCCGATCAATGCTTTCACGATGGGCGGAATTATCAAAGACGCGGGGTTGACCATCGAAGAGTTCAAGAAATTACTCTAACATGACCGATGCCAAACGCCCCCTCAAAGTCTTCCTCTGCCACGCCTCCGCGGACAAGCCGTAGGTGCGCGAGTTGTACCGCACGCCTGCCCTGAGTGCTTCGCGATCGAAGGGTTGAAGCGACGCGGCGTGCAACATTGAACGGGTATAATAAATCGAACGTACGAATAGAATTGTAAAAATCATGTTGAAAAACATTCCCGCAAATTGGGACGCCGTTCACGCCGAAGAGACTCGTTTATTGCGCGCTTTATCCCCGCAGGAGGGTGCGCGGCAATTCTTTGCGTTAATGGCTGAATTCGAACCGTGGCTGCGGGAGACCGAGTCCGTGTTTCGGAATGAGCGCAATCGGACGATGATCGAACTTCAGGCGCGGTTAGCCAGTCTGAACGCCAAAACGGGACAGACATGACCGACGCAAAACGCCCCTTGAAAGTATTTTTATGCCATGCCTCCGCGGACAAGCCGAAGGTGCGCGAGTTGTACCGCACCCTGAAGCGACGCGGCGTGCAACCGTGGCTGGACGCGGAGGATTTGATCCCTGGGCAGAATTGGGAAGTGGAGATACCCAAGGCGTTGCTTTCCTCGGATGCGATCATCATTTGCCTTTCTCCCAACTCCGTGGACAAAGAGGGATATGTTCAAAAAGAGATCAAGTTCGCGCTGGACAAGGCAATGGAAATGCCCGAGGGACGCATCTTCATCATCCCTGCGCGGCTGGAAGATTGCGACCTGCCTTTTGGTTTGAAAAAATACCAGACAGTGAATTTGTACGAAAAGGCGGGTTACACAAAGTTGATGCAAGCGCTCAAACTGCGCGCCTCACAACTGGAACGCGCGATAGTGGAATTGCCAAAAAAGGGAGAAACGACCGCTGAGATAAAAAAGGTTGTTGAAGAAAAGAAACCTCCCGAACCGAAAGAAGAAAAGGCTGAAATTAAGACACCGAAGCCTTCACAAGATAAAGTTGGTGTTGGTGGTGATGTTTCTGATAGTGTGATCGTTTCAGGCAGTGGCAATGTGATCAACATTGGCGAACAGAAAAAAACTGAGCCTGAAAAACAGCAACCCAAGAAAACAAAACCGTCACACAAGCCGAATACAGCAGTCATTGTTGCTTTGATTGGTTTGGCTGGTACAATTATTGCCGCGTTGCTTGGCTCGCCGATAGTTGAAGAATGGTTTCCTCTCGCACCCTCTGCAACCGAAACAATAACGGTCACTGCTACATTGACATCTCGCCCAGCCACTCCATCGCCAACAGTGACATTTGCCCCTGAACCAAAATTCACAATCGTAGACCCACAAGAGGTATTGGAAATAGCTCCAAGTTTGAGAACTTTGGGGCAATTGGCTGTTGAGAAATATTCAACAGAAGAGCGAAACAGAATCAATAGTACATTACCTTTCACGGTTAACTCGACTACTGATGTTCCGATTCTTTGGCGCTGGTTTTGGTGTGCAGTGACCGACGAGGTGTTGGAGCAAAACATGACAAAGATCAGCATCATCTTTGATGCGGATGGTCAGGTGATTCCGCAGGAACAGCTAGCAACAGTCATATTTGAGAATTCTGATCCCATCTATGAAGGTTGGAAGTGTCGGACTTACGAGACCGTCATGCGAGATTGGAAGCCAGGGACTTACGTATTTACTCAGACGATGACCATTTCACAGGCAATTAACGATGGCAGAGAAACATTCGAGGCAGGCTATAAGATTTACGAATATACTGTGAATATATCAGCCGAGTAAAACTTTCCAGAACAAAATCAACCTCCCCCGTAGCGTGAACCGCATTTCAAACGATGGACGATAAACCACAGCCAACGGTCAATCGTCCATTGTCTTTTTCATCAGTTATAATCCCCTCACCCAAAACTGATCACTAATCACTAATCACTGATAACTCATGTCTTCAACTTTCCAATCCATCATCCTCAACCTCCAATCCTTCTGGGCATCGCACGGATGCCTGATCACCCAGCCCTACTACACCCAAGTCGGCGCAGGGACGATGAACCCGTCCACCTTCCTGCGCGTGCTCGGACCCGAACCGTGGAATGTGGCGTACGTCGAGCCGTCTGTCCGCCCCGATGACGGGCGTTATGGCGAGAACCCGAATCGCTTTCAGAAGCACACGCAGTTTCAAGTCATCCTCAAGCCCGATACAGGAAATCCGCAAGAGTTGTATCTCGACTCGCTCAAGGCGCTCGGCATTGACCCGCGTCAGCACGACATCCGCTTTGTGGAGGACAACTGGGAACAGCCCGCCATCGCCGCGTGGGGTTTGGGTTGGGAGGTCTGGCTCGACGGGCAGGAGATCACGCAGTTCACCTACTTCCAGCAGATGGGCGGCGTGGCGCTCAACCCCGTCTCGGTCGAGATCACCTATGGGCTTGAACGCATCCTCATCGCGCTCAACAACGCCAAAGCCATCTGGGACGAAGAGTGGGGCGCAGGCGTCACCTACGGCGAGATCATCCGCCGCGAAGAGTTCGAACATTCCAAATATTATTACGAAGTCGCCGACGTCGAGCGTGCCCGTCAGATGTACGATCTTTTCTCCGCCGAAGCCGACGCCTGTCTCGCGCAAGGTTTGCTCGTTCCCGCGCACGATTATGTCCTCAAGTCCTCGCACACCTTCAACATCCTCGACGCCCGCGGCGCGATCTCTGTCGCCGAACGTCAGGCGTTTTTCAGACGGATGCGCGAACTCGCCCGCCGCGTCGCGGAGGGATATGAGGAACAGCGCAAAGAGTTGGAGTATCCGCTCTTGAAAGAGAGTCAAAAGTCAAAGGTTACAGGTCAAAACCTTCCTGCGACTTTCGACCTTCGACCTTCGACCTTCGTTTTGGAAATTGGAGTTGAGGAACTCCCCGCCGCCGATGTGGACTCCGCCCAAGCGTATCTCGTAACTCGCATCCCGAATCTCCTCGACGAACTTTATCTTGAACACGAAAATATCCGCATCTACGCAACCCCGCGTCGACTCGCCATTGCGGTTGATTCACTTTCCCCGACTCAGCCCGACCGTGAAGAGGAGGTCAAAGGTCCCCCCGCGGATAAAGCCATCGTACGACAAACTTCCAGTTTGTCTGCGGGTCAAACTGGAAGTTTGACTTACACTCAAGCGGCGATTGGCTTTGCAAAGAAAAACGGAATCAACGTCGAAGACCTCCAAGTCCGCGAACACGCGCAAGCGGGGGGCAAATACGTTTTCGCCGTCGTCAAACAAAAGGGACGCCCGACTCCCGAAGTGTTAGCCGAAGCGTTGCCGAAACTCATCGCTGAAATCAAATTTGAAAAATCCATGCGCTGGAATGATTCAGGCGTTTCATTCTCGCGTCCGATTCGCTGGTATGTGGCATTGTTCGGTGATATGGTCATTCCGTTTGAATATGCAGGCGTGGTTTCAAGCAACACCTCACGCGGACTTCGCCCATACGACTCTCCCGAAATCAAAATCCCCTCGGCAGATAAATACTTCGGTATTATCCGTGAAGCAGGAATCATCCTCGATAAAGAAGAACGCAAAGCATCCATCGTGGAGCAGGTCAAACAAGCCGCGTCGCTGGTCGGTGGGGAAGCGCTCATCGAAGATGGACTGCTCAACGAAGTCGCCAACCTCATCGAAATGCCCACCGCCGTCATGGGCGGATTCTACGATGAATTCCTCTCATTGCCGCGTGATGTGCTGATCTCGGTGATGAAGAAACACCAGAGATACTTTCCAGTCCAGTCAAAAGTCGAAGGTCAAAAGTCGGGCGACCCTTCGATCTTCGACCTTCGACCTTCAACCTTGCTCCCGCACTTCATCGCCATCCGCAACGGAGACGACATCGGCGTGGACATCGTCCGTCAGGGCAACGAACACGTTTTGAGCGCGCGCTTCACCGACGCCAACTTCTTCGTCCGCGAAGACCTCAAACTCAAACTGGAAGAGTTCCGCCCAAAACTCGCCTCGTTGACCTTCCACACCAAACTCGGCTCGATGCTCGATAAATCGGACCGCATCCTGAAACTTGGCGCGGAGATCGGCGCGTTGTTAGGATATCAAGGCGACTTGAATACGATCAAGCATCTCGGACGCGCCGCGTATCTTTGTAAAGCAGACCTTGCAACGCAAATGGTTACCGAAATGACATCGTTGCAAGGAATCATCGGCGGTGAATATGCACTGCGGAGCGGAGAGGCTCCAGAGGTGGCGCAAGCGATCGCCGAACAATATCAAACCGCGCCGCGTTCGAAGATCGGTTTGGCGGTTGCGCTGACTGATCGAATCGATTCACTCGTCGGGCTTTTTGCCGCAGGGTTGGCTCCCACAGGCGCGAAAGACCCGTTTGGCTTGCGCCGCGCCGCCATTGGGATTGTCCAACCGTTGATCGAACATGATATCGCTGTTGACCTTGCGCTAGCGGTGAAGCGTTCGGCGCTGACACAGCCCATAAAGGTCGACGATGGCACCCAAAATACTATTTTGGAATTCATCGCTGGTCGTTTATCTGTTGTCTTGAAAGACGCTGGTTACAAGCACGATGTGGTCGAAGCCGTGCTTGCGGAGCAGTCCGCCAACCCTGCGGCGTCCGCTCGGGCGGTGAAGCAACTTCAAGCGTGGGTCGGACGCGAGGACTGGTCCACGATCCTGCCCGCGTTTGCGCGTTGTGTCCGCATCACGCGCGATCAGGAAAAGACATTCAAAGTCACCGAGAAAGCCTTTGTCGAAAAAGAAGAAAAAGATTTGTTCGCCGCGTTCCAGAAAACTGTCAAACATCAACCATCAACTGTGGACGAACTATTCGAGATCGTCGTCAAACTAACCCCATCCATCAACGCGTTCTTTGATAAAGTGTTGGTGATGGCAGATGACAAGAAATTGCAGGAGAATCGTCTCGGCTTACTGCAACAAATCGCCGTGCTATCAAAAGGCATCGCCGATCTGAGCAAACTCGAAGGGTTCTAATGACAACAAATTCTGAAATTGTTGAGCGAAACTTCGCCTTATCAAGACAAATTATGAGTTATTTGCTTGACCACCCAAAAGTATTTGAGGTCTTGCCTGATGATTTTGAATTGGTGATATTACCTGAAGATGATCAGGAGATCACCTTATTCAATCTCGAATTACTCAAGAAACATGGCAGGCAGAACAAGCCAGTTGTTTTGGCGCGAGTTAAATCAATTTCGGAAAAAATCACATCCGAACCAAGCATCTTTGTGCCGATTGCCGCTTAACAGGCGAACAAACTCGAAGGCTTCATAAATTAGGGATGCTTAAGAGTTTTGTCTAATCGGACATTGTTGGGTATAATCCCGTCATCGTCAAACGGGGATGCAACCAGCCAATTCGCGCATCGCTCTCTTCGTCAATGCAACGTCTTTTGAAAAGGAGAAAATCATGTCCAAGTCAAAAGTTCGGATCGCTGTTTCCCTGTTGATCGGTATTGTGGTCGTTCTAGCGGTGTTTGCGACTGTGCAAGCGGCGGCATCGCGAGCCAGTCTGAGCGGGGAGCGAGCCTTCACCACCGCAGGCTTGTTGCCCGACATGAGCCACGTTCGGAGCGCGGGCTTCACTGGTCAACAGAACCTCAATTCATATAACGATAGTTCGTATCAAGGTGAAGGCGGTGGTTGCGACCACGACAGTCCAGACGATTAACGTCAGTTGAAGTTCAAAGTTTATAGCAAGGGCAGGCAAATGTCTGCCCTTCTTCTTTTAATGTGTCAAACTCTCGATTGCGTCTATAATTCAGCCACTGCTTACTAATCACTGATAACTGTTTACTTCAACCCCATGTCCACCATTGATGAAATCAAATCCAAAATAGACATCGTTGACCTCGTCTCGGAGGCGGGAGTCAAACTGCGCCACGCGGGGAAGAATTACACGGGGTTCTGCCCGTTTCACGATAACAAACATTCGCCCGCGTTCGTCGTCTGGCCCGAGACGGGGACGTGGCGATGCTTCGGTCAATGCAACGAGGGCGGCGACATCTTCAAGTTCGTGATGAAGCGCGAGGGGTTGGATTTCAAAGAGGCTCTGCAAAAACTCGCCGCGCGCGCAGGCGTGGAATTAAAAGAATACCAGCGCGAAACGCCTGAGCAAAAAGAAGCGTATGAAAATCTCCGCAAGTTGTTGGAAGATGCGATCATTTATTATCGGACTCATCTGTTCAACAACAAGGATATTCTCGATTACCTCCGCACAAAACGCAGATTGACCGACTCAACCATCGAAACATTCGGCTTGGGTTACGCACCCGCAGGCTACGACAACCTCCTCAAACATTTCACCCAACGCGGTTACACCGAACAAGACTTAATTGATTCGGGTATGCTCTCCGTCCGCGAATCGGAATCTCAAGTCTCCAATCTCCAGTCTCGTTCTTTCGACCGCTTCCGCAACCGCATCATGATTCCCATCCGCGACGAGCAGGGACGCATGGCGGGATTCGGCGCGCGCATCGTGGACCCGAACGACGTGCCGAAATTTTTGAACTCGCCCGAAACGCCGATCTTCTCAAAAGGACGCCTGCTCTACGGGCTGGATCGCGCGCGCAAACCGATTCGGACTGCCGACCAAGCGGTCATCGTCGAAGGCTATCTCGATGTCATTGCCTTGCATCAGGCGGGATACGAAAACGTCGTCTCGCCAATGGGCACCGCGTTGACCGAAGACCAGATGCGACTGTTGAAAAAATTCACGCGGCGGATCGTCCTCGCGCTTGATCCTGACACCGCAGGACAGAAAGCCGTGCTACGCGGACTCGACGCGGCGCGTTCAGCCATGGATAAAGAAGGGGAGTTGGGATTTGATGCGCGTGGATTACTAAAAAATGAGTCGCGTTTGCAAGCAGACTTGCGCGTGGCGACCATGCCTGATGACCTCGATCCTGATGAGATCGTCGCGCGCGATAAAGATGAATGGAAGAAGTTGATCGAAGGCGCGAAGCCCATCGTCACGCATGTGATGGAGACTCTCGCGGCGGGACAAAATATCAACGACCCGAAGGTGAAGAATGGTATCGCCGCGCAGGTGCTTCCTTTAATTGAAGACTTGCCCAACGCGTTGGAACGCGACACGTATCGTCAGGCGTTGGCGCGGATGCTGAGAGTGGATGAACGTTCACTACTGGCGACGCAGGCTCAAGGCGGCGTACTGAGCGGGTCGAAGTATCCGCGAGTGAGGCGACCGAGGCAGGTTGAGAAGATTGAAGTCCGCGAATCCGTATCGCCTGTCACAGTGTCGGTTTCGTCCAGTAAAGCGGTCGAGGAATATGTGATCGGCGTGTTGTTCAGAAAGCCCGAGTTGTTGTATCGGCTGGATCGGTCGTTGCAGGAGTTCGGCTTGATCGCGTTGACCGCCGAAGATTTTGACTATACCGACAATCAGTTGTTGTTCGGGTTGATCCGCGAGTCGGTGGAGCAGGATAAAACGGAGCATCACGATTTTGTGGTGGAGGCGTTGCCCGAGTCTCTGCAGGCGCGTTCGCGCGAGTTGGTGAAAGAGGCGGAGAGGCAAAAACAGTTGGATGAAAAATTGCTCGAGGAATTATTGCGCGGCGTGATCAAGTTGCGGCGGGTGGCGGCGGGGGAGAACATCAACCAGTTGCGGTTTTTGCAGGAAGAGGCGCACGAGAGCGGGGATGCGCGCGCATCGTCGTATCAGGACTTGGTGTTACAGCATACGCGGCTGTTGCGCGACCTGGATCAGGCGCACCGAAAAATGGCGGTCAAAAGGTTGGAATAATAAAAGGCTTTTTAACCACAAAGGACACGAAGTACACAAAGTTTTTAAAACTTTAGGGTTTAAACCTTCGTGACCTTTGTGTACTTCGTGGTAAAAACGATTTTTCGTACTCGTAACAATCCAAGTGAGATGGCGTCTGGTAAATGGGACTATGGCAGAACACAAACGGGCCGCATCGGACAATCACCAAAAAGATGAACGAACACCGCGCGACGCGGAATTTTCCGATTCGTCCCTGCCTGTGGACATGGACGCCATGCTGAACGAACTGCCTGAATTGACGCGCGACGATTCTCCAGACCCCGATGTCAACGCGCTTTCGCAACAAGAAGAGTTGCTTGAGGATGAACCGCTCGACCTGAAAGACCCCGCGTTCGCCGCCGAACTTGCCGACGATCCCGTGCGTTTGTACCTGCGCGAGATCGGTCAAGTCAAATTGCTCGACGCCACCAGCGAGTTCCATCTGGCGACGATGATCGAAGCGAATCGCCTGATCGTGTCGCTGAGTCGTCATCCGCTTCGCAAGGGGCTCACGACCGAATGCGCCATCTACCACGCGCTCATCGCCGAAATGCTCACCTCGTGGGAACGTCTGCTCGAAGACACGGCGCGGCTCAACAGTGTTGCGCCGAATCTTGTTTACCTTCTCAATGAAGCGAAAGCGTTATGCGCCTCCTCCGAATCGAAGGAACCTTCGTATCTGAGAAACTATCTGGATAATGGGATGTGGGGGATGGACGAACTGTGGAACAGCATCGCCCGACAAGCGTACTCGGTCTTTCTCAGCCTCTACCTGCTTCCGCCCGCGTATGCCGACTGGCTCCTCAAGCATCTTAACTCGCATCACGATTTTCCCAACCAGCGGACTCTGTTCAATCATCTGCCCACCGACGACATCCTCCGCAAAGAAATGGACTCGGCTCAAGCCCGCGCGGTGGAGGCGAACCAGACGTTGATCCGCGCGAACTTGCGGTTGGTGGTCAGCGTGGCGAAACGATATTTGAATCGCGGCATTAACATCCAAGATCTGATTCAAGAGGGTAGTTTGGGGTTGATGCGCGCGGTCAACAAGTTCGACCCGCGCCGCGGATTCAAATTCAGCACCTACGCCACCTGGTGGATTCGACAGTCCATCAACCGCTCCATCGCCGAGCAAGCGCGGACGATCCGCATCCCTGTGCATTTGTTCGAAGCCATCAGCCGCGTGATGCGCGTTCAACGCACCCTCACACAGCAACTTGGACGCGCGCCAACCACCGAAGAAGTAGCCATCGAAGTGGGCTATCTCCCCGCAGTGGATGTGGAAGCGATCTTGCGCGCGCATTCAGAGGAACAGCCGCTGGACTCCGCTCTGCAACACAGGCTGGACTCCGCCATGCAAAAAGTAGACCGCGTGCTTCGCTCCGCCGAGGAGCCTATCTCGATCGACGGTCCCATCGGCGATGAGGATTCCAGTTCGCTCGGTGACTTCATCGAAGACGAAGACGCGCCCTCGCCGTTGGATTCCGCCACGCGCGAGATGCTCCGCGCGCAGGTTCGTAGCGCGCTCAATCTGCTCTCCGACCGCGAGCGCGAAGTGCTGGAATTAAGATTCGGCTTGAAAGATGGTAAAGATCACACGCTCGAAGAGGTGAGCGCGTTTTACGATGTGACCCGCGAGCGCATCCGCCAGATCGAAGCGAAGGCGTTGCGGAAGTTGCGGCATCCCTCGCGGAGCAGGCAGTTGAGGGATTATTTGGGGTAACCCTTTGTAGGGCAGGTGACAAACCTGCCCTTATTTTTTGTCCCCGCCTTGTGAAAAGTGGCACTTTCAAAACTCTTATGTTATACTGTCGCGAACCTTACAAAGATCGTCCTTTTATGGGCGTTTTGAGGATACATAATGCTGGAATACGTAGCAATCGCATTGATGATCGTATTGGCGACTCTCGTCGCCTTGATCGCTATTGGCTTGGGGAATTTATTCGGACCGAAGAAACCGTCTGCGTCTAAATCCATGCCGTATGAATCGGGCATGACTCCCTACGGTGAAGGGACGCGCCGCATGCCCGTCCGTTTTTATTTGATCGCGGTCTTGTTCATCCTGTTCGATATCGAAGTCGTTTTCTTTTTGCCGTGGGCGATCGTGTTCCGTCAGTTGGGGCTATTCGGTTTGATCGAAATGATCATTTTTATCGTAATCTTGTTGGTGGGGTTTGTGTACGCGTGGAAGAAAGGAGCCCTTGAATGGGAGTAGAACAAAAACTCGGCGACATGGGGATCGTCACTACAAAATTGGAAGAACTCGTCAACTGGTCGCGCACGAACGCGATGTGGCCCATGCTGTTCGGTCTCGCATGCTGCGCGATCGAGATGATGGCGGCGCAGGCTTCTCATTACGACATGAGCCGTTTCGGCATGGAACTGATGCGCGCCAGCCCGCGTCAATCGGACCTGATGATCGTGGCGGGACGAGTCTCGCGCAAGATGGCGCCTGTGGTCCGCCGCTTGTACGACCAGATGCCCGAACCGAAGTGGGCAATCGCGATGGGGGACTGCGCTTCCTGTGGAGGCGTGTTCAACAATTACGCGATCCTGCAAGGCGTGGATGAGATCATCCCTGTGGATGTGTACGTGGCGGGCTGCCCTCCGCGCCCTGAGGCGTTGATCCATGGCATCGTGACGTTGTACGAAAAAGTGAAGGCTGATAAGTTTGTAACACCGGCTTAAGTCGGTGTTACGGAGTTCGGAATGGAAAAGAAACTCGAAAAAGTCGTTCAGGCGTTACAGGAGCAGTTCGGTTCTTCCGTCGAAGAGTTCCGGGGCGAAGCGCACGTCTTCGTCAAAGCGGAACAGATCGTGGATGCGCTGACCCTCCTGCGCGATACATATGAATTCGAACTGCTCTCCGCGCTTACTGCGACGGATTATTACCCGCAACAGACTCCCCGCTTTCATGTGATCTATCAACTATCATCGCTGGCGCAAAATATCACGTTGCAGTTAAGAGTCGCAGTCAACAGCGACCAGCTCAAAGTCCCGACAGCGACGCGCGTGTATGATGTCGCCAATTGGCGCGAGCGCGAAGTCTTCGATATGTTTGGCATCGTGTTCGAGGGGCATCCCGACCCGCGCAGAATTTTGACCCCCGAAGGGATGGAGGATCATCCGCTTCGCAAAGATTTCCCGCTGGGTTATGAAGAGCCGCAGTTCACGTTCAATTACGACGATATTGACTTGAAGAAGATTTACGCGAAAGAATAACGTAGTGCCGACTTAAGTCGGCAATTTGGCGATTTCAATCGCCACTACAAAAAAGGTCTACGATGGCACAGATCGAAGAAGTAGGTTACGAACAATACAAGCATCTCGTATCCGAGCGCGCGCTGACGGGCGAGACCATGTTGTTGAACATGGGACCGCAACACCCGTCTACGCACGGCGTGTTACGCTTGTTGCTCGAGCTCGACGGCGAGACGATCGTCAACGCGATTCCCGATATCGGTTATTTGCACACCGGTGTCGAGAAGAACATGGAATCCAAGACGTTCCTCAAAGCCGAAGTGATGACCGACCGCCTCGATTATATGAACACAACGGGCAACAACCTCGCTTATTGCATGGCGGTTGAAAAATTGGTTGGGCTCGACGTGCCCGAGCGCGCGCAGGTGATCCGCGTGATCATCACCGAGTTACAGCGCATCGCATCGCACCTCGTTTTTATGGGCGCGTTCGGTCTCGATCTCGCGGCGATGTCCATGTTCCTGTATTGCTTCCGCGAGCGCGAATATATCATGGACATTCTCGAACTGTGTTCGGGTCAACGCATGATGACCACGTACTTCCGCCCCGGCGGCGTGTGGCGCGATGTACCAGTGGAATTTGATTCTGCCGTTCGGAACTTCATCAAGATCTTCCCCGCGCGCGTGGATGAATACGAAGCGCTGTTGACGAAGAACCCGATTCTTCTCGACCGTTTGGTTGGTATCGGCATCCTCGACGGAAAGACCGCCCTTTCGCACGGCGTTACGGGTCCCACGCTCCGCGCCTCCGGCGTAAACTGGGATTTGCGCAAAGCCCGCCCATACATCGGATATGAACAATACGAGTTCAACGTCCCCGTCCGCACCGAGGGCGACACGTTCGCTCGTTATATCGTCCACATTGAAGAGTTCCGCGAATCGTTGAAGATCGTCGAGCAGGGACTGGAGAAGTTGAAGAAATTACCGGGTCAGCCTGTGCTCAGCGATAACCGTAAATTTGTTCCGCCGCCGCGCGCCGAGATCGGCGTGAGCATGGAAGCGCTGATCCATCACTTCAAATTTTGGACGGAGGGCTTCCCCGCGCCGAAGAATTCGATCTACAGCGCGGTCGAATCGCCGCGCGGCGAGTTGGGCGTCTATCTCGAAGGCAACGGCGGACCCAAACCGCATCGCGTGCACATGCGCACGCCTTCGTTCGATAACTTGTCTGTCATCAACAAAATTACGCAAGGACATCTTGTCGCCGACCTGGTGGCGATCCTTGCTTCGATCGACATCGTGCTAGGAGACATTGACCGATAATATTCTCACCGCGAAGAGCGCGAAGATAAAAATCTTTACGCTCTTCGCGGTTCAAAGACGAGTGTGAGACATTATGCTTTCAAAGAAATATCCAAAAGAAGTCAAGCAAATCCTTTCCAAGTACCCGCCGGAGGGCAAGCGCTCGGCGTTGATGCCCTTGCTCTTCCTTGCCCAGCGCGAGGAAGGCTACATCAACAAAGCCGCGATGCAGGATATTGCCGCGATGCTCGACATCACCGAGACGGAAGTTGCGGGAGTCGTCGGTTTTTACACCTTGTATCACGAGCAAAAAGAAGGCAAACACCGCATCCAAGTCTGCACCGACCTGCCCTGCGCCTTGCGCGGCGCGGACAAATTCATGGACGATCTGTGCGGCAATCTCGGCATCAAGGTCGGCGAGACCACGTCCGATGGCGCCGTCACGATCGAAGCAGTGACCTGTCTCGCCGCATGCGACAAAGCTCCCATGTTCCAAACGCAGGGACCGGAGGGCATCAAGTATCACGAGAATATGACCGTTGAGAAGACTCTTGAGTTGGTGGAAGGGTTGAGGAAGAGTACTGCGTAAAGTACCTTCGTCCAACACTAAACTACCAAACTATCCAACTACCTAATTATGACACACATTCTTTTACGTCACCGCGAAGTACCCGACATCAACCAACTTTCCGTCTACAAAAAGAACGGCGGACTTGCCGCGTTCAAGAACGCGGTCACAAAGATGAAGCCGAACGAAGTGACCGATGTGGTCAAGAACTCCGGTCTGCGCGGACGCGGCGGCGCGGGCTTCCCGACGGGTATGAAGTGGTCGTTCATTGATAGCAAGAACTGGCCTCATTACATCGTTGCCAACGCGGACGAGTCCGAGCCTGGCACATTCAAAGACCGCGAGATCATGGAAGGCAATCCGTTCCAGTTCTTGGAAGGGTTGATGATCGGCGCTTACGCGGTCGGCGCGAACGCGGCGTACATTTACCTGCGCGGCGAGTTTTGGGAGATCGCTGAGTCGCTCGACGCAAAGATCGCCGAATTGGAAGAAGATGGCTATCTGGGCGACAAACTCTTCGGCACCGAATATTCGCTGCGCATCTACACTCACCTCGGCGCGGGCGCGTACATCTGCGGCGAAGAGACCGCTCTGCTTGAATCGCTCGAAGGCAAACGCGGACAGCCGCGCGTACGTCCTCCGTTCCCGCCGGCGGTGGGTCTGTACAACAAGCCGACCATCATCAACAACGTCGAAACATTTACCAACGTGCCGATGATCATGACGAACGGCGCGGAGTGGTACAAGACCATGGGCACGGCAGACGCTCCGGGCGTAAAAATCTTTTCACTCTCGGGCCGCGTGCGCAAACCCGGCAATTATGAGTTGCCGCTTGGCACAACCTTCCGTGAATTGATCTACACACACGGCGGCGGCGTGCAAGACTCGCGCAAGGTCAGGGCGATCATGCCGGCCGGCGCCTCCTCGTCGTTGATCCTTGTGGATGACGATGCGCTTCTCGATACGCCCATGGATTACCTGGAAGTGCGTAAACTGAAATCGGAACTTGGGTCGGCTTCTGTCATCATCGTTGACGATACCGTCTCGATGGACTGGCTCGTCAACAAGACCGTCCACTTTTTCCAGCACGAATCGTGCGGCAAATGCACGCCCTGCCGCGAAGGCACCTATTGGATGTCTCATCTCACTGAACGCATCCACAGTGGCCAGGCGGTCAAAGCGGATGTGGACTTGCTCCTCAACGTGGCGAAACAGATGCAAGGCAAATGCCTGTGCGCGCTGGGTGAATTCTCCACGATGGCGGTGGTCTCCGGCATCGAACGATTTAGAAAAGATTTCGATAATGCGGTAAAAGCATAATGAGTAAACTAGTCACTCTTACCATAGATGGAACACAAGTCACGGTTCAAGAAGGAACCTCGGTTGTCGACGCGGCAAAACTTGCAGGCGTAGACATTCCCGTCTTTTGCCATCATCCCAAACTTGAACCCGCCGGCATGTGCCGCATGTGTCTCGTGGAACTCGGCCGCCCCATGCGCGACCGCGCCACAGGGCAATTTGTGATGGAAAACGGCGCGCCGAAGATCCAGTTCATGCCTAAGCTGGAAACGGCTTGCACGAACAAGGTCGAAGAGGGTTTGGTTGTGGTCACGCAGTCGGCAAAGGTTGCCGAAGCCAAGAACGGCATCCTTGAATTTTTGCTCACCTCGCATCCGCTCGATTGCCCGGTGTGCGACAAAGGCGGCGAGTGCGCCCTGCAAGACCTCACCCTGACGCACGGTCCCGGCAAAAGCCGCTTCATATACGATGAGAAGAGGCACCTTGCCAAGCAAAAACCGCTCGGCGAGTTGATCTTCTTGGACCAGGAGCGATGCATCCAATGCGCGCGTTGCATCCGTTTTCAAGACGAGATCGCCGGGGACGCGGTTCTCGAATTCGACAAGCGCGAGCGCTCGATGCAGATCGTTTCTCGTTCGGAGCCCGGGTTTGATTCGGTTTTCTCCGGCAACACTACGGATATTTGTCCTGTGGGAGCGTTGACCACTGTAGACTTCCGCTTCGGCGCCCGACCATGGGAACTGGCGGCTTCCCCTTCGATCTGCGCGCAATGCCCGGTGGGATGCAACACCACCTTGAACACCCGCCGCGAAGCCCGAACAGACGGCGAGATTGTCGTCAAGCGCGTGATGCCGCGGCAGAACGAAGAAGTGAACGAAATTTGGATCTGCGATAAGGGCCGCTTCGCCTATCACTACGCGGGCAGCAAGAATCGATTAACGAAGCCGCTCATCCGCAAAGAGAAGAAGTTGGCTCGCTCTTCATGGGATGCCGCGACGAAACTCGCCGCTGAGAAATTCAGCAAGGATAAGAAAGATTTTGTTATTCTCGCTTCGGGCAGACTCTCGAACGAAGACCTGTTCAACTTGAAAACGCTCGCCGATCACGCGGGCGGAAAAGCCTATCTCTATTCGCACATGGCGGGCGGCGAGTTGACGTCGCTGGTCGGCGTGGGCGCGGGCACGAATTTTGGAGCCATGGGCGCGGGGACGACCATCCTCGTCGTTGCCTCCGACTTGTATGAGGAAGCGCCGATCTGGTATCTCAGAGTCAAACAAGCCAAAGAGCGCGGCGCGACGTTGATCGTGATGAATCCGCGCGAGACGAAACTCGATAGATACGCTTCGCACAAAGTCCGTTACGAATACGGCGATGAAGCCAGAACGGTTCACGACCTGACGAAGAAAAGCAAAGAAGGCGACGCGTTGTTGAAATCCGAAAACTTGGTCATCTTATATGGAAGCGAAGGGGTTGGCGCGCTTGGTTCGCAAAGTTTGGCGACCGCCTGCGCCAAGTTGTTGAACGAGAACGGATTTACCGGCAAACCCAACAACGGACTCATCGGCGTGTGGGAACGCGCGAACGACCAAGGCGCGTGGGAGATGGGCTTCACCGTTGAAGAGGACCTTGCCAGGGCGTTGAAGGATAAGTCGGTGTATATCGTCGGCGCGGACCCGGTGAGCGACGACCCGAAATTGGCGAAGGCGCTCGAAGGCGCGGCGTTCGTGGCGGTGCAGGATGTGATGGAAACCGCGACGACCGAAATTGCGGATGTGGTTTTGCCCGCGCAAGCGTTCACCGAACGCGAGGGGACGTTCACTTCCGGCGAACGACGCGCGCAACGTTTTTATCCCGCCGTGCCGGTGACCGGCGAATCGAAACCCGATTTCGCCATCACTGCTCAGATCGCTCGGAACATGGGAGTCATCCTCGAAGGCACATCCGCTTCGGTGGTGTTCGATCTGCTGGCTGAAACGGTGAAATCGTTCGAGGGATTGAATTACGCCAAACTTGCCGAAGTGCATGAGCAGTTGCCCATCGTCGGGCGAGGCGACATGTATTACGGCGGCACGACGTATGCGAATAACCACGGCTTGGGCGCGCATCTGTCGGCGGCGGCGACGCGCGGGGAAAAGGTGAGCATCCCGAAGGTCCAGAAAGAAGCGGTTCCACATCCGAAAGATAAAGAATTGCTGGCGGTGCCCGTCAACAAGTTGTATCATCGCGGCACGACGGTCATGACGGCTGAGTTGTTGCATCAGCGGATCGGCGAAGCGAGCGTGTCGTTGCATCCCAGCGCGGCGGAAAAACTAGGCGTGCGCGCGGGGCAGACCGTGAATGTGAGTTTCAACGGAACGAGCGGACAGGCGGTTGTGAAGCTGGACGATTCGATTGACGAGGGTATCGCGCTGGTGCCGCGCTCAATGGGTCTTGCCATACAGGAGCCTGCAGCAGTGAAGGTGAAAGCATGATTAGCGATTGGACTTTGTGGCTCGAGTGGTTTATCAAATCGCTGGTGTGGGTCTTCGCGTTATTGGGCGGGTTCGCGTATCTTACCTATTATGAACGCCGCGCGCTGGCGCGTATACAAACTCGCGTGGGACCGAATCGCGCGGGACCGTTTGGTTTGCTTCAACCGATCGCCGACGCGATCAAGCTGGTCTTCAAAGAGGAGCTCTCGCCCGCAAGAGCGTATAAGTTCGTGTTCTTTCTCGCGCCGATCTTGACGCTGGTGCCTTCGATCGTGATTGCGGCGGTCATTCCGCTGGGGCGTTCGATCCATGTCTTCGGGCGCGAGGTCAATTTGTATCTCACCAATATCAACGTGGGCGTGTTGTATTTCATGTCCATTGCGGCGATCGCGGTGTATGGGATCGTGCTGGCGGGCTGGGCTTCGAACAGCAAGTATGCGATGCTCGGCGGCTTGCGCTCGACGGCGCAGATGATCTCGTATGAACTGGCGCTTGGTCTTTCCCTGATCCCCGTGATCTTGCTCGGCAACTCGATGAGCCTGGTTGAGATCGTGGAGAGGCAGAACGGATTGTGGTTTGTGTTCCTTCAGCCTGTGGGCGCGTTGATCTTTTGGATCGCGACCCTTGCCGAGGTGAACCGCGCGCCGTTCGACATGCCCGAGGCGGAGCAGGAATTGACCGCGGGCTATCATGCCGAGTATTCGGGCATGAAGTTCGCGTTGTTCTTTATGGCGGAATACCAGAAGATGATCGTGATCTGCGCGGTGATGGCGGTCTTTTTCTTCGGCGGGTATTTAGGCCCCGGTGTGGATCAATATCCCCTGCTTGGACCCGTGTATATGTTCGTCAAGATCTTTCTGCTGTTGTTTGCCATGATCTGGGTGCGAGCCACCTGGCCCCGCTTCCGCTATGACCGCTTGATGTCGTTCGGCTGGAAGGTATTGGTGCCGTTGTCGTTGGCAATCGTATTCATCACTGCCACAGGGATTTTGCTTGCGGACCAAACAGGCAACGCCCTGTGGATGTGGGCGATCCCGGTCGCGTCGGTCATTGCTGGTTTGGTTCCGGTGGTGACGATCTATTACACCTTGAGGAGATTACTGTATGAGCGCGCTTGAACCCGCCGTTGAGCTGGTGCGCGGGCTGTGGGTTACGTTCAAGTCCATGTTCGAGAAGCCCGTTACGATCCAGTATCCCGAAGAGAAGCGGGAAGTCCGCAAGCGCTTCCGCGGACGCCATGAACTGCATCGCTACGAGAACGGACTCGAAAAGTGTATCGGCTGTTCGCTCTGCGCCGCCGCCTGTCCCGCCGATGCGATCTTCGTGGAAGCCTCCGAAAATACGGATGAAAAACGCTTCTCGCCCGGAGAGCGGTATGCCTCCACCTACGAGATCAACATGCTCCGCTGTATCTACTGCGGTTATTGCGAAGATGCCTGCCCGACCGAGGCGATCACGCTGGGCGATAACTACGAACTCTCGTATTACGACCGCCGCTCGGCGATCTACACCAAGGATATGCTGCTCGACCCCGTCCCCGCGACCGCCATGTTGACTCCGCAGAAGACCGAAACCGGCGTGTTCACGCGTTCGGTGCCGGAGATGGAAAATCCAAAGGATTAGAGAATTAGAGGAGTAGAGAATTGGAAGAAAACAAATTCTCCAATTCCCCAATTCTCTTTTGCAGAGAACTATGACACTCGATTTAGCACTTTTCCTCGTCCTCTCCCTCGCCGCCATCGCCGCCGCGCTGGGGATGTTGTTCAGCCGCAACGCGGTGTATTCGGCGTTATATCTCGTGTTGAACTTCGTCACGGTGGCGGTGTTCTATCTGTTACTCGGCGCGCCGTTCATTGCCATGGCGCAGGTCACGGTCTATGCGGGCGCGATCATGGTGTTGTTTCTGTTCGTGATCATGTTGTTGGGCGCGGAAGGTCTGCCGAAGTCGCAAGTTCTTCCGTGGCAGAAACCGCTTGCCGTTGGGTTGACGATCCTCCTCTTTGCGGAAGCGGCGTACCTGCTCGTGACGAAAGCCCGCCCGGTCGGGAATGTCCTCCCGCCCGCCGACGCGGTCAACGCGACGGAGAATCTGCAACAACTTGGCATCGCGCTATTCAGAAATTATTTGCTTCCATTTGAAGTGGTCTCCATTCTATTGCTGGTCGCCATGGTCGGCGCGATCGTCCTTACGAAGAAAGAGAAAAAGGCGCGGCAATGATCCCTGTTGATTATTACATCATCCTTTCTGCCATTTTGTTCACTATCGGCGTGCTCGGCGTGTTGATCCGCCGCAACGCGCTGATCATCTTCATGTCCATTGAGTTGATGTTGAACGCGGCAAACCTCGCCATCGTGGCGTTCGGAAGCGCGTTCGAAAATTTCAGCGGACAGATCTTGGTCTTCTTCGTGATTGCGGTCGCCGCGGCGGAAGTGGCGGTGGGTCTCGCGCTGATCGTGGAAATTTTCAGAACAAAGAAAAGTATTGACGTGGATCAGGTGAGTTCATTAAAAGGATAGAGGTTAGATGATTAGAGAGTAGACGATTAGAGACTTGTTGCGCGCTTTCTATTCTCAATTCTCTACGATCTATTCTCCGAGGTTTTTATGCACTTAAGCGAAACAGCAAACACAGGATTTTTATTCCTCGCCCCGTGGCTGGTATTTTTCCCGGTCATCGGTCTGCTCATCAACACCATCCTCGGTCACAAGCTCAGCGAGCGGATGATCGGCGCGGTGGCGAGTTTCTTTTCAGGGTTGACGTTCGTCGTGTCGGTCCTGCTGTACGTCACTCTCTCAGGCGCGCACGGCGAAGCGCTGCGCTGGCATCTCGCGGAGTGGATCCGCATCGGAACCCTGTCCCTCGATTGGACGTTCCGCGTCGACTCGTTATCCACCACGATGATGCTGGTCGTTTCGGGCGTCGGGACCCTCATCCACATCTACGCCATCGGGTACATGCACGAAGACGTGCGCTTCAAAAACGACGTGGGACGCTTCCGCCGTTTCTTCGTTTTTCTCAACCTCTTCATCGCCGCCATGATGGTGTTGATCACCGGCGACTCGTACCTGATGTTGTTCGTCGGTTGGGAGGGGGTGGGGCTGTGTTCGTTCCTGCTGGTCGGCTTTTGGTACGAACTGGATCTGCTGGCGCGACCCTCGTGGTCGAATTCGTATGCGGCGGTTAAAGCGTTCGTCGCCAACCGCGTCGGTGACTTCGGTTTCCTCATCGCAACGTTCATCATCTTTTGGGCATTCGGCAGTCTTCAATTCGATAAAGTGTTCCAACAAGTTTCAACGGTTGCGCCGGGCGTCATTGTCGCGATCACGTTGTTCTTCTTATTGGGCGTGACGGGGAAATCGGCGCAAGTTCCTCTTTATGTTTGGTTGCCCGACGCGATGGCGGGTCCGACGCCCGTTTCGGCATTGATCCACGCCGCGACGATGGTGACGGCGGGCGTGTATCTCGTCGCGCGTTCGGCGCCGTTGTATTCATCGGTTCCCGAAGCCCAGCATATCGTCGCGCTGGTGGGAGCAGTCACCGCGCTCTTCGCCGCCACGATCGCCACCGGTCAATTCGACATCAAAAAAGTGTTGGCATATTCAACCATCTCGCAACTCGGCTTCATGGTTGCGGCGGTCGGGATGGGCGCGTACGTGGCTGGTGTGTTCCACCTCGTGACGCACGCGTTCTTCAAAGCGTTGTTGTTCCTTTCGGCGGGTTCGGTGATCCTCGGCATGGAGCGCGGACATCATCATGCGGAACATGCGCATCATGATAACCATGGCAAGGGGAAAAAGAAAATTGGAAAGTCGAAAGTGGAAAGTGGGCACGGTGACTCTCGCGCTGAGCGGAGCCGTAGCGATAGCGAAGGCGCAGACGAAGCGCATGGTGTCGAAACATTCGACCCCGGCGACATGCGCAATATGGGTGGGCTTCGCAAGACCATGCCCGTCACCTTCTGGGTATATATGGCTGGCATGGTGGCTTTGTCTGGCATCCCTCCGTTTGCGGGCTTTTGGTCGAAGGATGAAATTTTGCTCGATGCAAGCATGCACAATCAGGTCGCGTATTGGTTGTTGACCCTCGCCGCGTTCTTCACTGCCTTCTACATGGGACGTCAAATTTGGATGGTCTTCTTCGGCGAGCCGCGTCACGAAGCGGCGGCGCACGCGGAAGAAAGCCCAAAAGTGATGACCGTCCCGTTGATGATTTTGGCGGCGCTTTCGGTGCTAGGCGGCGCGCTCAACCTTCCGTTTGAAGGTTTCCACAATCTCGGTCATTGGCTCGAACACACGCTCGGCGAAGTGGAATCGCTCCCGTTGAATTTGCAAGTGGCGGGCGTTTCGACTGTTCTGGCTTTGCTCGCTATTTTGATCTCATGGCTGATCTATGCGAGAAAACCATTCGCAAAAGGTCAGACCGATCCGCTCGCGTCGCTTGGTCTCTTATTCAAAGGGATGAACAACAAATGGTGGGTGGATGAACTCTATCACCTCTTGTTCATCAACCCGTATATCAAGCTTTCCTATTTTGTCGCCGAAGTCATTGACTGGCGCTTCTGGCATGACTGGTTCCACGAGAAGGTCATCATGGGCGCGTATAACTGGATCAGTTTCATCGGCTTGAACAAATACGCCGATCAGCAAGGCATTGACGCTTTCGCGAACGGCTTGGGGACGTGGACCCAGTCCCTAGCGGCGACCCTCCGTAAGGTCCAGAACGGATTCGTGCGCTCGTACGCGCTGTCCATTTTATTGGGCGTTGTGCTTATTCTTGGATATTTGATCATGAAATAGTCAAAGGTCAAAAGTCGAAAGTCGCGTTGTTTGACCTTCGACTTTCAACCTGCGACTTTTGACCTAAAGGATTGAACATGGAATTTATTTTGCAACCGCTAACCCTTCTCACATTCTTCCCGCTGGTTGGAGTTTTGATTCTGCTTTTTATCCCCAGCGGAAACAAGAACGCGATGCGCTGGACGGCGCTGGTCGTCTCGATCGTGACGTTCGTCATCTCGTTGTGGGTGTTGGGACGCTTCAACGCCTCGAACACCGACTTGCAACTGGTCGCCCGGTACGACTGGATCACGGTGGCGGGTTGGAACATCCAATACTTCCTCGGCATTGACGGGCTCAGCATCCTGCTCGTTTTACTGACCACGCTTCTCACCCCGATCTCGATCCTCTCCACGTGGACGGCTGTCGAAGAGCGCGTCAAAGAATACATGATCTTCTTCCTCTTGCTCGAGATCGGTATGAACGGCGTGTTCCTCGTGCAAGACCTGTTCCTCTTTTATATCTTCTGGGAATTCACGCTCGTGCCGATGTATTTCATCATCGGCATCTGGGGCGGACCGCGCCGCATCTACGCCGCTCTGAAATTTTTCTTGTACACAATGGCGGGTTCCATTTTGATGCTGCTCGCCATTTTGTGGCTCGGCATTCACGGCAAGACGTTCTCCCTTCCCGACCTGATCGCGCAAGGAGGCATCCCTGCCAATATTCAAATGTGGTTGTTCATCGCTTTCGCCGCCGCGTTTGCCATCAAAGTGCCGATGTGGCCCCTGCACTCGTGGTTGCCCGACGCGCACGTCGAAGCGCCCACCGCTGGCTCGGTCATCTTGGCGGGCGTGCTGTTGAAGCTGGGAACCTACGGCTTCGTGCGCTTCAACATCCCCTTGTTCCCCGAAGCGACTCTCCAAGCCGCCCCGTGGATCGCCCTGCTCGGCGCCATCGGGATCATCTATGGCGCGGCGGTCTCGTACGCCCAGCCCGATATCAAGAAGTTGGTCGCGTATTCGTCCGTGAGTCACTTGGGCTTTGTGATGCTCGGCTTGTTCGCGTTGAACCCCGAAGGCATCGCAGGCGCGATCTTGCAGATGATCAATCACGGTATCAGCACGGGCGCGTTGTTCTTGCTCGTCGGCATGGTCTACGAACAGACTCACACGCGCGAGTTTCGAGTGTACGGCGGCTTGTGGAAGATCATGCCGGTCTTCGGCGCGATCTACCTCATCGTGTCGCTGTCCTCGATGGGCTTGCCCGGTCTCAACGGCTTCGTCGGCGAGTTCACTATTTTGCTCGGCGCATGGGGCGCGGGACAAAACGGAGTCTTCTATTGGGGCAACGTCTGGTTTGCGGCGATCTCCGCGCTTGGCGTCATCATGGCGGCGATCTATATTTTGTACATGTTCCAAAAAATGTTCATGGGTCCGCAAGGCGAAGTTGTCGAAGAGACAAAGAAGCATGGGCACGCCATCCGCGACCTCAACTGGCGCGAGATCGTCACCGTTGTTCCGCTGTTGATCCTCATCTTCTGGATCGGCTTATACCCCGCGCCGTTCTTCAACCTCATCGCGCCCGCCGTCAATCATCTCGTTGGGACGTTGCCGCTACCGTAACATCCATACATCGGTGGTCGAGTGCGCCGAAGGCGCGTATCGAGACCACCAGTAACAAGTAAAAATTTGATAACAAATGTGTGGTCTCGACTGCGTGCGTCTCGACCACCGTTTGAAACAGAAAGAAAAAATTCGTGCCAATCCGTGACATCGTACCCTTTGGGTAAATCTGTGGCTAAAACATGAATCAATCCGACCTCACCACCATCCTCCCCGTCACCATCCTCACCGTATGGGCGTGCGCGCTATTGCTCCTCGACCTCTTCATCCCGAAGACTCGCAAAGGCATCACCGCTCTGCTCTCCGCGCTGGGTCTTGCCGTCACACTTGGCTACACCATCGCGCAGATCGGCAACGAAGTGACAGGCTTCAACGGCATGGTCACGCTCGACGGCTTCTCGATCTTTGTCAACGCGTTGCTCCTCGTCAGCGGCTTGCTCGGCGTCGCGCTCGCCTACGGCTACGTCAAACGCATGGGCATCGAGCGCGGCGAATATTACACACTGCTCCTCTTCAGCGTCGTCGGCATGATGCTCATGGCGCAAGCCACCGACCTCATCATCGTCTTCCTCGCGCTCGAACTGCTATCGATCCCGCTCTACGTCCTCGCCGCATTCACGCGCGATAAAACCGAATCGGAAGAAGCGGGACTCAAATACTTTTTGCTCGGCGCGTTCTCTTCTGGATTCCTCGTCTACGGGATTGCTCTCATCTTTGGCGCGACTCACACCACCAACATTTTCGCCATCGTGACCGCCGCTTCCTCTTCGACGGGCAGTCTGCTTCTAACCATCGGCGCCGCCCTCCTCCTCATCGGATTCGGCTTCAAGGTTGCCGCCGTCCCCTTCCACATGTGGACCCCCGACGTGTATCAAGGCGCGCCCACCGCAGTGACCGCGTTCATGTCCTCTGGCGCGAAGATCGCGGGCTTTGCCGCATTGTTGCGCGTGTTCGCCACCGCCTTCCCCTCCATCGCCGCCGATATGACCGACGTGTTCTGGGTCATCTCCGCCGCGACGATGATCGTCGGCAACGTGGTTGCCATCGCGCAGACCGACATCAAACGTCTGCTCGCCTACTCCAGCATCGCACACGCGGGATACATCCTCATGGCGTTCGTCCCGTATGGCAATGATAAAGTAGTAGCGACTTCAGTCGCTGCTGGCTTGTTCTATCTCGTCGCGTATGTGTTCACCAACTTCGGCGCGTGGGGCGTGGTCATTGCCTTGGAGAAAAAAGAAGGCAAAGGCTTGGCATTGGACGATTACGCGGGTCTCGCAAAGAAACATCCCGCCCTCGCCGCCGCCATGGCGATCTTCATGCTCTCGCTGATCGGTCTGCCTCCCACTATCGGACTCATCGGCAAACTGTACCTCTTCCGCGCCGTGATAGATGCGGGCTTCGTCTGGCTCGCCATCATCGGCGTGCTTACCTCCCTCGTCTCGGCATTCTACTATCTGCGCGTGGTCGTCATCATGTACATGAAAGACGGCGAACCCGCTACCGAACGCGAACCCTTCCTCGACATGACCACTCTAGTCACCGCGTTAGTGACAGTTGTAGTAAGTTTCGTTCCGCAATTTCTGTTTGCATGGGCGAGTGATGCGGTGTTGAAGTTGTTCTAGTCAACGAGACCTCCGAGTTCTCAAAGAACTCAGGTCTTTTACATGGAATCAAAAACGGGACTGTGGCTGAATACAGTCCCGTTTTATTTTTCCAAACGGTCATACACAGGCGGTGGGACTTTCGCCACTTTCGACATTGCCTTTTGAAATTTCGTCATGTTTGCGCGTTTAGCGCGCTTTTCGAGATATTCTTCCGCGACAAACTTTCCGTATTTCTCGGAGAGATGTTTTCTGTAATCAGCAGCCGAAACATTCTTTGACAGAATGCCTCTGAGCCTTTGCAGGATGTTTTTCATAGGTCGGAAGAATAGTCTGAATTGACAGGGCTGTCAAGCAGGTAAAAAATCATGATTGATGTTACACCGTTCCGCAGGCTTGTCCTGAATTCAACGAAGGGTTTTCTCACAAAACATGACACTTCCAGCCAAACCTGCGGGACGTTCTGCGTAAGGTGAGATCATGAATCAAAAACGGGACTGTGATCAAACACAGTCCCGTTTCAGTTTAAGCCTCTTGCTTACTCAACTTGTCACTAGCAATACGATTCAAGCTAACGCCCGATTCCGCCGCTTCCAGCACAAGCCGCCGATGCAAATCAGGCGGGACGCGCACCATGAACTTGCCGCTGTATTTTCTAACGGCTATTGGCTCGGGCGCGAGTTCTCCGGTCTTTTTTAGATCAGCAACGACTTGGGCAACCGTTTGGCGAACACCTTTCAAGGCTTCTTCGGGTGTAGGTTCCAACCAACTCAGGCTTGGAAATTCCGCGCAAAGCCCAACGTATTCCTCGTCTTCCTCAGACCAGGTCACGCGGTAGGTATAGCGGTCATTTTTTAGTTTTTGAGCAAGTTTTTTCATGGTTTGCAAGAATAGTCCGAGTTGATAGCGCTGTCAAGCGGAGGCAAATTCGCCCATATCATGTCACTCTGAGGAAGCGATAGCAACCGAAGAGTCTCGGACTGCGACGACAGAGGTATTTTGTTCGCGCAAAACGACCCCGCTCCCCCAAGGGGGAGAAGCCCAGTCCACATCGAACAAATTTTATCTTTGGACAATAAACTTAACCATCAACCGATCAGCCCCCTTCCCCTTTGGGAAGCGCCGCGTTGAGCCTGCCGAAGCGGGCGGGGGGATAGGTCAAACCGACACACCGATCAATCACCATTATCTGGGTGAGGTCAGTCCCTCTACTCACTGTCCAGTTTTGATGAACAATAAGGATTATTAGGTTTTCTTAGACGTTATTCTTCAACTTCAGCGGTCTTGCGTTTTCGCTTTTTTGCCTTCAAGTAGTTGTAATTGTTGAGTAGTTTCGTGACCGTTATTACCGTTCCTTCTTTCGGTCATTCCAGTAGTTCGAGCTGCGGCAGTAACTTCACCCCAACTTACAAAATATTTATCATAATATTCAATTGGAAATTTTCCAAATTTAACAAGTTCATCTCGCGATGGAATATGACCAATTTCACCAGCTACCCGTTTTACCTCCAGCTGTAGGGTTTTTTTGGGAACTCTATAAACTTGTTTTTCTAATCGTGGAACAGGGCTGTTTTTGCTAGTTAGAACTCTTTCCATTTTTCGGAACGGATCTAATCCATCACGAATTTCTTGATGTCTTTCTTTTGATAATCGCCAATATTTATCTGATGCTTCGATGCCAATATACCTTCTTCCAAGTTGATGGGCTGTTAAAGTTGTTGTGCCTGAACCATTGAAACAGTCTAATACAATTTCATTAGGTTTTGTGAAAATTGAAATAACTCTGTACATCAAATGTGGTGGCAATTGTGTTGGATGATCAACCCGTCTACTATTATGCTTGAGGCGATGGATATCGCTCCATATATCAGTTAGTGTTGTTTTGTCATTAATTTTGGCTGCTATTCGAGTATCAACGCAGTTTTCACGAAGGCAAAAATCGCTAGCCAAGGGCTCAAACGCATTAAAGGTTTTAGGTGTGCTCGGCAATCGAATATGTGTGGACTCTCCTGTGTAGCATGGTAATTCCCTAGATTCGCCTTTGGTAAAACAGAGAATAGAATAATGTGCAGGCATTATCAGGCGAACTGGAAAAGCCAAAGCATCCCAAACGAGCCAATTTTGATATTTCAGGACAGTTTGCATGTATAGGAAATGTCTTATTGACCAAAGGGGAATATTCAATAGGGCTAGAGTTCGTCCTGGCTTTAGAACACGAGACAATTCATAAATCCAAGAGTCGCACCACTTGAAATACTCCTGAATGTCTAAGTCATCTGAGTAGCCAGAGTATTTCTTTTTTAGATTGTAAGGTGGGTCAACAAATGCGAAATCAATAGAGTTATCTGGAATCTGACTTAATCTCTTAAGGCAGTCATCATTTAAGACCTTGTTAGTCAATTCCTGCGGTAATGGATTATCGTGAAACTCAAAATGGAAGATTGGCTTAACTTGGCGACTTAGCCCTAGCGGTTTGGCGTCAATTACAGTTAATGTTTTGTAAGGCTCCAAGCCAAATAAGTCTGAAAATCGCTTAAACATTGGGCTTAAGTCGCCATTAAGCTCACAATCAATATCTCGCCAAACATCAGAAATAAGAGTTCCTGCTTCGTGATAAGTATGTTTCTTGCCACCGTAATCTTTTGTTGTTTTATCACAAACTGGGCAATAAGTGTATTCAAGTCGTGTTTTGATGTGCCGTAGAGAAGCCTTGTAACGAGTATAAACTAATGCTCCAAAATGCTGGCTTGGTAGCCTTCGTTTTTTACCATCATCAATTGCAGTTTCTCGTTTTATTGCTATCCAATGTTGATACATTATATTGTTTGGTAACTGAGATTGAACTTGGACAAGGTCAATAACTTCACCCACTACAACCAAAGTCGCTGTGTCTCCAAGATTCTTAGATGCCTTGGCTATTAACTCTCCAACCCCTTGTAATGGCTGGTCAAATTGACTAACGCTTTGGCAGGCTGGCAGAACGACAAAGCAAACATCACTTAAACCTTTGAAAGCCGAGATGAATTTATCTTGACTAGTCGCAAGGAAATGTATGATTTCTAAAGGCTTGCTATTTTCGGCGAAATGGGGCATTTCAGAATTGCTCTCTCAAAAATTCACACAATACTTCAAGTTCGCTTCGTGAAAATGCAACTGTGCAATGACTGTAAGAACATATAGTTCGCAGGGCAGTTTCTCGTTGAAAATTGCCTGCTCCATCTAAAACATAAGCAATTTTATGCCCTGCCTTCTTTGCTTGCTCATAGCGGGCTTGTGCTTGCCCTGCCTTGCGCTCAATTACACTATTTGTCGTTACTTGGAAACCTACTTCTATAGCGACATATTTTCTACCATCAGTAACAACAATATCGAACGATGTCATCCTTCCTGTTGCGCTATCAGTGTGAGTAACATTTGGCAATCTGCCTCCAGGCTGGACCTCGATATTTTCTAAACCTAAATGTTCAGAAATAAATTCAGCTACAAATCTTTGGGCAATTTGTCCAAGATTGTTGGAAGTTGCGCCTCCAGTAATACGACTTACCCAAATATATCGTTGTCTTATAAATGTAGCTAATTCTTTTCTCCTACCCAAGTACTCGCCAACTTCACATTTTGCTAAAGCGGAAGCCACTTCTTGATTTTCGTCGCTGTATGCGCTTCCAAATAGTAATAAAGCAATAGCGTCTTTCTGTAAGTCATCAAGGGGATGGTTATTGAATAATTCCTTGCCGTCAATTCTTAGTGTCTTGTTGTTGAAGTTTCGGTTCGGTACCGCAACAAACGTATAAGTTCTTTGTTCTCCAAGCCATAAATAATGTAATTCGCTCGATGGGAAAAGAGTTTCAAATTCAGCACTGACCCTTTGAAGCATTTCGCCACCAAAATCTGCAAGTATGACAAGATGCTTCAAGAATATATTTGCAGGCAAGGTTGCTGATTCAATAACTGTAAATAATTTTTCGAGACTTGGAGTTTTAATGCTAATGATGTTGATGAACTCGTCTTGAGTTTCTAACAAAAGTGGAATAATGCTTAACCTTGATTCGATTTCTGAAAGTTCAGGAGGCCAGAATTTTGACGCGACTGCCTCAAGTTGTTCAAATGTTTTTGCATAGTTTGTGGGCATAGAAGATATTCTCAAGTGGGAATAGTTTTCTACTCAAGTTTAGCACAAGTATTCGGTTTACGAAAAAAGAAATTGAGATGAGAGAAGCAATGACAAAACTCAATGTAAGAAACTGCTTTTTGAAACCGAACCTGCCTCCTCATGGGTCCAGTTTGTTTTCCATCTACTTCCAAATATTCCCATACCCAAACTCCCCTTCGATCAACTTCCCCTCCGCGAAGCGACTGAATCGGAAGGGCGTGATATCCACCGTCTTCGGCGCGCCATCGAGGATCAACTCAACCAAACTCGCGCCCGCCGCAGGTGACGTTTTGAATCCCGTGCCGCTCAACCCGCAGGCGAGATAAAAACCGTCAAGGTCCGTGCCGCTGTAGATCGCGCGCTGATCGGGCGTGATGCCGTCGCGCCCAACGTGGATCGAATGTAAGCCGCTCTGCTCGATCTTGGGAATGCGCTGAACCATGATGTCTATCAATTTTTCGACGAAGGTGGGCGTCGGCGTTTGGTCTTCCTCGTCGGGCGGATCGTTGCGCATGGATTCATCCACACCCGCGGCGAGGATGAGCGCGCTGCCCTCGGGGCGGAAGTAACACTCGAGTGCGAGATCAATTGCCGCAGGGATTCGTCCCAGCGACGGCGGACGATGCAGGAACGCGACATCGTGCGTCCACGTTTCGATCGGGACTTGGAGATCTGCCAGCCCCGCGACATGCTTTGCCCATGCCCCAGCCGCGTTGACGATGATCGGCGCGTCGAAGTCGCCTTGATTCGTGCTAACGCCGATCACTTTACCTCCCATTGTACGGATGGCAGTCACTTCGCAATTTTGAATCAGCGTCGCGCCGAGTCGCTTGGCGGCTTCGATGAACGAATTTGTGGTGAGCGTCGCGTCCGCGTAGCCCGAGTCGGGTTCGTAGGCGGCGTAATCAAAATGATCGGTGGCGAGATCGGGGAAGAGTTCCTTCACTTCTTTCGCGGTGATGACCGATGTGTTGATCCCGATTTTCTGCTGGTTGGCGACGTTGCCGCGCAGTTGAGCCTCCTCCTCGCGCGAATTGATCTGGATGAAGCCTGTTTGCTGAAAGCCGCATTCGCCGCCGACGCGTTCTTTCCAATTGTTGAAATAGATTTGATAACTTTGGAATGTCAATTTAGATTCAGCGGCGAGGTCGTAGTGCATACGGACGAGTCCGCTGGAGTGACCTGTCGCGCCCGAAGCGGTCACTTTGCGTTCGAGGATGGCGGGCTTGAGTCCGCGCTCGGCGAGGTGAAAGGCGATGCTGGCGCCCATCACGCCCGCGCCGATGACGATGGCGTTGGTTGTTTGAGTCATGGAGGATTCCTTTTTTGCCACGGATTACCCGGATTGACACTGATTATTCTTCTTTATTTCCGTGAAAATCAGTGAAACTTGTACTGAGCGTGTCGAAGTATCCGTGGCTGAGATTTTGATTGTCGAAATTGTAGCAGGATTCCGCCCGCTGGTAGGAAGAAAAAATTATGATACGATTCCCCGCATGAATATCTCTCAGATCACCGACAACCTGTTTGTCGGCAACATGCCATTCCAACGCGACTATGATCGACTGCGCGACCTCGGCGTTCGACTCATCATCAACATGCGCTTCACCCTCGGACCCTCGCTCGATGCTCATAGTCAACCGATCGACACTCTCTGGCTCCGTTCGATCGACAGCCCCTTCTTTCCAATTCCCATCCACAATTTGATGCGCGGCGCGCAAACCGCCCTCGAAACGATTCAAGCCGGCGGCAAAGTGTATGCTCACTGCGCCTACGGTCGTCACCGCGGGCCCGCGATGGGCGCGTGCATCCTCATCGCGCAAGGGTACGCGCCCCAAGAAGCGATGCAACTCATCAAAGACCGCCGTCCTGTAGCCGACCCCTTTGCCTGGTACATCCGCCCGCGTATTCTAAAATTCGCAAAAGAATGGAATCACCCCTAACCCCTCAACCAATTCTCTAATTCTCCTCAGCCTCCAATCTCCAATCTCTACGTTCTACTTTCCACTCTCTACTCTCTCTTCTCCAACTCCGCCCCTCGACTCGCCACCCCTAGACGAAATATCCGCGCCTCGACTCCCGCCGCCTCGTACGCGCGCTTCATCGCCTCGCCTATAGCATCCCCTTGTGGGACGCCTGCCTCACCCGTGGAAAACGCGATCACACTTGGACCCGCTCCCGACAGCGCGACCGCGCTCGCCCCAGCCTCTTTCGCCGCCTCCATCGCGGACGCCGCGCCAGGGATCAACTTCAACCGATACGGCTGATGCAATTTATCGGTCATCACGTTGCCGAGCAAATCCAAATCTCCATTTCTAAACGCCTCAACGATCAATGCCGTGCGGCTGATATTGTGAATCGCATTCCTCATCGAAACTTTCTTCGGCAATGCCGCGCGCGCTTGTTTGGTGGGGAGGTAGAAATTTGGCAATACGATTGTGACATGCACATTCATCCCAACGGAAATTTGCCGCGCAATAACTTTTCCATCCTCCACCGTGGACACGACCAAGCCTCCCATCATCGCAGGCGCGACGTTATCAGGATGCCCCTCCATTTCACACGCGAGATTCAAAATCTCCTCCCGCGAGAACGGATTCTCCAGCAACGCGTTCCCCGCCAACAACCCCGTCAATATCGCCGCGGACGACGACCCCATCCCCGACGACAACGGGATTCGATTCACGCACTCCGCATGAAACGGCGGCAGCGACTTCCCCACGCGTTCCGCCACCCTCTGCGCCGCGCGGACGAGGAGATTATTTTTTCCCGAAGCGAGTCTCCCCGCGCCCTCGCCTGTCACTTGCACCGAAAATTCTTTCTCCGATGTAATCGTCGTCTCATTCCACAAATCCAATGCCAGACCGAGGGTATCGAACCCTGGTCCCAAGTTGGCAGATGTAGCGGGAACTTTGATGGTGAATTTCATAAACTCTTTTACCACGAAGGACACAAAGTGCACAAAGGAAGATCAAAAGCAAACCAAAAGCAAATCTACGGAAAGGCTTTTCGACCGTCATTCGTTTAAACTTAGTGACCTTCGTGCCCTTTGTGTTTAAAAGGTTTTTCCCAAAATAACCTCTTCCAACGCCTCCAACCTCGGCGGTACGACCAACGGCTTCTGCATATCCCTCGTGATGATCTCGGAATCTTTCAACCCATGCCCCGTGCAAACTGCAACCACCCTCAGTCCCTCCACCTTCAACTTTCCACTTTCTATCTCCGCCGCCAACCCCGCCAACCCCGTCGCCGACGCAGGCTCGACCCAAATCCCCTCAAGTTTTGCCAGCAACTTTTGCATCTCCAAAATTTGCTCGTCGCTCACCGCGATGATTCGCCCCTGCGACTCTTCCGCCGCTTGCAGTGCTTGTTCTCCGCGCGCGGGCTTGCCGATGCGGATCGCCGTCGCGACCGTTTCAGGGTTTTCAACAGCATGTCCCAACACCAACGGAGCCGCGCCCGCCGCTTGAACACCCAACAACTTCGGCAGGGATAGGATTGCGGACTTCAGTCCGCTATTTTGTGGAGACCTCAATTCGCTATCTTGTGACTTCAGCCCGCAATACTGCTTGAACCCCGCCCAATACGATGTGATGTTTCCCGCATTCCCAACAGGCAAACACAACCAATCGGGCGCGGAGCCCAACTCGTCAACAATCTCGAACGCCGCAGTCTTTTGTCCCTCGATGCGATACGGATTGATCGAATTCACCAAACAGATTGGATGCTTGTTCGTGATCTCAACCACCATCGTCAACGCGTCGTCGAACGAGCCATCAATTTGAATCACTTGCGCGCCATAAGCAATTGCGCCCGCGAGTTTCCCCGCCGCCACCTTGCCCTGCGGAATCAACACGATGGATTTCATCCCAGCCCGCGCCGCGTACGCCGCCGCAGATGCGGCAGTGTTGCCTGTCGACGCGCAGATCACCGTCGTTGCGCCGCGCCCCAGCGCTTCGCTCACCGCCGCCGTCATGCCGCGATCTTTGAACGAGCCCGTCGGGTTGAGTCCCTCGTATTTGATGAACAATTCAAACCGCCGTTCTGAGCTTGTCGAAGGCCCGCCGCCGAGGTGCCGCGACAAATTGTCAGCCTTGATTAAAGGCGTCCGCCCCTCGAGCAGGCTGACGGCGCTTGCGGAAGCGTGAGGCGGGAGGTCAAGCAGATGTCCGTACTTGTGGATGAGTCCTTGGTAAGTCATGCCGAAAGTTTAACATAACTTTTGTATACTCTGACACAATGAAATGGATACTGCGGATTTCGTACTGCGTATTGTTGACGGCATGTGCGACCGCCACGCCTCTTTCTACTCCTCAAATTGATTCACCCACCTCAACCTTTCTCGCCCCTCCAGCGGCTCAAATTGCAACGCGCCCATCTCCAACCACAACACCACAATTACAAATTACTACTCCCCAATTACCAACTGAAAGTCTCCAATCTCCAGTCTCCAATTCTTTCACCTCCACACCTCAATTCTCTAATTCTCCAATTCTCGATTGGCAAGACATGCCCATCATCCCAACAAACATTGACCCAAGTTTGCGAAAGGTTTATGAACGCGGTCTGTCCCTCGGCAACGACCCTCACGCGTTTTCATTGTTCGGTGATTGCCAGGCGCGACCTGCTGAATTTTTCGGCGTCTTTGAAACGGACGAATCGTTGTACCAAAGTTTATCCCCCGACTTGCAAGAGACCGTAGACAATTTTCGCGGCTCGTTCAATCGTGAAAGCCCGACCGCGCAAGACGGCACAACCCCAGGCGCGTTGTTATGGATTCAATGGCATCAGGGAAAATTCGATTGCACGTTTGCCGAAACGCCCGTCGAATGCGAACTGCGGATTCACCGCCCGTCGTTCGTCATCATTCAGATCGGTACACATTTCGAATCGCGCAACACGGACTATTTGCGAAGAATTATCGAGCAGTTGCTTGACGAAGGTGTTATCCCCATTCTCGCCACAAAAGCCGACAACCGCGAAAAAGACGAACGCGTCAACCGCGACATGGCTCTGCTCGCCTCTGAATATGATCTGCCGTTATGGAATTTTTGGGCGGCAGTTTCAGACCTCCCCAATCGCGGACTCTACACGCGCGATGACCGCCCCCTGCAAGGCGACATCTACCTCACCGATGAAGCAAGAGGAATCCATCGCATGACCGCCCTCGAAACCTTGAATGTGGTTTGGAGAAGCGTGGCAGGAAAGTGAATCGTTAGCCCCAGCCTGATTTTGGTGATCCGTGTCCGCTCGCCGACACAAGCAGTAACAAACGAGGAACTTGAAATGAACAACCTATCGAACACCCCTTTTGCCACCGTCGCCGAAGCCTACAACCGCAACGCCGACAAATACGACGAATTCATCGAAAACAACCCCAACCTCCAACGGATGCGGCGCAAGGTTTACGCCCACGTCGCCTCGCTACTGCCGAAAAACTCGCATATCCTCGACCTTGCCTGCGGCACAGGCACCGATGCGTTCTGGTTCGCTCAGCATGGCTACACCGTCCACGGCGTGGATATTTCAGACGGCATGTTACAACGCGCCGCTGAAAAAGCAAAACAACTTGGCTTGCAAAACAAAGCCGTCTTCGAACATCTCTCCTACACCGCGCTCGGCAAACTCGGCAAAACCCAATTCGATTGCGCGTTCTCCAACTTCGGCGGCTTGAACTGTGTCGCCGACTTAAAACTTGTCGCCGATGAAGTCCGCCCGGCGCTCAAACCCAACGCCAAAATTATTTGGGCGCTCATGCCGCCCTTCTGCCTGTGGGAATCAGCCATGCTCCTGCGCGGACGATTCAAACTCGCCACGCGCCGCTTTCGCGGGAAGTCCACCGTGCACAAAGAAGGACTCCATTACCCTGTTTACTATTACACGCCCAAACAAGTTGCCCAAGCCTGGGGGGCTGGCTTCCAAATCGAATCGATCCGCGCGTTGTCGGTCGCCACGCCGCCCGCCACCAACAAAGACTTCGCCATCAAACGCCCGCGTATGTTCGACCTCCTCGGCAAACTAGACGACCTGGTCGAATCGAAATTCCCATTCAAATACTGGGGCGACTTCACCATCGTAACTCTTCGGCAAAGATAAAAGCTTGCGCCACGCAGGGCGTAAAGGATCAGAAGGTTTAATACCTACAAAACTTTCGCTTTTACTGTTCTAAGACGGTCTGTGACCGTCGCTTCGCGGATACATACGGCGGTCACAGCCCGCCTGTGAGCGAAAACCCTAACCTATAAACTTGGCGCGCTTCGTGTCTTTTGCTTTGAAATGATATCTCGCCTTCAACGCAACGCCCTCTACCTCCTCCTCGCCCGCATCGCGGCGCAAGCGCTTTCCATCCTGTTCATTGCCCTGCTTGCCCGCCGCCTCGGCGTCGTCCACTTTGGGCAATTCACCTTCATCGCCGCGATCATTTTGCTCGGCAATACCTTCACCAACTTCGGCACCGACACCACCCTCATTCGAGAACTCAACCGCGCGCCCACGCCGCAACTTATCGCGCAGGCGTTCGCGCTACAACTCACACTCTCCGCCTTGTGGGTCATCGCCACATTCATCCTCAAACCCACATCGCCGCTTCTTCTCTATTCTCTTGCTCTTTTCCCACTCGCCCTTTTTTCCATTGCCACCGCCGCCCTCCGCGCGCGCGAACGCATGGATCTGGTCCTTGCCCTCAGCCTCATCCATGGCATTCTTCAACTCCTCGCCGCGTTTTTTTCTTCGGATATCTCCACCCTCATCCTCTCTCTCCTCATCGGACATTTCCTCACCGCCGCCTTTTCCTACCTCCTCTGCCACGCCTCGCTTCCCGACTTCAACCTGGTTCCCTTCCCAAACATTTTTCCCCTCCTCAAACTGACTCTCCCCTTCGCCGCGTTAACGATGCTCCTCGTCCTCTCGCAACGCCTCGGTGTGCTCACCACCTCCATCCTCCTCGGCGACTCAGCCACTGGCATCTTCTCCGCCGCCGCCCGCATCGTAGACGGACTCAAACTTGGGCATTACGCCATCCTTGGCGCGTTGCTCCCCGTTATCTCGCGCCGCGCGCCTGAAGCGGCGCGCTCCTTTCGGATAGGATTTATCCTCCTCATGTTCGTCAGCCTCCTCATGGCGATCATGCTCAGCCTGTTCCCTAAACACATCATCGTCATCCTCTATAGCGACGGCTTCCTCCCCGCTGTCAATCTACTCGCCCTATTCGGCTGGAGCTTGATTCCCTACACAGTTTCCTCGTTCCTCTCCTACCACCTCATTGCTCAGAGACGCGAAACCGTTCTCGTCAAAGCGACAGCTATTTCACTAGCAATATCCATCGCGTTATATCTCTGGCTCATTCCCATGTTGCAAGTTCAAGGCGTCGTCTACGCCGCGCTGATCGGTGAGATAATTCAAGCGGTCATCTTCATCCTCGCAAGCCATCCTGCGACCTTTGACCTGCGACCATAAACGATTGTCTATCGTCGATTGTCCATCGTCCCTAGTCATTACTGCCAAACCATGCCCTCCACATCCCAACCCATCCTCACCCCCGCCACTCTTCTCGCTTATCGTCGCGCCAACGGGCAACTCCCCGAGTTTCCGCCTCCGCGCGCGGTCATCTTTGCCCCGCAACAAAGCCTTGCCAATTATGTCCTGCGAAGGTATTCGGTGAAGCAGGTCAAAGGTTTCCTTGGCGATTTCTATCTCCTCAAACGCGCGAACGGACGCATTGCCCTCTCCACAAACTTCGGCATCGGCTCCCCGGTCATCGGCGGGTTGACCGATGAGTTTGCCGCGCTCGGCGTTCAGCAATTCATATTGATTGGTATGGCTGGCGGATTACAACCCGGGCTTTCCACTGGCAGTCTCGTGATTGCGACGAGCGCGCTTCGCGGCGAGGGCGTCTCGCAACACTATCTTCCGCCGCAGCGGACTGTTGATTCTTCACAGGCGATGGCGCAACGCATCAGTCAAATTCTCGCAAAACAAAATCGATCTCATCAGCTCGGCGTCACGTGGACGACCGACGCTCCCTTTCGTGAATTGCGCAAGGATGTGCTTGAACACCAACAACAGGGAATCCTTACCGTGGAGATGGAAGCGGCGTCGATGCTGGCGGTGGCTAGGGCGAATGAACGCGCAGGCTTGGCGGTGTTCGCTATTGCCGACCAGTTGTATGGAGGCGAGTGGCGCATGGCGTCTGATCTGCGTCCCGCGCAACAAGGGTTATCCATCCTGTTCGATGCGGCGGTGGAAATGTTGACATGAGAAAAAGGTAAATCTTTTCGGGCTGAGGGCGTCTGGGCATATAATCCACAAGACCATGACCGAAGCAAATACTTCACGGTTGGCGAGGTTGCGAAGTCGGGCGCGGGCGGTGTTGCCGTTCGCTTCGGGGGTGTGCGCCGCGTTGTTGGCGATCGGTCTGTTTTATGTTCTTTTCCCATCCAATCAAATTACTCAAACTGAGGTGAACCAGTCGATCGCCGACGCGCTTGCCTCTGCCACGCCGCGCGCCGCATTTTCAGCGGATGTGTATCAGATCATCCTGCCTTCGTTGGTGGCGATAGAGTCGCAGGGACCGAACGCCAACGATAACGAAGATGATTCACTCGGGAGTGGGGTGATCTTTAACGACAGCGGGCAAATTCTCACCAGCCTGCATGTGGTCGAAGGCGCCGCCGAGATTCACATCCTGTTTATGGATGGCAGTGAGTCTGTGGCTGTGGTGGCGGATCAATACCCCGAAATGGATATCGCCGTGTTGCAACCGCAGAGTTTGCCGCCAGTGTGGGCGCCTGCCGTGTTGGGGAATCCCGGCGCAATGCGTATCGGCGATGAGGCGTATGCGGTGGGTCATCCGCTAGGTTTGTTCGCTTCGATGAGTGCCGGCGTGATCTCGGGGTTCGACCGCGAGTTTCACATCCCCGGCAGTAACCGGGAGATCGAAGGGTTGATCCAATTCGACGCGGCGGCTAACCCGGGCAATTCGGGAGGTCCGCTGTTGAATCGCAATGGGCATGTGATCGGTATCGTCACGGGGATCGTCAGCCCGGGAGAGAACGGTTATTTTATTGGGATCGGGTTTGCCGTGCCAATTGGAGCGGCGGCAGGTGGGGGAGGGTCGCCGCCGTATTGAGGTATTGGTAATTGGTAAATAGTAATTGGAGATTAGAGACTGGAGACTGTGGGGAGGTAGAGAATCGGGAGAATTAGAGAATTGTTCGATTCGGTGGTCGAGTAGGGCTGAGCGGACACTGAGCGAAGGCGAAGTGGAAGACGAAGCATTGTAGCCCGTACCGAGACCACAATCACTGGATAGATAGGAGAATTTCATGGCACAAAATTCATCTGAAAACCGAACGCCGATGGAGAAAGTTTTGTACGAGGTGAAGAAGGTCATCGTTGGGCAGGATCATTTGCTCGAACGGATGATCGTGGCGTTGCTGGCGCGCGGACATATTCTCGTTGAGGGTGTGCCGGGGCTGGCGAAGACGATGGCGATCAAGACTCTCGCGGAGGCAATTGGCGGCGAGTTCAAGCGCATCCAATTCACGCCCGATCTTGTCCCTGCCGATCTGGTCGGCACGCGAATCTACAATCAGAAGACGGGCAAATTCGAAACGTCGCTGGGTCCCGTGTTTACGAATCTATTGCTGGCAGATGAGATCAACCGCGCTCCAGCGAAAGTGCAGAGCGCGTTGCTCGAAGTGATGCAAGAGCGGCAAGTGACCATCGGGCGCGAGACGCACACGGTGCCGAATCCGTTTTTGGTGTTGGCGACTCAGAATCCCATTGAGACGGAGGGGACGTACGCGCTCCCCGAAGCGCAAGTGGACCGCTTCATGCTCAAGGTGTTGGTTGGGTACCCGACCTCGACGGAAGAATTCGTCATCGTCGAGCGGATGACTGCCGCATTGCAAGCCGTGCAAAAAGTGTTGACCACCGATCAACTCGTTGCCCTGCAAAAGGAAGTGGACAAAGTGTACGTTGACCCGGCGTTGATGGAATACGCCGTCCGCATGGTGACGGCGACTCGTAAACCATCTGAAGTTGGCTTGAAGGAATTGGAACGCTTCATCATGTTCGGGTCAAGCCCGCGCGCTTCAATCAATTTGATCCTCACCGGTCGCGCGCTCGCCTTCGTGCGCGGACGCAACTATGCCCTGCCTCAAGACGTGTTGGATATGGCGCTCGATGTGATGCGTCATCGCATTGTGTTGTCCTACGAAGCGCTCTCCGAAAATGTGACGGGTGATATTTTGTTGAACAAAATCCTCGACCGTATTCCGATCCCTGTGGTGCCTTTGCATGAACATGTCAACGTCAACAGCAACGCCTGAGCAAGTGTTGCTCCGACTCGATTGGAACGTCATCCGCCGCCTCGACGGGTTGTTGCAGGGCGACTATCGCACGCTGTTCTACGGCTTCGGCGTGGACTTTGCCGACCTGCGCGAATACCAGCCCGGTGACGATATCCGCTACATTGATTGGAACGTCACCGCGCGGATGGATACGCCGTACATTCGGCAATACAACGAAGACCGCGAGATCACCGCGTGGTTCTTGCTTGACCTGAGTCCCTCGGTGGATTTTGGCACGACGCAAACGATGCGCGAAAAACGCACGATGCTCACCGAATTTGTGACCGTCCTTGCAAGACTGCTGACCCGTCACGGGAATCGCGTGGGGGCGATGATGTTCGGGAGCGGAATCCAGCACACGGTCCCGGCGCGAGGCGGGAAAATCCAGGTGCTGCGTCTCATCAACGATATGATGAAACAGCCGCGTCTCTCTCGCGCGCCGTTTACGAGTCTCAAATCCTTTTTCGATAGCGTGTTGAATTCCATCAAACGGCGTTCGCTGGTGTTCGTCATCTCCGATTTCATCAGCGAGCCGGGTTGGGAACGTTCGTTGAGCTTGCTGGGTCAGCGGCATGAGGTGATCGCGGTGCGGCTGTATGATCCGCGCGAGGAGGAGTTGCCCGATGTGGGCATGGTGATGATGGAAGACGCCGAGACGGGCGCGCAGATGTTTGTAGATACGCACGACGCGAAATTTCGCAAACGGTTTTTCGCCGCGGCGCAACAACGCGAGAAAAATTTGAACGAGGCGTTCAGACGCGCGGGCGTGGATGTGTTGTCGCTTTCAACGGAAGACGATCTGGTTCGCTCGATCGTAAAGTTTGCGAAGCAGAGGCAACAGGTTAGGAAAAACTAAAAGTCATGTCACCCTGAGCGATAGCGAAGGGTCTCTCCCGCCCAAACAAGAGACTCTTCGGTCGCAAACCCCGCTCCCTCAGAGTGACATGATTTTTTGAAACTGAGACTGGTCGTCCAATCTCTAGTCTCCAATCTCCGAATTTTATGTCCTTCATCTGGTCATCCCTCCTCTATCTTTTATTACTCGTTCCGTTTTTGGTTTGGGCGTATCAACGAATCCAAAAACAGAAACGCGAAGCCGCCGCGCGCCTGGGGAGTTTCGGCGTGTTGCATGATGCGTCGGGCGGAACATCCAAGCGGCGACAACTCCCCGCGATACTTTTTCTCATTGGCATTACGATCCTCATCCTTTCTTTTGCGCGTCCGCAGGCGAAGATCAGTTTGCCGCGCGTCGAAGGGACGGTCATCCTCACGTTCGATGTGTCGGGTAGCATGTCGGCGGACGACCTCAAACCGACGCGCATGGAAGCCGCAAAAGCCGCCGCGCTCGAATTCGTGGATCAACAACCGACGAGCGTAAAGATCGGCGTAGTCGCGTTCAGCGATGGCGGCATCACCGTGCAAAACCCGACTGGCGAGCGAACTGAAATCATTGACACCATCGAGCGGCTTGTGCCGCGTCGAGGCACATCGGTCGGGAATGGAATTCTCGTTGCGCTCAACACCATCGTGGTGGACGCGGGCGATCCGCCGTTCTTGAGCGCGAATGCCGTCCCCGAAATATCCCAGCCGCAATCGGATACCGCGCCTCAGGCCGACGCGCTTCCTGAAGGCTGGTATCCATACTCGGCGATCGTCCTATTCACCGATGGCGAGAATAACCAGGATCCAGACCCGGTCGCCGCGGCAGACATTGCCGCAAACTTTGGCGTCCGTATTTACACGGTGGGCATCGGCACGCTGGAGGGAGCGACCATTACCGTGGATGGAATCACCGCCCACTCACAATTGAATGAACCGATCCTGCGCGCTCTTTCAGAGACCACCGGCGGAGCGTATTACAACGCGGGCAATGCACAGGATTTACAACGGATCTACCGCGATCTTCAGCCCAAGTTGGCGATCAAACAAGAAGAAATGGAAATCACCTCGATTCTCGCGGGACTGGGGATTCTGTTCTTTCTCCTCGGCGGCGCGTTCTCACTCCTCTGGTTTGGGCGGGTCGCATGAACATGTTGTGGACCTCCGCGTTGTATCTGCTGTTTCTCATCCCGCTCCTCATTCTTGCGTATGTGTGGCTCTTGCGCCGACGCAGGCGCTTCGTCATCCGTTACTCAAGCCTATCGCTGGTGCGGGAAGCGGCGGCGCATCAATCGCAGTGGCGAAGACACGCGCCGTTCATCCTGTTCCTGTTTGCCATTGCCAGTTTGATCCTTGCATTGACCAGACCGACAGCGGATATTGTTGTTCCCTCCAACCGCGCCACGATCATCCTCGCGCTCGATATTTCTCGCAGTATGTGTTCGACGGATATTCCTCCGAACCGCTTGATCGCCGCCCAGGAAGCCGCGACTGAATTTGTTCAGAGCCGAAACGAAGATGCCCAGATCGGCATCGTGGCTTTTGCTGGCTTTGCCGAACTTGTCCAACCGCCCACAAAAGACAGGGATTTGCTCGTCAACGCGATCGCGAATCTTCTTCCCGCGCGCCGCACGGCGATCGGGAGCGCCATCCTCCGCTCCATCGACGCCATTGCTGAAATTGACAGCCGCATCCCCTCGACACTATCGGACTCTGCCCCGCAACCCCTGCCCAAAGGGGAGTTCGCGCCGCATATCATCGTCCTGCTCACCGATGGCTCGAACAACGCGGGACCCACTCCGTTCAATGCCGCAAACCAGGCGGCGGCGCGCGGCATTCGCGTGTACACAATTGGTTTCGGAACAGTCAATAACACATCTCCAATGAACTGCGGCGACGCGTTTTCAGAAATCGATCCATTCGGGGGACCAGGCTTTGGGCTGGGTTTTGGCGGCGGCGGGGGCGGAGGCTTCCGCAGGGAACTGGATGAGGTCACATTGAAGCAGGTCGCCGATATGACGGGCGGCGCCTATTACGCGGCGACCAGCGCGCGCGAACTGCAAGATGTATTCCGCAACCTGCCCACCTATCTTGTCGTCACGCGCGAAACAACCGAGATCAGCGCCTTCTTCAACGCGCTTGGCTTGCTGTTATTCCTACTTGCGGGATTCCTTTCGTTGAGGTGGAATCCGGTCTTGTAATGGCGGGAAAATTCTCGGCTATACTTTCGGCTATGAATGAACAACAAAAATATTTTTGGGCGGGCGTTCGGTCCGAGATTCCCCTATTGGTCGGCGTCTTTCCCTTCGGCATGATCTACGGCGTGCTTGCCATGGATGCCGGGCTGTCCACCGCCGCGGCGCAGATGATGTCTCCGATGGTGTTTGCGGGTTCGGCGCAGTTCATCACCACCCAACTTGTGAGGGATTCCGCGCCGGGCTTCGTCATCGTATTAACGATCGCCGTGGTGAACTTGCGGCACATGCTCTATTCCGCTTCGCTCGCCCCTCATCTTGCTTCTCTTCCCACACGCTGGAAGGCGCTTTTGAGTTACCTGCTCACCGACGAGGCGTACGCTCCGAGCATCTTTCATTATGAAAATGAAGGCGTCCAACCGTTCAGTCATTGGTTTCTGTTCGGCGCGGGGGCGGCGCTGTGGACGATCTGGCAGATCAGCACCGCGTTGGGAATTTTTCTCGGCGCGGCGATCCCCGATTCGTGGTCGCTGGATTTTGCGCTCCCGCTCACGTTCATCGCGATGGTCGTGCCGGTCTTGAAAGATCGCCCGGCAGTGGCGGCGGCGTTATCGGCGGGATGCGCCGCGCTTGTCGCGTACTCGCTTCCGTATAAATTAGGTTTGATCGTCGCCGCGTTGGTCGGCATCGCCGTTGGAACTTATTTGGAGGAGAGAAGGTGACAGTCGCTTTTAAGTGACTGTCACCTTTGTGAGGTAAGCAATGAATATTTGGCTTGTGATGTTACTGGGCGGCCTGATCACGTTTGGGACACGCTTCAGCCTTATCTACGCGTTCGGCAAATTCCACATCCCGGAAGCGTTGCGGAAGGCGTTGCGCTACGTTCCCCCAGCAGTGCTGTCTGCCATTGTGTTTCCGGAGTTATTCATCCGCTCCAATCGTCTTGAGCTTTCGCTGGATAACCATCGCCTGCTGGCAGGGTTGTTTGCGACGATCGTTGCGTGGGCGAGCAGGAATACGCTGATCACCATCCTGGCAGGGATGGTTGCGTTGTTCGTCTTGCAGGTTGTTCTGCGATAGGATTACACGTAGATCGTGTAGATCTGGTTATCCCCGTCGCGTTTGGCAAGGGCAAGCGCTTCGCGCGTGGTACTCATCAACGCTTCGATCTCGGTGGAGGCGGTAATGCGCCCGGAGGAAACGATTCCCACACTCAAGTTGACCTTTAACTCGGTGTCGTCCAGCAAGGTTACTTTGGTGTTGGCAATGCCTTTGAGGATGCGCTCTGATACCTTTTCCGCTTCCGCGCCAACCACGCCCGGCAGGATGAGGATGAAGATATCGCCTTCGTAGCGACCCAGCCCGTCGTAGGGTCTGCTCTTATCGCGAATCCCTTGCGAGATGAGAGATAACACATCGTTCCCGATGCTTTTGCCATGCTGGTCGACGATGGCTTTGAAATTTTCAGCCTGAAAGGCGATCAGGCTGAGCGAAGCCTGGTTGCGGCGGGCGCGTTCCAACTCGCCGCGCGCCAGGTTGATGAAGGCCATCTGGTTCAAGGCGCCGGTCAGGTTGTCGAGCATGGCGGTGTGATCGAGCGTATCCTTCGCCTGCACAAGACGGTCGCCCAGGCTGAGGATGCGTTCGCCGATATTCACACGCGATTTTAATTCCACCGGCACGATCGGCTTGCGCAAATAATCATCCGCGCCGGTGCGCGGGGTGGTCACGTCCGATTCCTGCACTTTTTGCGTGATGAGCAGGATGTAAATGTAATAAGGGGGGCGCGCATCGCGCACGCGGCGGATAAAACCCCGTTCGTCGATGTCGGTGCCGATGCGGTCGGCGATGACAAAGCGGATCTCCTCGCTGTGCAGAAGTTTCCAGGCGGTGTCGCTATTTTCCGCGATCACAACCTCATGACCATTCACCTGTAACACCTGCTGAATGACCGTTCGTTCCATAAGATCGTTGTTGACGACGAGAATCTTCATTCGGCTCCTGATTTCGATTGATTATATCCCACTCCCCTCGTAGAATCCGCTCGTGTTGACAAACATATCCTCCCATAGTAATATTTGCGGCGCTCTCACCCCGCCGAGGTAGCTCAGTGGTAGAGCAGGGGACTCATAAGCCCTTGGTCGGGAGTCCGAATCTCCCCCTCGGCACTACAAAAATAAGTGGGACACTCTTCTTATGTATGGTGGTCTCTAGACAAAGGAGATCACCATGTATGCTTTAAAAACGCAAGACCAAGGGCTTATCACACTTTCCCAGCAGGATTATTTGCCCATTCTGGTTGATTCTTTTCTGATCGACCGCAGATCACAAAGGCTTTCTCCCGAAACCATTGAACTGTATACCAAGAAGCTGCAATACTTTCTAAAGTATTGTGAATGTCAGGCATTGACGCAAGTTTCTCAAATCACACCAGATTTTATCCGTCGGTATCTACTTGAACTCTCCGAGACGCACAATCCCGGCGGTGTACATGCTTGCTTCCGTCCACTGCGGACCATGCTGTATTGGATCGAAGAGGAAGAGATCATGCCTGAGGGTTGGAAGAACCCGATTCGTAAAATCAAAGCGCCGAAACTGCCGACTGATCCCATCGAGCCCATCCAGATCGAGGAAATCCATGAACTTCTGAAAACCTGCCAAAGCAATTACTCCGGAGTCCGCGACAAGGCGATGATGCTGGGATTGCTGGATACTGGCGCTCGCGCGAAAGAATTCCTGAACATCAACCTGGAAGATGTGGACATGGCAACCGGAGCGGTGATGATCCGTCAGAGCAAAGGGCGTAAGCCGCGCATGGTGTTCCTGGGACGAAAGACCATTAGGGCAATTCGTGGGTACCTTCGCTACCGGCATGACAACTTCCCTGCCATGTGGGTCTCCATTCACGGCGAGAGGATGACCTATGCCGCGTTACGCTGTCTGCTACGCCGGTGCGCGGAAAAGGTCGGACTGAAATCCATTCCCACTCCGCACGATTTCCGGCGGGCGTTTGCCTTGGTGATGTTGCGTAACGGCGTGGATATCTTTGCCCTGCAAAAACTGATGGGACATTCCGACCTGCAGATTTTGCGGCGTTATCTGGCACAGACCGATCAGGATATTCACACTGCCCACATGCGAGGTAGTCCGGTGGATAGCAATCTTTAGACAAGTCAAGAAGGAAGTTGTGATCTGTGCTTCGTAGGTAGCAGCCATGCATATTTTCTGGTATAGTAGGCTTGTTTCGTAAAACGGCACTATTTATGGAAAAGTGCCATTTTACGAAAGAGGTTACTATGAAAAATACTTATACTCAATTGCATCTCCCGGAATTGAAATCTACCTTTTCTGAGCATGTTTCCATTGCCAAAAATGAGTTGAGGAGCTTTTATCGGATGCGTACAGATGATTTCAATGAGCAATTTTTTAGGCGAGCTCTGTATGCTCTGGAGAAGGAACAGATCCTCGTTCCGCTGGGATCTGGGATGTATGCGTTTAAAGAACAAGAAGTTAAAAAGAGAAAGTTTCTTTATTCACCTTCTAAGGAGCTTTCTTCGATCCATCAAATCATTCAAAAGACGTTTCCATACCTGGACTACTTATGCTGGGAAACAATGATACTGCATGAGTTCATGACCCATCAACCCGGGCAAAACTTAATTCTTGTCGAAACTGACAAAGATGCGTGCGAGTCAGTTTTTAACCGATTGATGGAAAAACATACAGGCCGGGTTTTTCTGGATCCCAGTCGAAGCCTGATGGAGAATTATATCCTTCCACAAGCAAGTCCAATCATTGTGTTGCCTTTGACTTCAGAGGCGCCTCGCACGACACATAACAATATCCCTTTTCCAAAATTGGAGAAGACCCTTGTGGATATCCTGGTAGACAAAAACATATTCTTTGCCTTCCAAGGCGCGGAATTATCAAATATCTACGAAAACGCTTTTAATACTTATTGGTTGAATCAAAGGACTATGTTTCGATATGCCCGCCGCAGGAAGGCTGGGAAGACATTACAGGAATTTATACAAACTAAAACAGGAATACAACTCGAAATGCAACGGAAAAGCAAACAATGATCTCGAATCAATCCCGGACCAAAGAATGGATCATGCAGACTCGGAAGATTGCGGCCGGCAAGGATCCGATCTTGATCGAAAAGATGATCATGGCCTTGACCCTAGTCGAAAACCTGCGGTTGAGTGGACTAGATTTCATTTTTAAGGGCGGCACATGCCTGACACTATTGCTCGGAAAGCCGAGTCGATTCTCTATTGACATTGACATTGTCCTTCCCAAATCGCAAAACCTCCTTCTGTTTTTTGAATCGGTAATTGATCAGGGTGCTTTCTACCGTTATGAGGAGAATCGTCGCCCCGGCGAGTTACCCAAACAACACTACAAGTTCTTTTTTCACTCCATGATACAGAACAAAGAAAGTCGTGTGTTGCTGGATATCTTGTTTGATGAAAATCCATACCCACAATTACAGAAAGTAAACATAGACATACCCATTCTTTCGGTTGAAGGACAGATAACCGATGTAGTTTGTCCTGTGGTGGAGTGCTTAATAGGAGATAAGTTGACAGCTTTCGCTCCCAATACCACCGGAATTCAATATGGGTTGGGAAAAGACATTGAAATGGCGAAGCAGCTTTTCGATATTGGTGCATTGTTTGATGTTGTTTCTGATGTTGATCTCATATGCAAGACTTTTGAATGGACGGCCACAAAAGAGTTGTCTTATCGTGGAATGCCCGAGCTTACTCCCACAGATGTTCTCCTGGATTCGTTTCAGACAGCCTGTTTGATTGGTACACGTGGAGCAATTGCCGGTGGAGAGTATATCGAATTAGCAAGCGGAATCAAGAAACTGGTTGCTTTTGTTTACTCGGCGAACTTTACGATAGACACTGCTATTGTTTGCGCATCAAAGGTCGTGTATTTGGCTGGACTTATCTCGACACAAAGTACCAGTATTGAGAGATTCCAAAGAAATATTGACATTTCATCATGGGGTATTTCCAAGGCTGAATACGGCAGACTCAATAAACTGAAGAAAACAAGTCCGGAAGCTTTCTTCTACTTTTACCAAGGGATCAAACTGCTGGAACTATCTGAGAATAAGTAATCATTTATGGTGCCTCATAACAAAATAGAAAACAGTATGACCTCAATTATTCACCCGGCGTATTGGGTATAAAAAGATTTCAACAAAGGCAATCGTCCAGCAAGAACGCTTACTCATTTCTATAAAGGAAAACCATGACTACGCTACAAATCCGTCGCAAGGGAACTGCCGCTCTTCCTGCCAGTCTGCGTAAAAAATACAAACTGGAGGAAGGTCAAATATTGACACTCATTGATCTTGGCGAGGATACGATTTTGCTTACGACAAAAGTCTCGCAGGTGGACAAACTGGCTGATCAAATCGCTGAGGGATTTAACCATGAACATATTACTTTTGATGATTTGTTACAGGCACTGGATGAAGTACGCAAAACTTACACTTGAGACCCTCGTATAGAAATTCTGGACTGGGGACTATTCGCATTCATAAATCACGGAGCGTTACTTTAGTTAGAGATGATAAGCCGTAACATAATGGCCGAAAATTTCGGTTGTAAAACCGATTTTCTCGGTCATTACCTTTTCAATAGGATTGAAAAACCTTGGTGCCTCTCTTTGGATCAAAAGGTTTCGAAAAAGCTCTGATCTTCATTACGGACTGTGGTGAAGGTCATGCAAATGAACTCTCTCGATTCTTTGACATGAAGATTTCCCCTATACAAAATGAGTTTGATCAGTATGAAGTTGGTGGTGTTCTTGTAAGTGCCACCCGAGGCGAATGCCCCTGTACACGTTTAATCCAAGCCCCCTTTTCTGAAGGAATTGAAATTCCCGTACGACTGGTCCAATATGCCTCAGCAGATGACATTTTACAACTGTACTTATTTTGTACTTGAAATGAGTATGGTTGTAAAGGTGATTTGCCCTCACAAACCGATTGTATAAAACCTATACAGACGCAATTTGTAGTTGGCTGAATTATGTTTTATGTATACATTATTACGGAATTCGTATCTTTTTATACATGAGGCGCAATGAATTTGCATTCCAAAATCTTTGGCAGGAAAATTCTTGCCTGTTCATTGCCTGAACTAGCCGAGGACAAACCGAATTATCCAAAAACACTTTTAGGAAAAGGGCAATCATTTGCATCGCTGGTTTATCGAAAACCAACAAATACCAGCCTAACTACAATCGTGTTAGTTGGTTTTGCAATGCCGGCCTCCGCTTGTATTTTCCCCTAGTTTCTTCCAAATAGTCCTTCCATTCATCCGTTTTTCTAAGCAGTTTGTAAGCTTGTTTCACGCGTTTGAGCCAAGCCGTGGCAATTGGGTAATTCTTGCTTTTGGCCTCGGACATCAGGCGTTCCGCGTGCTTCAAACTGATCTTGGCAACCCATTCTGGACGATGCTGCATAACCCCATCAGCCACTGTTTCGACAACGGGATACCATACGTCGCGTCCCTCGGCTACTTGGATTGCCTCATCCCACTCTTCTTCCAGCAAATGTACTTCTGCCAAAACCTGCTTGTCATACGACTTGCGAAGTTTTGCCATCGCCTCCGGGCGCAAACTTCTCCAGCCTGAACCAGCCAATCGCTTGATCGTCTTATAAGTTTCCAGCGATGGATGCTCAACAAATGCAGCCAACCAGGCTGTCAGCGCTTGTTTTGTCCGTCCTTGCGCCTCTTCCACAGGTCCCAGCCATTCCCCTAGCCCTGCTTTTGATCCTTTCAGTTTTATGCCGTGTTCACCGACTTCAATAGCCTCAGCCACGAGGCGCAACTCTCGCAAGCGGCGGGCTACCTCCAGAGTCTCTTCGGCAGTGGTCAGATGCTTTTTGGCGTATTTCACCGCATCTACTGCTTGCTTGAGATCGCACAGTTTGAGGGCATAACGCAGATGACGTTCTTCTTTCTTGCACAGGGCAAGATATTCTTCGGTGCGTCCCTGCCGATCCAGCACGTTCAATTTGGCTTCAGTGAGATCATCGATGCCCGACATAATAGGAAGACCCCATTTACTGAACTCATCGTCGTCTTCCTCGTCCCAATCCTTGTCTTCATCCCAATCATCCGGTTCTTCGTCCTCATCAAATTTTGAGGCTATTCTTCGAACAGGTTCCATCTTTTTAGGGACATCTCCCCATCCATACTTCGCGGCTTGAACGGCAGTATCCAAGTTGCCTTCCATCCCATAATCGCCGGCGTAATCGATCAACTTCTCCAGCCTGCGGACCAGCCTGTCGCGTTCGACTTGGCTGAGTTCCATGCTCAAAATGGCTTCAGCCAACGACGGGCCCAGATCGCCCACAAAACCGCCCAATTCGCCGTCCGAGTCGTCAATATATTCAATACCTCGGCTGGACTCCTCAAGCAATACAAGCAGAATTTCATGCGCCGTCTCGGCGTCCCCAGCATCCAGGAATTTCATGGCGGATTCCTGCACTTCGCGCAATTGATTCGCCAGTCCGCCCACATGCCAGTACGCTTCCGACATTCTCATGCCATCCAAGCTGTGGGCGATGCTGAGAATACGGCGGCGATAGACTTCGATATCCACTTTTTTCCTGCGCTTCTTTTTGGATTTCGAAGGGACAGCTGTTATGGCTTCGATCCGATCATACAGGTCGGGCTGTTCTTGGATCATTTTGGTTAATATCGCGGTGAGATCGTCACGATCCAGATCGGCTAGAAGTTCCTCAGGCGCTTTGCGCATGGTGAATGATTTTGGATGATGCAAGTAGGCGAGCAACAGGGCAACGATGTGTTTGCAGTAGCCGCCATATTCGTAGAGGCACGTACAGGATGCATCGGCAATGCCCGCCTCATCCAGTTCCGCTTGCGCCCGATAATAGGGCGAATATGTGCCAGCGCATTCGCCGCTCAACACCGTGTCTTGAATGGCGGTATTCGAGATCGCGCCTTCCTCAAAATATTCCTTGCCGCGCCGAAAACTTTCCGGGCTGGCTCCCGCGCGAATTATGCTTTCCGTGATTTTAGGTACTTTCATCTTTGCCTTTATCAGCTATTAGTGAGGATTGTATCTTGCGCCTGTTGCGTCATTTAATCTATAAGACATGAAATAATTATGCCAGTGACGTTTTCATCTCCAGCGCTGACTTCAACACCTCCGGTAACTCGCCGGAATACGTCAACACCAATCGTTGACCTGCCCTTGTTGTTGCCATATAGAGTTTGCGGGTATTGTCGCGGATCAGCCCTTCCCGCTCTCCGTCTGAAAGCCGCAGGGATTGCTCCTGTTCAAATAACAAGCGTAAACCAACCAGAAAAACAATCGGGCTTTCCAATCCCGCGCCGGCATTGATGGTGGTCACCCGCACATAATCGCCGGGATAATTATCCTTCGGGTCCAACGCGGCGTTTTTCCCGAGTCGGTCATCAATTGCCTGAATAAGATTGTTCACGCCCCATCCATCGCCGTGCAGTAAAAGCATTTGTTTCTTTGGAAATCCCTGCTTCACGAGACTCTGTACTTCGTTAGCGACGCGCGCAATCTCATCTTGAGGGCTAGTGAGGCTGATGATTTGCGGGAACTTTCCATTGGGCATATTGAGCAAATCTGGAGCAAGAATATCATCGTCTTTTTCCTCCGCCAGGCGCAGGCGATACAGCAGGGTGGCAAACTGCAAGATCTCACGCGTCGTGCGATAACTGCGACGTAGATGATGAGTATGCCCGCGCGCTTCCAGTCCAAGCGATTTCCACGAAGCGCCGCGCCCTAAAAATCCCTGCGTCGGATCCGCCACGACGAAAAGATGTCCATTTTGTGGATTAAGCGATTTCTGGATCAAGCGCATCCACAATGGCGCAAAGAACTGGGCTTCATCAATGAGGACGATATCGTACTCTGGCAATTGCACCCGACCGCTTTCAGAGAATTGCCAAAGGAGTTGGGGGATGTCGCCCCAATCCAATGCGCCTCTTTTCTTCAGGGATGCCTGATACTCCTGCGCTGCATCGAACACCTGCTGACGCTGTTCCGCGTTCAATGGAAACCCGCGCCCGCGGCGGTCGGCGTTGAGATATTCCTCGCGGGAGAGTGGGACCTGGTCTTTCAGCCAATCCAATTCATTCTGGAACATGCTTGTTGAAATGGTCGAGTCTTGCAAATGGCTCCGCCAAATTTCCTCGATAATCCTCCTGCGGGCAGTGAGTTTGAGAGGCTCGATCCATTTTGGCTCATGGAGCCAATGATGATAACACCAGCCGTTGAACGTCCGCCATTCGATATTTTTTGGGGAGCGACCTTCAAGGCGGGCGAAGCGTCCTTCCATATCGCGGCTCAACGGGCGGTTATGTGTCAGAACCAGGAAACGCTTATTTGGATACAGATGGTACAACAGGCGTAGACGATACAACAGGATAAGCGTCTTGCCGCTGCCGGTGACGCCGTTAATGATGTTGAGCCGCAGATCGCCGGGAAGAGGCTGATCGTCGGCTGGCAGTTCGAGATCTGATTTGACCGCCGCTTCCTGATCGTAATCCAGCAGGTAATTGGTCAAGCCGGCTGCCATGCGCCGCTCAAAGGCCGGGCGGACGGTCATCTCAGCCGGAACAACCACCTCGGGGGTGAAGCGCTGGCGAAGTTTTTCCAGCCAGATCGAATCCAGAGGCGTGGATGGCAAATACTTGTCCAATACAGGGCTGGTATCTGATTGAAGCGGTTCTTTTCCAATCCAATGGGCTTCTCCAGATTTTCGATCCAGACGGCTTGCCAGCACTCGTTTCTGTGGAATGTTTGGGAAAATCACCAGCGTTTCAATCTTCTGGTCCGAAGGCAGTTTCAATTCACGGATGAATTTCTCCAGCAAGGCATTTTCATCCTGTCCCAAAGGTTTGCGTTCGTTTGCGAGGAGTAACATCTGTGCGGCGGTATCAGCCTGATCCGTTGCCGCAGAACTGACCTTGATTAACAACGCTTTGCCAAGTTCATCCAGCACAAGAAAATCAGGCGCGTCAATTTGCCACGGCGCAAGGTGATGCCAGATGAAGTAGGTATCGGGCAGGGATTTTAGCGCGCGAAAGACTTGCAGAACTTCCTTCGGTATGGTTTGAGGCGGGGTGTCGGGCAGGATGTGAGCCATGACGTTTTCAGTCTAATCTGCCATCGGGTACAGTGATGGCATGACAACCGTCAATCAAGTTCCGAACCATGACCATTGTTTCTTGATGGGTTCCGTCATATTGATCGGCATCAAGCATGTGATGACTGCCGACCAGGATCAACTTGGTGCGCGGGCGTGTCACGGCTACATTTAGACGCTGGGGTTGGAACAGGAAATCTGCAACCTGCGCGGCAAATTTAGCGCTGGCAGTGGCGAAAGAGACGATAATCACCTCGCGTTCCTGTCCCTGCATCCGCTCGACCGTATCTACTACGAGGCGGTTAGCAAGATCGTTCTCCAGCAGATTTCTGCGAATCAGGCTGCGTATCAAGCGGCTTTGAGCGCGATAGGGCACAACCACGCCAATGTCTTCCGGAGATACGTCCCGCATGAACAGGGACAGGATCAACTCCATGACAACATCCGCTTCGATACGGCTACGCACAGTCGTATTTTGGTGGCAGAGATCGAGAAAGACCGCAGGCGAAGCGGGATCCAAGGCAAAATCCCAGCGAGTCGTTTCTGGCGATAAATTCAAACGCCTTCCCGCTGCCTCTTCGCTTGACTTGAGTTCGTTGCGATAAAAGGTTCGGCTGGGCCATTCTGTCAGAGTATCATTCAAGCGGTAGGTCACATCCAGCATGGTTTCGTTTCCACGACCTGCGAGATAACCGAATATGGATGCCTGTGTGGCTTCCGTCGCCGAAAATACCGTGACCGGGGGCAGTTGCTTTTCGTCCCCGATGAAAACATATTTACTGCCCGCCAGCATTCCCATGATCGCCAGCGGCAAAGTGATTTGCGAGGCTTCGTCGAACAGCGCCACGTCGAATTCAACACCGGATAATCTTCTGGATTGCAGGGCAAATGGTGTGGCGCCGATCACATACCCGCCGCTGTTTTCTCCAAAGCGCGATTGATCGAATCTCTCAAAGTTCGGAACATTGAGATCGCTTGCATGCCGTCCTTCGCCGATCTTGCAGACGGGAATCGAATCGTCCACTTGCGAGATTTTATTCAGCGCATTGTGGATGGCGCGGTGGGTAAGGGCAGTGACGAAGACGCGGCGTCCATCTTTTACGAGAAGACGCGCAAGATGTGCAAGCATAAGAGTCTTGCCAGTGCCGGGCGGACCTTGAATCAAGTGTAGGAGGTCGGTTGCATACGAGAGCGCTACCGCCTCCATTTGGCTGTCATTGAGTCCGGCATTTTGTAATTCGCTCCGGGCGCGCTCGTAGCGGGCATAGTCTATTTTTGGAGAGAGGGAGCCTTGAAGCAATGGCAGGATCGTAGAGCGTCCCAACTGTGAATCAGCAACAGCGTTCAGCGCCTCCAGGTAAAACGGGCTGGCGTCGAACCAATCCTGATCCATGATCCAACTCTCAGGGTTGGAAGCAAGAAAAACTTCATTGCCGCGAATCAGGCTGACTTCGAGGTCGGTTTCCCCGTCGTACTGCAGTTCACAATGCAGGGCGTCCGGATCGTGGGGATCATCACGGTGCAGCAAGACCAGATCGCCTTCACGAAAGCGCGAGTCGTTGGTGATGCACGAGAGGCGGATAATCCCGTTCTTCACCTGTTCGACGCGCAGTCCTTCGATTGCCCAGCCTCTTGCAACCCGCTCCTGAAGCGGATGCGACCATTGTTTTTCCAGGGCGCGATATTGAGCGTCCGCTTCGGCTTGAACAAATTTTCGGAGCCTTTTCAGGAATTCTGGAGTCGAGTCGTCCATAGTGTGATAGCCTCCATTGTACCTGCAAGATGGTTTGGAGAAAACTACATCACGCTGTCCAGTATTCTTCCAAGACTATGCACGAAAACGAATGGTCGCATCAAATGATATTGAAAATCGCGCATTCGTTTCCAGGCGGGAATGTAAAAAGACGAAAGGCTATTCGCCTTGATTTGAAATGGTATTCATTACGTGAATAATCACGCAAGGATAAAATAGGATCCTTAAGGCTAAATTCAGCTTGTAACAATAACGAAAAATTACCGACACCAACTCCCCACCCCCATTTCCATTCGGATATTCTTGCGCCCACTGAATGGAAACAAACACCTTTCTCACCAAATCTCCCAACCTGGAAATCTACCAGACTGACGATCTGCGAAAGTGGATCGGCATTTACCTGCATGCCTGCCGTTCCCGCAATCTTGCCGGCGGCGCCATCGAGTTTTACAGCAAGAAACTCAATACCTTTGCCAGGTTCTGCTTGGAAAACAATGTAGCCAACGTAAGCCAGATTAGTGCCGACATGATCCGTCAATTCCTGATCTCACTCGATGAAAATGGGCATCGTCCCGCTGGAGTTCATGGCTATTATCGTTCCGTCAAAACCTTTTTGAAATGGTATGAACGCGAAATCGAGCCGGAGAACTGGCGCAACCCGATCAACAAGGTTGATGCGCCTTTCGTGCCTCTCGAACCGCTGGATCCGGTAAGTATCGAAACGATCAAGACCATGTTGGAAACCTGCAAGCGGGGAAAACTCTCCGATGCGCGCGATAAAGCATCGCTTCTAGTATTACTGGATACTGGCATGCGCCTAGCGGTATTATATTATCAATATATCTGCATTTCATGTGCAAGGGATTATCAAAATGATAATCATCCAAAAATACCGCCATATATAGGCAAGAGTGTTGACAAAAGCAGAGTTTTACATACATATGTGGGCAAAAATTATTGTCCATTGTGTGTCTAACTCATAAGCCCTTGGTCGGGAGTCCGAATCTCCCCCTCGGCACACGCCCGCCCACTGTGGCGGGTTTTCGTTTTGCGGATACAATCAGGTTGGATGTAATCCCGCTTCTCTCGCGACTTCGATATGGATACCCTCCTGAAACATTTCACCCTCATCGACGGGACCGGGCGCAAGCCGGTCGCGGATGCGGTCATTGCCATACGCGATGGAAAAATCTCCTATGCCGGACCAGCCTCCACTTGGGAGGGCGAAGCGGGCGGCGAATCCATCACGCTTGATTTGAATGGCGCGTACATCCTGCCGGGTCTCATCGACACGCATGTCCATCTCTCCGGCTCGGGTGAAGCGGACAGTCAGTTCTATGCGCCGACAGGGCAGATGGCGTTGAAGATTCTCTCGAACGCGCAAAAGAATCTCGCGGCGGGAATCACCACTGCGCGCGATCTTGGCGGCTGGAGCGAACTCGAATTCGATGTCCGTCGTTCCATCCAACGCGGTGATTTTGCGGGTCCGCGCCTGTGTTTGGCGGGGCGATTCATTTCCATCACCGAAGCGGGCGCGGAGTATTACGCGGGCATGTATCGCGTGGCAGATGGCGTGGACGAGGTGCGCAAGGCGGTGCGCGAACAGGTGAAGCATGGCGCGGATGTGATCAAGATGGGCGTGACGGGAGCGGTGTTGGTGGAAAGCGGCGCGCCCGGTGTGACGCATTTCAATGAGGATGAAATTCAAGCGCTGGTGGATGAGGCAAAAAAGTTTGGCAAGCCGGTGGCCATGCACGCGCACGGCATTGACGGGATTCGCAAAGCGGTGGAAGCGGGCGTGACCACGCTGGAGCATGGAACGTATTTGCATCGCGACCCTGGCGTGATCCGCCTGATGGCGCAACGCGGGGTCTTTTTGGTGCCGACCTTGAAAGCGGGGTGGGATATTATTTTGGCGGAGAAATCGAACATCCCCGACTGGATCATGCGGAAGAATGTCGATTCACAGGGCGATGCGGCAAAAAGTTTGAAGGCGGCGCACGAGACCGGCGCGCGGGTTGCGATGGGTTCGGATGTGGGCACGCCGTTGAATTATCACGGCGAGAACGCGCTCGAAATATATTGGATGGAGCAGGCGGGTCTTTCGAAGATGGAAGCGCTCGTTGCGGCGACAGGCAATGCGGCGAAAGCCCTGGGCTGGGATTCGTGGCTGGGCACGCTCGAAGCAGGCAAGGTCGCCGACCTAATCGCGCACGAGAAGAATCCGCTGGAGGATTTGCGCGCGCTGGCGGATAAAGAGAGTTTGCGACTGGTAATGAAAGATGGGGAAGTGGCGGCGAGCCATGCGGGGAGCGTTTTGCCGAATGAATTGTTGGCGAAACAGGTGTTGACGATTCGTTAGGCGTTAACTGATTTGTCTATTCGGGTTAGACAGGCAGAACTAGCTCCACGCGAATCACACGATCCCCCGAATCAAATGCGGACCCAACATCCGCACGGCGAAGGCAGGTAATCGCTTCCACAGCCAGATCGCAAACTGAAACTTCGGGCTTTTCTGATTCAACTCAGGGATCTCTCCGCCTTTCGGCAGATAATACCAATACGCCAGCGGAACTTTGCGCGGCTTCCACTTGAATTTGAAGGTCTCATTACCTGAACCATTCAAGCTGCGTCCCATGTCGCAGACTTTGATTCCTTTTTGGATGTAATGCTCAAGGATGTTCCAGTACAAACACTCGCCCGCATACTCCGCGCGATATTTGTGCAGGATGTTCGCGTGTAAATTTGTCGCGGTATCTTCGTGATAGGCAAGCACCGCACTCCCGACGAGTGAATCGTCCGCGGTTTTGATGACAATAAATTCGAGTTTATCTCCAAGCAGGGATGCCATCGTCTGCAAGTATTTCATTGAATGATAAGGCGAGCCAAGTTCGTGCATACTCTGCGCTAATGCCTCGTAAGTTTCATCCAGCAATTCGAGTTGACCAAACGTAACTTTGAATCCCTTGCGCAGTGACTGGCGCGTGTGTTTGCGGTGTTGGTGACCGAATGTTTGCATCAGATCTTCGGGATTGGATGGGAGGTCAAGCAAATAGGTGGAGTAGATCGGGTTTTGAATCCACGACGGGGGAGGCGCGTTGTTATCTTCCATAAATCGAACGACGACGTATTCAACCTTCAACTCATCGGCAAGTTTCTGAGCTTCTTCTAAAAGTCCATCGCGCGCTTCGGCGGAGGAAAATGCAAATCCGCCGAACGAGCCGAACGGGGACGTTGCCAGATAATTTCCAAAGATGGGATGTCGAACATGCGTGAGGGCGAGGATGCCTGTGACTTCATTATTTTTCACGGCTTCAAAGCGATAGGTTTCATAGCCGTAAATTTCTTTTACGAGACCAGTCCACGAATCGAGGGCGGTGAACGTCGCGGCGAACGAAAGAGACTCTGGCACGCGCAGAGGTGAGTTGAAGGAGAGTTTTTTGACTTCAAGGTTGGTCACTTAATTTCTCATCAATCGCGTGTTAGAGAACGCGATCCTACACAAATATTTGTTAGACCTTTTGCATAAGGTAATTGTAGGTCAGGCTTTAAGCCTGACGCTCTTCTGCCATTTGACACATGGCGGGTTGAAAACCCGCCCTACGAATACTTCGCCCCGTCATTGCGAGCCACGAAGTGGCGAAGCAATCCCCGTCATGGAATCGGAGATCACCTCATCAAGATACGATTTCAACGATGAAGTTGGGAAACTCCTCAACAAGTTTCGCAAGAACGGAGACTTGTCCCAGAGAAAAGGGACGAGGTGGGGATTCCGAATCAGGTCGCGTGTGAGGCGTGAAGAGGAGGGAGGCTTCACCAGCTCGTAGGGGTGCATGATGATGACGGGGGAATGTCCGCGCTTGAGTTCTTCTTCGATGATGGAAAGAATGCGGCGAGGCGTGAAACCGATGCTGAAGCTTGAGCCGTAGGGAAATTCTCCACCGAGCAAAAGTTTGAACGAGAAATCGCGCGGCGCGACAAAATTTTCATGAGCATCGCGCGTCCGCCATGTGCTGACGGGAATCTCCCACATCTTTCCTTTTTGCAACAGCGTGCCAGCGGGCGCATAGATGGACGAACTATATTGGAAGCCGAACGATTCGAGCAGCGGATACGCCGCCTCGCTGATGCCGACCATTGGGGCGCGATAGCCTTGCACATTATATTGTTTGCACCACGCGGACGAGTCACGCAAATCATTTGCGAGTTGATCCACGTTTACCAACGGACGATGGAACTGGCAATGCAGACCGAGTTCGTGACCCGCGTCCACAATTTTTTGCGGCACGTCGGGATACCACTCCGCGATCTCGCCAACGAGATAGATGCTGGCTTTGGAATCGCCGAGTTGGTCGAGGATCGAATCGATCGCGCGGGAGGTGAATCTGCCATCCATGTCGCGGCGAATCGTTTTGTCGCGGATATGATCGTAGTGACGGAACAACGCGAAGACGGGTTCGTAATCAATGCTCAATAAGACGCGGGGAGAAATGGACATCAGTTCAGTAGTTTCGTAGTTTGATCGTTATGTAGTTACTTGCTCGGCGGTGATGATTTCCTCAACTATCCGATCATGCCGTTGATGAGCCGTTTCGATTCGGTCGCGAGAGAATATGCGGCGTTGAGGTTTTCATCGGTGATGTATTTACGGTCAAGAGCAAGATACAACTCGGATTGTACTTCACTCGCAGACCGTCTCGACATTTCCAGAAATCGGATGAAGTTCGGGTTGGTTCCAGAATCAAATCCTTCAGCGATATTGTGCATGACGGAGCCCGCCGCGCCTTGAATCTGATCGCGCAACCGAAAATCCTTTGAGACCTTTGGCTGTTCGGTTAAATCATAAATGTAGTTAGCCAATTGGCGAGCCTTCTGCCAACTCTGCAGATCCTCAAAACGATTTATCTTTGCCATGTGTTCCTCCTTTACATAATAAAGGGCGGTCATTCGGCGCAAAGCCGCACAACCACCCAACTACAAAACTATTCAACTACCAAACTAACAAACTATCTAACGATCCACGTTCCCGTTTCACCCTTCAGCGCGCGCCCGATATTTTCGGGGTTGGTGATGATCGCCGCGCCGCCGCCGTTTTCCAAATAACGGATCGCGGCTTGCACTTTCGGCGCCATCGAACCTTTGGCGAAATGTTTGCCTTCCTCGAGATACGCCTGCGCTTCGGCGCGAGTCATTTTGTCGAGCCATTGCTGGTCGGGCTTGCCGAAGTTGATCGCCACTTTTTCAACCGCCGTTGCGACGATAAAAATTTCGGCGTTGATCGAACTCGCGAGCAGTGACGATGCGAAATCCTTGTCAATGACTGCGGCAGTGCCGACGAGTTCACCGTCGCCGCGATCAATCACGGGGATGCCCCCGCCGCCCACGGTGATGACAACCTGCCCTGCGGAAAGAAGCGTCTTCACCGCATCCAGCTCGACGATCTCTTTCGGCAGCGGGGACGCGACGACTCTCCTCCAGCCTCTGCCTGCATCTTCCACCACCGACCAGCCCATCTCTTTTTCGCGTCGCTTCGCCTCGGCTTCATCCATGAAACTTCCAATCGGCTTGGTCGGCTTTTTGAACGCGGCGTCTTCTTTATCCACCAACACTTGCGTGACAATCGTGCAGACTTTCTTGTCCATGCCGCGTTTAAAAAATTCGTTGCGCAACGCTTGTTGCAATTCATATCCGATCGCGCCCTGCGAGTCCGCGCCACACACATCAAGCGGGACTTCATGCATCCCCTCCACTTTCGCGGCGATCTCTGAGCGGCGCAGGATGAACCCCACTTGCGGCCCGTTGCCGTGACCGATGGCGAGGTCCCAGCCCGCCTCGATCATATCCGCGAGGTGGACGGCTGTTTCGCGCAACGCAACTTCCTGATCTTCGACGGTGACGCGCTTATCGTCTTTGATGAGGGCATTGCCGCCGATGGCGACGACTGCTAGTTTAGTCATGTAGTCTCCTGGTCTTATAGTCCGGTAGTTTCGTGGTCATATGATAGTCACACAGCCTCCAGAGTCATTAGACTTTATCGGTAATAAGCCGAACAAACCATTTTGGACGCTGACCGCGTAACGCGCAGAAAACGCAGATTTTGTTCTTTGAATCAGCGTTGGTCAGCGTTTTTCTGCGTCCCCATTTTTATTTTCGATAGAGTCTATTGGCTATCCGACTATGTGACTATCAAACTATTCGACTAACTAACTCATCGTCAACGCCATCACGGCTTTCTGCGCGTGGAGGCGGTTCTCGGCTTCATCGTAGACAACCGAATGTTTGCCGTCTATCACGCCGTCGGTGACTTCGAGTCCGCGGTCGGCGGGGAGGCAGTGCATGTAGATCGAGTCTTCCTTGGTGAGTCCCATGCGGCGCTCGTCGGTGATCCATGATTTGTATTTGTCAATCAGGGCTTTGCCTTCTTCTTTGCCTGTCGTTGTGAGAAGCGGACCCCAACTCTTGGGATACACCACATCCGCATCTTTGAAGGCTTCGTCCATGTTGTCGGTCACATCGAAACCGACGCCGTATTTCTTCGCGTTGTCCTTTGCCTGTTGCATGATGTCGGGCATGAGTTTGAACTCAGGCGGGTGAGCCAGCACCACGTCGCAACCGAAGCGGGTCATTTGCAGGATCAACGATTGCGGCACCGAGATCGGTTTGCTGTACGACGCGGCATACGCCCACGAGACGACGACTTTCTTTTTCTTCAAGTCGCGTCCCTTCTTTTCGATGACGGTCATAATATCCGCCAGACATTGGAAGGGATGATACACATCGCATTGCATGTTGAGGATCGGCGCGCGGCTGGCTTTGGCAACCTCGTTGATATATTGATTGCCATATTGCCAGTCGCATTGACGGATGGCAATGCCGTCGAAGTAGCGACCGAAAATTTCGCCGATCTCTTTCGCGGTATCGCCGTGCGAAATTTGAGTCGTTTCGCTGTCAATGAACGCGGCATGTCCGCCGAGTTGTGCCATGCCCGCCTCGAACGATCCGCGTGTGCGCGTGGACGTGAAGAAGAACAGCATGGCAAGGACTTTGTCGCGCAACAACGCGTGCGGTTCACCGAGCGCGCGCTTGCGTTTCAAATCCCACGCCACGTCTAAAACGGTTTCGACTTCCTCTTTGGTGAAGTCGAGGTCGCCGATGAAATCGCGGCCTCTGAAGTTGGTTTGCATAAGTTAGTCTCCTGGTTTTTTAGTCTTATAGTCGCAGAGCGACTAGTGAGATTTTTACTTGATCAAACTCGGCAAGATCGCGTAGAACTCCGTCGCTTTGACCATATCTTCGAGCGAGACGGAATCGTTGACAGTGTGCGCGGTCTCTTCGTCGCCTGGACCGAATCCGATTGACGGGATGCCTGCTTTGCCCGCCCAGTAGATTCCGTTCGTGGAGAAGTTCCACTTGCCGCTGGGGGCGGGAGTCAAGCCGATTTGTTCACGCGCCAGCTGTCCCGCGCGGACGAGCGGATGGTCTTCCTCCAATGCCCACGCGGGGAAATATTTATCCACAGGGAAAACGAATCCCGTATACGAAGGCTCATCGTAAAAAAGTTCTTCAAGTTTGACGCTGTCTTTGAACTCCTTGGGAATCAACGCCTCGACCTGCGCCCGCACCTGCTCCTTCGTTTCGCCGAACGTCATGCGCCGATCAATGAAGATGACCGCCTCATCAGGCACCGCGTTGATGGACGGCGTTTTGACGTGCATGTCGCTGACGGTGATCTTGCCATGCCCGAGAAATTCATGGTCGCCGAGTTGCGGTTCGAGATCGCGGATGCCCGCGATGATGGGAAGTAATTTGTAGATGGCGTTGTCGCCGAGATGATTCGACGCGGCGTGCGCGCTGCGTCCCTTCGACGTGATCTTCATCTCGAGCCGCCCCTTGTGTCCGCGATACGTGAGCATCTTCGTCGGCTCACCGATGACGACAAAATCGGGTTTGATGCCAGGGTCAACTTCAACGAACGTGTTGGGCGCGATGCCGTCACACCATTCTTCCATGTTGCCGAAGTAATACGCCGTCCAGCCGTCGAGCAGACCGAGATCGCGCGCCATCGCCAAGCCGTAGATCATCCCAGGTGTGGAGCCTTTTTCATCGCACGCGCCGCGCGCATAAAGCACACCATTTTCAATTTTGCCTTTGAACGGATCCCATCCCCACATGGACGGATCGCCCACCCCAACCGTATCAATGTGCGAATCATAGACGATGACTCGCTCCCCATTTCCGATGCGCCCGATGGTGTTGCCCATCTTGTCGAAGCGGGCTTCGTCGAAACCCAACTTCTTCATTTCTGCCTGAACACGCTCGCCGACGGGGCCGATCTTGGAATCCATACTCGGAATCTCGCAAATTTCGAGCATGAACTGGATCATCTCTTCGCGTGAGTTGTTGACTCGCTTTTGTATTTCTTGTAGTTTGTTTGTCATAGTTTTTCCTTTTTTACCACGAAGGACACAACGGACACAAAGGAATAAGTCAATGGTTTTCCTTTGTGAACTTCGTGTCCTTCGTGTTTAATTTGTATTTCCTACCCGCCGATTGACGTGGAAATGGAAATAGCCTGGAATAAAATAACTCACCGAAAAATCCACCACGTTGTTCTTGAGATCGAATAACTGCGACTCGAACTTCAGCAGAACATCATCGCGTTGGATTTCGAGCGGCTTGGCAACGTCGGCATGGGCGTTAGTCGCGCCGACGACTGCGCGGGAGATTCCGAGTTTGTCGCCGCGGGCGAGCAGAAAGTCGAGGACAGAGCCGCTGAAGTTGGAGGGCAGATCGGACGGCTTGAGAATCGACTCGGGCAGGATGTCCACCAAATAGGCGGCGGGACGGCGGTCGGCGCGGATCACGCGTTGGATGCGCGTGAGGCGCGTCTTTTCGGCGACGCCGAGTCCCTTTGCAGAGTCGGCATCCGCATCGAATTGCTCGATCTGCAGATCGCTGACGGTGATTTCCAAGTTCATGCGCCGCGCCATCGTCTCGATACTTTCGAGTTTTTCAAGACCCGCGTCAATTGCTCGAATCTTGCCGACCACATACGTGCCAGAACCTTGACGACGCCGAATCACGCCTTGCGTTTCGAACGTGCGCATCGCTTCGCGCAACGTGGCGCGCGACACGCCGAGTTGTTTCGCAAGTTCAGGCTCCGAGATCAAGCGCTGACCTGCGGGCGTCTTCGCGATCAATTTTGCGAGATCGGCTTGCAATCGTTGAAAGGGAAAATTTGCCATCACGACTCCAATACGGGAATAAATTCAAACTTCGTCACATCCACCAAGCCTTTGTCCGAGATCCGCAATTCGGGGATGACCACGAGCGCCAGCAAACTCAATTGCATGTTCGGGTTATTCAACTCGCACCCACACATCTTAAATCCCTCCAAAATGGATTCGGCTTTGCGCGCCACGATGTCCGCTTTCTCGGTGGACATCAACCCCGCGATTTTTAACTCGACTTGACCGATCACCTCGCCATTGCGGACGACGACCTGCCCGCCTCCGCTTCGCGCCAAGGTGTTGCCTGCCACCGCCATCGACGCGTCATCGGTGCCGACGACGATCATGTGATGCGAGTCATGCGCGACGGTAGACGCAATGGCGCATTTCGCGGTGAATCCAAACCCGCTGACAAGCCCCAGCGTGATGCCGCCCGTGGCTTTGTGACGTTCGACGAGGGCAATCTTGGCGAGGTCGCGGGTGATGTCGGCTTTGATCTCGCCGTATTCGGGTTGAAGGTCGAAGGTCAAATGTCGCGTGCCTGCATGGTTTTCAATGATGCCAATTACATTGGCTTTGACCTGTGACCTTGGACTTGTGACTTGTAATTTAAAGTCTTCGGCTTTCAACCGCCTCTTCAACTTCACCGAATTCTTCACCCACGCGGGATAGGTGAATTTCGACAAATTCACTTTCCACGTTCCACTTTCTGCAATCACTCTTCCTTTTGCAATCACCACATCCGCCTTGAAGTTTTTCAAATCTTCCACCAACACCACATCCGCCCAGCGGCCGGGGGCGATCATACCCATATCTTTGCTCACGCCGAAATGTTCGGCGGTATTGATGGTCATCATTTGAATCGCGGTCATCGGCGGAAGTCCCTGCTCGATGGCGTGACGCAGGACGCGATCCATGTGACCTTCGCCTGTCAACGTCCCCGCGTGCGAGTCGTCGGTGCAGAGGATGAAGCGGCGCGAATCAAGTTTCTTTTCGGTAATGGCCTTCACCTGCGCGGCCACATCGTGCCACGCCGACCCGTAACGGAGCATGGATTTCATGCCCTGTCGCACGCGCGCCACCGCGTCTTCGAGGCGCGTGCCTTCGTGGTCGTCCTCCGCGCCGCCTGCCACGTAGCCATGAAATGGAATTCCCAGATCGGGCGAGGCGTAATGTCCGCCGATGGTTTTGCCCGCCGCGTGGGTGAGCGACATTTCAGCGAGCATGTTTTTATCGCCCATGAACACGCCGGGAAAGTTCATCATCTCGCCCAAGCCGATGATGCCCTTCCATTTCATCGCCGCCGCCACCTCTTTCGGTCCGATGGATGCGCCGGGCGTTTCGAGCCCGGGCGCGGAGGGGACGCACGACGGCATCTGCACCCACACGTGGATGGGTTGCTTTTGCGCTTCGTCCACCATCAACTTGACGCCGCGCAAGCCGAACACGTTGGCGATCTCGTGCGGGTCAATGAACATGCCGGTCGTGCCGCGCGCCGCGACCGCGCGCACGAACTCAGTGACGGTGACCATGCCCGACTCGACGTGCATGTGTCCATCCAGCAACCCCGGCACGAGGAAACGTCCCTTCGCTTCGATGACCTTCGTCTTTTTGCCGATGGCGTGTTGCGCATCGCGTCCAACATAAGCAATGTGACCGTCCACGATGGCAATATCCGTGTCGGGGATGATCTCGCCGGATTGCACGCTGACCCACCTGCCGCCGCGAATCACAAGGTCGGCGGGCGCGCGCCCCATGGCGATATCAACAAGGGAACAAGTTAGTTTTGTGGAGGATGGCATTGATACTCCGTAGTTCGTATTGCGTATCGTTCTCACGCAGTTGAACTGCGTGAGAAACAAAAGATGGGTCTAAACGTTTGAACGTTCCAACGTGCTAACCTGCCAACAAGCGTTTTGCGGCTTGGTTGTGTTTCTCCGCAAGTTGACGTTCATCCAGAGTGGAGAGTTGACCTTCTTTGACGATGAACTTTCCGCCGACGACGGTGTAATCGGCATTGACGGGTTGACCGAAGACAATCGCCGAAACGGGATCGTGCATCCCTGCGAAGCCGAGTTTGTTCAAGTTGACGGCGAAGAAGTCGGCGCATTTGCCACTTTCCAAACTTCCGATATCTTTTCTGCCTAACACCGCCGCCCCACCGCGCGTTCCTAGATATAACGCTTCGCGGGCGGTCATGAGTTTTCTATTTGGATCATCGGATAATGAGTAGCCTGTAATTCCCTCTTTCACGCGAGACAACAACATCGCGTTGCGGACTTCGGCGAGAAGATGTGAACCGTCATTGGATGCGGAGCCGTCCACGCCCAAGCCAACATTCACACCTGCTTTGCGATATTCTTTGATCGGCGCGACGCCAGAGGCGAGTCGCATGTTCGAGGTGGGACAGTGCGCCACTCCGCAGTTGTGCTTGGCGAAGACTTTGATCTCTTCGTCATTCACCCACACGGCGTGCGCGAACCAGACATCGTCGCCAACCCAATCCACTTCTTGCATGTACCCGCCTGGGCGATGACCGAATTTCTCCAAGCAAAATTGTTCCTCGTCTTCGGTCTCGGCGAGATGCGTGTGCAGATGCACGCCATATTCACGCGCGAGCTTGGCAGATTGTTTCATCAGTTCGCCTGTCACGCTGAACGGTGAACACGGAGCCAAAACAATTTGCACCATCGAGCCTGGTTTCGCGTCGTGATATTTTTGGATGAGACGTAGCGAGTCTTTGAGGATAGACTCTTCATCGTCCACCACGCTGTCGGGCGGGAGACCGCCATCCGCTTCGCCCAGCGACATGGAGCCGCGCGAGGCGTGGAGGCGGAGTCCCACTTCCGCGGCCGCGGCAATCTCATCGTCGAGTTTTGAACCGTTTGGGTAGAGGTAGAGATGGTCAGAAGCCGTTGTGCATCCAGACAAGGCAAGTTCCGCGAGGGCGGTTTGAGTCGAGGTGAAAATATCGTGGGGCGTGAGGCGAGCCCAGATCGGGTAGAGCGTTTTGAGCCAGTTGAAGAGGTTGGCATCTTGCGCGGCAGGGACGGCGCGCGTGAGGGTCTGGTAGAAGTGGTGATGCGTGTTGACGAGGCCCGGGAGGAGGACGTGACCTTTGAGGTCGAGGGTTTCATCGGCCTCGCTGGACAAACTGGAAGTTTGTCCTACTTGTTCAATGAAACCGTCGCGGATAAAAAGACCGCCATCGGGGATTTCGGTGTGGTGGTCGTCCATGGTGAGGAGGTGGGCGTTTTTGATGAGGAGGGTGGGCATGGGGGGAGGAGTAAGTGGTAATTAGTAATTGGTGATTGGTAATTGGTGAATGAGAGAATTGGAGAATTGGAGATTAGGGACTGGAGACTGGAGATTGTTTGGTGGCAAGTGGACTAGACGAAAGTTGTCTGACAACTTGAAGTGTAGCGGAAAGTAGGGAGGATGTCAATTAGGGGATATGTGACTTCGCTAAACTTCAAAAGACCGTATCCGCAATGTATATCATGTGTTTGATTAATCGAAGGAAGATAACATGTACAAATCAATTGCAATCTTATTGACACTAGCAATTTTAGTAAGTGGCTGTGGGGGGCAATCTCCATTGGATCAAGCCGGCACGATGGTTGCACAAACCGTTGCCGCCGAGCCGCCTACCGGTACACATCAGCCGTCTTCGACACTTTCACCAACTGGCACCCCAACCTTTATTTCAACTGCCACGGCAAATATCGCCCTGACCGCGACACTTGAGGCTTACCATGTTGTCTCTGATTTGGATGTATTTATAGGACCAAACTCGGGCATCTCTTATAAGGATGGATACCTTGCATGGAAACAGAATCAGCCTGTGACGATAAAAATGACGGGGCCGCAAAAGGACGCGGGACTATTTGAGCAAATTGATGAGAAAATACAAGCAACAGATTTTATTTTTAAATCAGATGTAACATGGAATGCTTCGGGAGTTCTAATCTGCGGCTTGATCTTTCGCTCAGAAATAGATCTTGCAAAAGGAGAACAATACCAGTTTTACTTTTATCGCCTGTCCGGTTTACCAGCATACTTTATTGACGCCTATGAATTCGGTAGGCGCAAATATTCTGTGTCTACCACAAAATTCTCTGACACATTGAATGTTGAGAACGATGGAAGCAATCAGTTCCTATTGGTTGCCCAGGGAAACGCATTTGACGTATTCATTAACGGGATACACCAAGGCCGCTTTCATGACGAAAGTCAACAACGACGTTCGAGTGGGATTTTTGGCTTCTTGGGCTGGCAGGAATCCGGTGAAGGGAGTTGCTCCTTCGAAAACAGTTGGATTTGGTTGCTACCGGACCAATAGGTAAAGAGATGCCCGATGTGAATAGTTGTTGGGTATCTTTCTTATTTCAGATATTGTAGTAGCCAGCCTGCTAGATCTGCAATATCAGGCCTGGCGCCAAAGAAATATGGATTGTTCATGTGATCAATAAGTGAATTTGGGTCGATTGGTGGCGGTTCTCCTCCGTCAATCGTCGTCACTTTATATTCCTTTCCAGTGCTTATCTCTCGCAATGAGACAGTCCAGAAGAATTGTACACGATTGAAATACAGATGAAATGAAACCGGTGGTAAGTTGGAATACAACGGAACGTTTTTAAGCAGGTGCGGTTCTCGCCCAATAATCTTAGTGTCTTCAGTGATGCATGCTACATAATGCATTGCGCCCGGAGTTTTTGCTGCAAGGTCCTCAGGGAGATCTGTTTCAACCCCGTAAACAAGGGCACGTTTTGTAGCCTCATCCAATCCAAAAATCGGCAAACTGGGATTTGCATGATGCTCGCAAACGATTCTCGCGGCATCCTTCATCGCTTTCTGAGCCTGTTCGCCATCTGATTGTGAGAACGCAAGATATGTGTCGCTCCTTACCTCATCTACAGATTTCTTCGCAGAATCCGTCGCAGCATTTTCTTGTGCAAAATCAAGCAACACTAGAGCGCCAATAAAATCCTTTTCGGCGACCAGTCCACCAGCCCACTGAACGTATCCATTTGCAATAACATCTTTAGCCGCAGACGGATCACGTTCCTCAACCAGTTTTGATGCTATTCCATATTGTTCCATTGCCTTGTCAAAATCATTTTGGTCGATCAAGAAGCCTCCCCATTCGGTATGAAGTTTTTCCTTATTTGCCCGTACCTGCTCGGCAACAGTTGACTCGACTGATTCTGCGGAATCAAGTTTGCTTTCAGCCTCTTCGAACTTTTTTTGCGATTGCAACTGCAAGCCCCAATCCAAATAAGTCTGCGCTAGTTCGCGTTGTGCAGTTTGAGCATGCTCAGGCTCTTGATTGCTTTCTGCCCAATTCTTGAAATCGCTAAACACTTGTTGTGCATCTTCGAATTCCCCTGCGGTTCGTAGCCCAACACCCCAAGAGATGTACATCTCAGGGTAAAGATCGATTGCACTTGCCGCTGCGTCAGTGCCTGCATATTTCGTCAGAACGTTATTAAGATTCGATACTGCTTGCGAAAAGTTTTTTGCGTCCGCTTGTTCTTTCGCCAGATTGACCAGCATCAGAGCGCTATGCTCATGAGCTTTTGCTACAAAGATACCATTGGGGTAGGATGCAGAATACACTTCATAAGAATTCAGCGCTTCCTGCCAGTCAGAGTCCCCTTCCTGACGGTTCGCAAGGGAATACACCGCACATTCCATGGCGGGTTGTGTCAGTGTCTTGTCCTCAATGAAAGCAGGGTAAATAGTGGTGTAGAAATTATCAAGACTGAGGACAGTATTACAGTTTCCACCTTTGTAACTAGATAGAATCGCAATCGGTAGAATGAAGATCCCACTTCCATACACAAGCAACAGAAGCAGTATGACTATGATTGGAACAAGAAGACGGATAAATCGTTTCTTGTCGGGCTTAGCGGATTCGGAAAGTTCAGACATAGTTCCTCCTTGAAAAATCATCTCGAGACCAAAATATATACACTCAACGCGCCTGAGGTGACAATCTTTACCATTTAAAACCCTACTATCAGAAGCAGGATACGATTTCAAGTGTTGAGCAGGTGGTGGGATTTGATTGAGACCTGTCCTTCGACTTTCCCAAATGGGCAGTGGTCAAGGCTTATAATACCTCCATGACCTCAATCACCCGCTCTGTCCAAATCCTCATCAACACAAACCTCCAACCCGCTTTTGATTACGTTTCTGATCTGACGAAACACCCCGAATGGAGCGGCGGGGAATTGAAGATCGAAGCGGTTTCATCCGAGCCGATTCAAGTGGGGAAGGAATATGTCTCCAAAGGCGAGTTTGCGATACAAAAGGAGAGACCGAACAGACTAAAGGTCACTGAATTCGAACCTCCGCACAAATTTGGTTTTGTGGCGAACGATCCGACGATTGGGGATGTGTTCCACACTTTTACATTTTCAGAAAAAGAAAATCACGTGTTGATCACGCGCGCGATACGGTTGAATCTCAATCCGTTCATGGCGTTTGGGTTTGCCTTGTTTGTTTATCCGTTGACTGGTAACCCGTCCATGAAGAGGGCGTTTCGTAATCTCAAGGCAAGATTGGAGAACGCAGATTAACTACCTGCCTGATAGTTTTAAAACAGGACGCAGACACTTGTGCTGAGCGCCAGCGCGGCGTGAACGCTGAAAACGCTGATACAGATGGATTGTTCAGAGTAGCCTTCCCAAGAAATCTGCGTCCGTCTGCGTTTTCACCTGCCCTTGCAGGCATGGCGCGTAACATCAGTGAATAAGAAGACCCAGATGGCGTTCTGTAGCGGAGCATGTGGATGCAAAGCCTTGCTATCACTACTGAGTCACCCCGGAGCGCCCATGGCGCTTCCCGCAATCCAACCGGTCGTCCACGAGGATTGGAAATTAAACCCGCCGGTGACGCCGTCGATATCCAGGACTTCGCCTGCAAAAAACAACCCTTTCACGATGCGGCTTTGCATTGTTTTAAAATCCACTTCTTTCAAATTCACCCCGCCGCAGGTGACGAACTCCTCCTTAAAAACCCCTTTGCTTTGAATCGTAAATGTTCCAGCCGTTAATTCTTTGGCGAGTTTTCGCACTTCCTCTTTGGACACATCTGCCCAGTTTTTATCGCCGATAAAGTCAACCAATCGCTTCCAAAGCCGCGCGGGGATTTGCGAGAACGCGGCATGCGAGGAAAGTTTTTTGCGGGCGTTCTCTTTCCATGCTTTGTTGCGTTGCAACACATCGAGAGCCTTGTCGAATGAATAGTTGTCCAGCCAGTTAATGGTCAGTTCGGCGCGGTAATTCATTCCATAGAATTCGCGGGCGCCCCATGCTGAAAGTCTCAACACGGCTGGACCGCTCAACCCCCAGTGTGTGATCAGTAAAGCGCCTTGGGTGGAGAGTGAATCCATTTTCAATGAGACGGACGCCACAGACACGCCTTCCAAGCCTTTGATGCGCTCGTCCCGGACGTTGAAGGTGAATAAAGATGGCACGGGATCGACGACAGTGTGTCCGAGCAATTTGACTATGGCGAGCGTTTTTCGGTCACTGCCCGTTGCGAGAAGAAGTTTCCCGGCGCGCAGGCGCGTGAACACATCCCGAAGCGTTTGCGTAGTGAGTTGGAAACTCTCATCTTGATTTCGATCCACACGACCGAGGCGGGAGTGTCCCCAGACCTCCACACCGGCCGACTTCGCCGCGCTGCGCAGGCAATCTGCAATTGTGTTCGAATCGTCGGTCACAGGGAAGATACGCCCGTCGGCTTCAGTCTTCAACTTCACCCCGCGCGTTTCGAACCACGCTATCGTGTCTCGCGGTTGGAAGCGCGCGAACGCTCCCCGTAGCTCATTGCCCCCGCGCGGATAGAACGCAACCAACCGCGCCGGGTCAAAACAGGCATGGGTCACATTACACCGTCCGCCACCGGAGACGATTACCTTGCCCAAGGTTTGCGTTGCTTTTTCGAGGATCAGCACGTTGAGACTCGGGTTTAACTCGGCGCATCGTATCGCGGCGAAAAAGCCTGCGGGTCCGCCGCCGACAACGATAACATCCCAATCCGTTTTCATCACGCGGTATTGCCTTGTTTATCGATCAAATATAACAACCGCAGAATCTTCAACTCATCGTAATTCAACGCGCCGTTCAATGCATCGAAGACAGGCTTGAGATACATCGTGCTATGTTCATTGAACACGGCGAAGGCGATCTGTTGCTGTTCGGGCGTGGCAGATGTCGCCTCCTGCAAATCGCCGCCGTTGCGAAGTTTGTTGCCAGCCAGCGCATATTTCGTCAGGTGATCGAGGATCGTTCCCTTCGTCACGCCTTGGCGTTCCATCAACGTTTGAATCGTTGCGCCTTCGTTGAATGATTCTCCAACAATGCGTGTCCGTTCGCCAAGCGATTCCCCTCTCCCTGAGGGGGAGGGGCTGGGGGTGAGGGTGATCTCTTTCAACTCATGGTTTTTACAAAACGATTGTATGACTTCCAAAAACGCCTCGCCATATTGACTTAACTTCACCTGCCCCACGCCTGAAATTTTCAACAAACTCTCGCGCGATTGCGGATAATACGCCGCCATCTCCGTCAGCGTTCTATCGGAGAAAATCACATACGGCGGGACTCCATCCGCGTCTGCCATCTCTTTTCGTTTTTGACGAAGAATGGCAAACAGCGCGTGATTGTATTCGATGCCCACTTTCCTCTTTCCATCTTTCTTCGCCCTCTCCGCTTCTTGCACGACGCCGAAAACTGGTTCTCTTTTCTTCAGCGACTCCAACGCCTTGACCGTGAGACTCAGCGTGTGATACTCGCCCTCCTGTTTGAGGTAGCCCATACTCAAGAGTTGACGGGCGATGTGCATCCATTGTTTCTTTGTCAATTCTTCGCCGATTCCGTATGTGGATAATTTGTCGTGTCCCCAGCGGATCACCTTTTCGTTTTTCGAGCCGAGCAAAATATCCACGATGTGACCCGCGCCGAATTTCTCGTCCGCGCGTTTGACGCAGGAAAGGAACTTCTGCGCGTACACAGTGATGTCGGCGAGCGGAGTCGGGGCGGAGGTGCAGTTGTCGCAGTTGGAGCAGTTGTCGGCTTCGTAGGATTCGCCGAAGTAGTTGAGGAGCGGCTTGCGTCGGCACGTGCGTTCATCCTCCGCAAAACTCACGATGGCGTTCAAGTGTTGAATGGCGACGCGTTTTTCGTCGCCTTCTTTTTGGTCAATGAAATAGTTGATCTTGACGACATCCGAATAATTGTAGAGCAATGTGCAAAACGCGGGCAAGCCGTCGCGTCCCGCGCGCCCGATCTCTTGATAATAACTTTCAACGCTCTTGGGCAGATCGAAGTGAATGACGAAGCGCACATTGGGCTTGTTGATGCCCATGCCGAACGCGACGGTGGCAACAATGATTTGCACGTCGTCGCGGATGAACGCTTCTTGATTCTTTTTTCGGTCGGCATCTTCCAGCCCCGCATGATACGGACGCGCGGAATATTTTTTCGAGGCGAGATACGCGGCGAGTTCATCCACTTGTTTACGCGAGAAACAATAGATGATGCCCGATTGGTCTTTGTAGCGGTCGAGCAGTTCGATCACCTGACCGACTGGCTCGCGCTTGGGAATGACCTCGATGTACAAATTCTCGCGGTTGAAACTGGCGACAAATTCATTCGTTGTCGAAAACTTAAGCGTGTTGCGAATATCCTGCCGAACTCTCGACGTTGCGGTTGCCGTTAATGCCAAACAAACCGCTTTCGGAAATCTTTTTCTCACCTCAACGAGTTGACGATATTCAGGGCGGAAGTCGTGTCCCCACTCGGAGATGCAGTGCGCCTCGTCAATGGTGATGCAATCCACTTGGACCGAATCGAGAAGCGAGAGGATGCGTTGCGTGAGAAGCGTTTCAGGCGCGACGTAAAGTAACTTCACTTCACCATTGCGCACATGATCCATGCTCTCTTGATATGCCTGCGGCGACAATGTACTGTTGATGAACAGCGACGGCACGCCGAACGCGCGTAGTTGCTCCACTTGATCTTTCATCAACGAGATCAGCGGCGAGACGACGACGGTGAGTCCGTCAAACATCAACGATGGGATTTGATAACACAACGATTTCCCTCCGCCCGTCGGCATGACGGCGAGCGTGTCTTTGCGCGACAATACATTTTCGATCACGTCTTGCTGAAGCGGGCGGAATGTATCGTAGCCGAAGGTCTGTTTGAGGATGGAGGCGGGGGAGGGCATGAGCAAAGTATACCCGCGATAGGGGTTCCATAAAACCAAACTGGCTCGATGTTTCCTTGTGGAACCGAGTTAACTATTTTGAAGGGTGAGACGTTATTTTTTTTACAACCAGATAATACTTTAGTTACAAGCGTCGTGGAAAATAGGGGAAAGCATGGTTGGTTTTTTTGCCAAGACGCCATGCCGAATCACAAGGAGATCAACCTCATGCGCACGCTCAAACGAACTTCCCTTTTCTTTGCCGTTCTACTGTTCGCGTCGTTGGCTTGCGGACTACCCGCCGCGTCAGCGACTCCCCCCTCGGCGGAGACTCCGCCCGCCGAAGCGGCGACCAGCCTGCCCGTCGAAAATGAAGCGGGCTCCGCCATCCTGCTCTTCGATATCGGAATGCACATCGAACCGATGGGCGAAACGGCGCAAGGATTTCCGAGCGGCAAATCGGATTATCACAAGCCGCAATTTTTCGAGAGACACGTGGAGGATATGCTGACCCTAGCCCAGATCGTCGAAGCGCACGGCGGGCGCATGACGATTCAAGCGCAGAGTCCGTTCACGACGGTGGCGATTGAATCGGGCAATACCATTCTTGCCGACCTCGCCGCGCGCGGACATGAACTCGCCCTGCACTTCCACGAAGACGCGCATCTCGGGAAAAATCCCGAGCCGCTTTCCGTTCAGCAATGGTGCGATGTGATGAAGGAAGAGATCAGTTACATTATGCAGGCGGGCGGCGTGAGCGACATCCGTTATTGGAGCGGCGGCAATTTGTATCCGAATTTGTACGAAGCCGCCGAATGCGCGGGCTTGGATGTGAACAGCGATTGGAAGAGTCCCGCTACGCAGTCCACCGACATGTCGCTGATCGGCGTGAACCCCTGGCGACCCGCAGGCGGAACCGACGGCGCGGACTTCACGCTCTTCACGCAACACGATCCAAACGGCGCAATCGTCTTTTTGCCCGAAGGTCAATACGATAAAGAAAATTTCGCGTCCATGCGCCGAAGCGATGACGCGGGCGGAGACGAAGCCTATTTTGAATATCTCAAAGAGAGTCTCTACGCCTCGCTTTCAGCCGCGCAAGCGGGCAAGGTCAACGTCTTTCATTTCACCGTTCATCCTGGCGAATTTCTTGGCGACCCGCAAGATCCCTTCGGCGTGATCGAACGCTTCCTCACCGAAGTCGTTGATCCCCTCGTCGCCAGCGGACAGGTCCAATGGGCAACCTATTCCCAAATGGCGGATGCGTACGCGGCAAAGTAACGCAAAATTTATTTTGCGCCTTGCAATGGCAAATTGAAATTTGCCGTACGAAGGAATTCCACATGAAAAAGATTTTCCTCGCCCTGACCTTGCTCTCCCTTCTTGCTTTTGCCTGCGCCCCAACGACGCCTCTTTCTCCGCCTCAACCTGATTCAGTTTCCCCAACCGATTCCCCACTTGACACCTCGCACCTGAAACTTGAAACCCCCGCCTACATCTCCTTCATCATCAACGTCCATGATTGGGTTCACGCCGACGAAAGCGCCGACACCCTCTTACAACTCGTTGACCTCTTCGAGAAATACAACGCGCGCGGAGATTTCTACTTCACCGCCGAAGTCACCCGCGCGCTGGCGGAGAATCATCCCGAAGTGATCGAGCGCCTCAAAAACTCGAACATGACCATCAGTTACCACGTCCGCCCGCCGCACCCGCTGTACACAGGATTCGACTCGCGTTTGGATGGATTGAGCGACGATGCGTTGTATCAAACCCTGCTCGATTACGAAACCTATGCCTTGAATCTCGAAACAGGCGAACTCGATAGATCACAGCCTGGCGGGTATGCCTACGTGGCGCAAGTCTTTGGGCGCAATCCCATCGTCGCACCCGCGCCCAACAGCGGCAAACTCAAAGACGCGGCGCAGAAAGTCTATGCCTCGCTCGGCGCGCAGATGACCTTGCTGTATCACGAGGAAGGCACAACACTCGAACAGCCGTTTGAATTCGTCAACGGACTGCTCGTGCGCCCCAGCGACTTCAGCGTGACGCGCGTCACCTCGGTGGACGATAGCGACAGATTCTGGTGGAACTTCGTGACGAGTCCCGACGCGGCGAAATACAACCCGACAAAGATGTTGCATGATCGACTCGCCGAATGGGTACGACAAACTTCCAATTTGTCCCCAAGCCGCGCGCCATTCATCACCGCATTGATTCACGAAAACAACTTCTATCGCAGTGGACCCGAAGGCTGGAAATCGTTTTACTACGACATGAACGGCGTGAAGAAAGGCGATCCGCTCTCGCCGCCGTATAACCTGTCCGAGTCCGACCCATCCACGCTGCGGACAGAGGCAGACCAAGCCGCCATCTTCGCCGCATATGAAGAGCTGGTTGCCTACGCCGCCGCGCATCTGACGGTGGTCACGTCGGAGGATATTTTGAAGATGGCGAAGTAATGTGCCGCAAAGTTCACTTTGCGCATGAAGTGCAAAATAAATTTTGCGGTACAAAAAGTTCGCTTTGCGCATGAGGCGCAAAATAAATTTTGCGGTACAAAAGGAAAAAATGAAACGATTAACTTTATTCATCACACTATTGGTTGTCGTCTCGTTGGCGTGCAGTGCGAGTCAGAGTCAGCCGTCGGCGGCGACTCAGCCTGCCGAAACAGCGACCAGCCTCCCCGCTGAAAACGAAGCGGGAACTTCATCCAGTACATTTGACTCATCCAAACTTGGCACAGTCGAAAGCGACGTCACGTATTGCACGGTGGATGGAGTCGCGTTGAAGATGGATGTGTATTATCCGTTTGAAGAGCATGGGCGCTTTGCCGTTGCGATGTATGTGCATGGCGGCGGGTGGAGTTCGGGCGATAAGGCAAAAGGCGCAGGCGCGGCGGATATTCCCGCGTTACAGCAGGCTGGCTTTCTGGTCGTGTCGGTGAATTATCGTCTTGCGCCTGAATATGAATTCCCCGCGATGATCGAAGATGTGAAGTGCGCCGTGCGTTCGTTGCGCGCCCATGCCGACGAGTACAACCTCGACCCGAATCGCATCGGCGTGTATGGCGGAAGCGCGGGCGGGCATTTGGTTGCCATGCTCGGCACAACCGATGAAAGCGCGGGCTTCGATGTGGGCGAGTATTTGGAATATTCCAGCCGCGTGCAGGCGGTGGTGGATATGTTCGGTCCTGCCGATTTGACGGTTGATTTTGAAGGCGGCGGCGAAACCGTCCGACGCGCGTTCGGCGATTTTGACCTCGCCCTCGCCAGCCCAGTGACGTATGTGAGCGCCGACGACCCTCCGTTTTTGATTTTGCATGGCGAAGAGGATGCGCTCGTGCCGATCGCGCAATCGGAGGACCTGCTCGCCAAGTTGCAAGCGGCGGGCGTGCAAGCGGAACTTGTGCCGGTTGCCAATGCGGGACATGGCTTCAAGCCTGTGAGCGGAGAGATCAGCCCTTCGCGCGAGGAGATTTCACAGATGATTGTGGCATTTTTTGAGGACGCGTTGAGGGAATAGATGCCGCAGGCACGACGGTGCGAGACGACAGAGCGCGCAGAGAACCTTGAGATTTTTTCTCAACGAACTCTGCGTTCTCTGTGGCGAAGAATGGTTTTTTATTTTCTCGATCGGGCGCTCCCTATTAGGGTAATCGCATTTGGATTTTTTGTCCGCTAATCCTCACGAATTCACGCTAACCTTTCTCGGAAAAATTCGCGCAGATTAGCGGATTCGAAGGCAAAACACCGTGTTTTGAGTCTCGAGATTTTCAAATGCGATTACCCTACGCTCCCTATGGGATCGCCTCATCCGGCAAAATGTTATAATCGCATCATCCTATGCTAAAACGCCTGCATGTTCAACTTGTTATTCTGTTCGTTGCGCTTGTTCTGCTCGTGCTCGCCTCTGTCGGTATTGCCGCGCGAGAAGCGATGATTGTAGCCTCGCAACAAGAGTTTGATGACGCGACGCAAGCGGTGAATTATCTTCGCGTGATTCAAATCGTCTTGTTGTTGTGCGCGTTGACGCTTCTGTCGGTGCTGGCATGGATGACGCGCCATTCGTTGATGAAGCCGCTTGAAGCATTGGGCGCGGCGGCAAAAAGAATCGGGGAGAATCGGCTGGATGAGCCGATACAGGTTGAAGGTCCGGAAGAGATGCGGGAGTTATCTCAAGCAATCGATGAGATGCGCTCGCGCCTTCGCGTTGCGCAAGGGGAACTTGCCCGATGGACTGACACCTTGGAACAGCGCGTGATGCAGCGCACCCAGGAATTGGAAACGCTCAACGAGGTCAGTCGTGAAATTTCATCGCGGCTCGATATTCAACAAGTCCTGGATTCTGTCACAGAAAAAGCGCGTTCAATGCTCGGCGGCGACATTGCCTCGCTTTGCCTCGTGGATACCAACCAGCATTGGTTAAAACTCCAGGCGATCAGCGGTCCGCGGCGCGCGATTATTGGCGATACGATGCCCGCCCACGCAGACTTTGCCAATGCCGTGCTCGAAGGCGACCAGGCAATGATGTGCGGTGTAGGCGGCTGTCGTGGCGGGTGTCAAATGCTCTCGGATGAATTTCGCGCGAGTCATTTAGCCGCTCCGCTTCGTATCGGCGACCGCGTGATCGGCGCGTTGTGCGTGGGAAGTCCCGCGCAGAATCAATTCGCCGCCGAGTCTGCGAACATGCTAACCAAACTGGCGAACGTGGCCGCCATTGCGCTGGAAAATGCGCGCCTGTTCGCGCAAGCCGAACGCGCGGCAACGATGGAAGAGCGCCGCCGCGTTGCCGCGGAGATGCACGATGGCTTGGGGCAAACGCTCAGTTATCTTGGGGTAATGACCGACCAGGTTGTGGAGTTTCTTTCGGATGGGAAGGAAGGCGTGGCTTTGGAACGCCTGCGTAAAACCCGCGAGACGATCGGCAAAGCCACGAGCGATGTCCGCCGCGCCATCAACACACTGATGGATGACTCGCCCGCTCAAAAGGATTTGTGGACTCGCCTGCGCGATTCGGCGAGCGAGAACGCTTCACAACATGACCTGAAACTGGTCTGGCTTGCGGATGGCGACTCTACGCCCGAGCCTTCTCCACAGATCGCCGAGCAGGTATACAACATCACACGCGAGGCGTTGGTCAATGCGGCGCGACATGCGAACGCAAAACAAGTCCGCGTGCAGGTGGGTCGCCACGATGAAAATTATTTTGTGACCATTGAAGACGACGGCAAAGGATTCGACGCCTCCCAGCCTGCCCCAGGCGGGCACTTCGGCTTGCAGATCATGCAGGCGCGCGCCAAACACATCGGCGGACGAATCAAACTCCAGTCCGAGGTAGGACGCGGGACGCGCGTCACCTTGACCTGGTCGTAAATTTGTTCGCGCATAGGTTCTCACGGAGTAACAATAAACAATCCGTGTCCATCCGAGTAATTCGTTTAGAGATGAAACAGAAGATAAAAGATGAAACAGACTCGAGTGTTGCTGGCTGACGATCATGCCCTCTTCCGCGAGGGATTGGCTGGAATCATCAATTCGCAACCGGACTTGAAAGTGGTGGGCGAAGCAAACGACGGACTCGAAGCCCTCGTTAAGGCGCGGGAACTCAAGCCCGATCTTATCCTGATGGATGTGCAAATGCCCGGCATGGACGGCGTGGAAGCCGCGCAGCAAATAAAACTCGCCCTGCCGGAAACGATCATCGTAATGCTCACCGTGCGCGGCGACGATGAGATTCTCTTCGAAGCCCTCAAGCGCGGCGCGCAGGGTTATTTGTTGAAAGAAATCCGTTCGCAGGATTTATTGGAAATGGTGCGCGGAGCGAGGCGGGGCGAGGCGGCTCTTTCTCCGACGCTGGCTGGTCATGTGTTGGCGGAATTCCGACGGATGAGCAAATATGGCGCGGTGTATGAAAGCGACGATGGCTTGACCGAACGCGAACTTCAGGTGTTGATCAAAGTGTCTCAGGGCGCGACCGATAAAGAGATTGCCGAGGCGTTGACGATCAGCCTGAATACGGTCAAGACCCACATCCGAAATATCTTGTCGAAGTTGCATGTGTCCACGCGGCGCGAGGCGGCAAGGGTGGCGAAGACCAAGGGGTTGATGTAGGGTTTGCAGGAGGGGATGACGTTTGGAGAAGTTATTCCATTAGCCAAAGTAGTAACACGAACAGGTCGCGGGGTCGAAATAATAACCGGGTCCTTGTTGGGCGCAAATGGCATCGTTGAGTTGACAGCCCGGTTCAGCCGGGTCTGCTGGTCCAGCCGGCACGCGCGTTTGGCATAAGCCCGGCTCGTTGCCTGTTGGCTTGAAGCCCACCGCCATACGGCAGGTGTTGTCCAGTTCAAAAACGGCTTGGATCGGATAGAAGAATGGGAATTCCGGGTCAGCCGCGCCAGCCTGTTCATGGGTATAGTGGTCGCTGAAATCGAAGAGAGCCGGGTTCAGGCAACTACGCCCCGTCCACATGTTGACCATATATTCGGGCGTATTTTCCATCAGCGACCGCTTCATGGCTAACTCGACAATATTTGCATTCAGCGGCGATACGCGCGCCCAGGCTGAATCCGGGTCGTTGCCAATTCCCTGGTCGAAGACCAGGGCTTCAAATCCGTTTCCATCTGCCGCATTGTTATCGGTCATCACCGGGGTTGCATTACCCACATCGCCGTTGGTGTCGAAGTACACCTGCACGCCTTCTGTAGTCCACTCTGTGGAGGAAGGGTTGTCGGCGATCATTAGCCAATCGCCTTTGCCGTCCAAGGTGATATCCACCTGCATGGCGAAGCGGAACGGCGACTCATTTGCCGCGGAGCGATTCACCACCTGAATGGTGCCGTACACCCAGGTGTCGTCTTGATAGACGAAGGTGTCGGTGATATCCAACTCGGGAAAATAGGTCTCCATCGTCATGCCGTTGAACGGGCGTTCAAATCGCTCGAAAGTGAAGCGGTCTCCGCCGTTCGCCATTTTCTGGCTCGCAGTGGCGGAGGAATCTTGATCTCCCGCGTGACTACTGCGGTCTGGAGGCAGGGAGACGGGAATGTTCTGATGCTGGATCGGGGTTTCCGTCGGCGGGGGAGCGGGCGCCGTATCAACAATCGCAGTCAATTCTGTCGCAGGCGGTTGGGTTGAAGGAGGGGGAGTCGTTTGTGGTTCCCCTAGATTGCACGCAAGCATGGTCGCCAGGAGGAACATCAAAACCAAACCTTTATGCGTTTTTAGTTTGTGCATAAATCGCTTCTCCCAAGTGGCAGAACTTGCGGGGTTCTTACACTGTCGGTAGATCAAGAACGTAGGAGTTACGCAGTTGAACCTGTTGCGCCGTAGTTGCACTGCGGCGGCGGCAGTACAACTGCCCGCCAACCGCGTAAGTCCTGGAACATAGGTTCTTGACGCAGTTATACTGCGCAACGTCGCTTGAACTTTCGTGAGGTATCGACTGTAGATTGCACAACACGAAAATATAAGTATCGTTACTGAGCCTGCCGGAGCGGAAATTTCGTAGAGTGATCAGGAATTAGCGAGTATGAAGGCATCGGAGGTTGCGATATCGTTCTTTTTTTTCATTTCTCCGTTTTGCCGTTCTTGTTTCCCAGAGATTTGGCGGGTTGGTGTAGATACGGAGCGAGGAACTAATCCTTTTATAAAAAAGAGTGATTCTTAATCACTCTTTTTTCATTCCAAAGGCGGGGCGGGGGAGGATGGGATTACTTCGTAAATTCAGGTACTCTTGAGGCAGGCTTTGTCCGATATGCCATCCACAACGACCTCAAAACCGCGCGTCCTGTTACTCTGTTCTCAATATCTCTTCGGCGAAAGCATGGAGGCGATTCTGCGCGCGGAGGCAGAAGTGGAGCTAATTGGTCCGTGGACTCTGGACGACCAGAACATTTTCGAGCGGCTGGTTGAAGCGCGCCCGTCTGTCGTTGTCATTGCCGATGAGCGCCTTCAGAACGAGAAAGCGGCTGAATTGATGGCGACCATCATCGAAAAACATCCGAAAATATCCATGATCCGCGCCGCGTTGAGCGAGAATGTTTTCCGAATTGTTTCCACGAACACCCTGCCCGCCCGCGGCGATAACCTACTTGAGACGATCCACAGTTGTATCGCCCGAACCCAGGCGGCAGACAAGTCTGTGGATCGAGAAAAATAGTCAGGAGTGAGTGAACCCATGAATAGCAGAAGCGATAAATTTGTGAACCCAATATCCCTCGCGGTCATTTCGATCTTTGTAGCGTTACTTTTCGGGTGCGTTCCCCTATCTCAACCTGAGCCCCCGCAACCAGCGTCGGTGCAAGCCATTGCGGAAGGGGATATCGAAAACGGGCAGAAGTTGTTCATGGGCTACGCTCATTTTGAGAACGAGGGACCTCCCTGCATGGGGTGTCATAACTTGGGCGAATATGGGCTCCTCGGCGGCGGGGCTTTGGGACCCGACCTGACCAATGTATCCAGCGAACGAAGCGATATTGAACTTGCTTCGGTACTCTCCAATAATCGCTGGACCAAATCACCCGTGATGGAACCCATCTACACCCAACATCCCCTCACCGAAAACGAGCAGGCGGATCTGATCGCTTTTATGAAATCATCCGCTGGCGAACCGCAGGAAGATAAAGAGTTATTGGTGCTGGGAATCAGCATTCTCGCAACCATCGGCGCGGCAATCGTAATCGGATTTGTATATCGCAATCGCCTGCGGAGAATCCGCGCGGCGATGGTGAAGGAAGCGGAAAAGGAGTTGTTATGAACTGGATCAAAGAAATATCGAACCCGCAAGCGCGGCAGTGGGAGGAGTTTTATCGCAACCGCTGGCAGCATGATCGTGTGGTACGAAGCACGCACGGCGTGAACTGCACGGGCAGTTGCTCGTGGATGATCTATGTGAAAGACGGCATCGTCACATGGGAGATGCAAGCGTTGGATTATCCCATCTTGAAAGCGGATATCCCGCCGTACGAGCCGCGCGGATGTCAGCGTGGGATTTCGTTCTCGTGGTATCAGTACAGCCCGATCCGACTCAAGTATCCGTACATGCGCGGCGTGTTGCTGGACTTGTGGGAAAAAGCTAAAGCGGAGCACAAAGATCCCGTCGAAGCGTGGACAGCCGTCGTTGAGAATGAAGCGGGACGCAAGTCCTTTCATCAGGCGCGCGGCAAAGGTGGATTCCGCCGCGTCAAGTGGGAAGAAGCGTTGGAAGTCATCGCCGCTTCAACGATTTACACGATCAAAAAATATGGACCCGACCGCATCATCGGATTTTCGCCGATCCCCGCGATGTCCATGTTGAGTTATGCGGGCGGGAGCCGCTTCATGCAAATGCTCGGCGGCGTGAGCATGAGTTTTTACGATTGGTACAGCGACCTGCCGCCAGCCAGCCCCGAAGTGTGGGGCGAACAAACGGACGTGGCAGAAAGCGCCGATTGGTATAACTCGAAGTTCATCGCGTCGGTGGGATCGAACATGAGCATGACGCGCACGCCCGATGTGCATTTTGCGGCGGAGGCGCGACATAATGGGACGAAGCTGGTTGTGTTTGCGCCCGACTTCAGCCAGGTGGCGAAGTATGCCGATTGGTGGGTTCCGATCCATGCGGGGCAGGACGGCGCGTTTTGGATGGCGGTCAATCACGTCATCATGAACGAGTTCCACTATAAAAACCCGACTCCCTACTTTTTAAATTATCTGCGACAGTATTCCGATGCGCCGTTCCTTGTTGAACTCAACGAAGTGGACGGCAAGTATGTGCCTGGGCAAATGATCCGCGCCGCGCATGTGGAACGCACCCGCGCTGTGGAAAACGGCGAGTGGAAATTTTTGGTGTGGGATGAGATCAGCGACGCGCCGCGTATGCCGCAAGGAAGTTTGGGATTCCGTTGGCAACAACAAAAGGGACAATGGAATCTGGAACCGAAAGACGGCTTGGATGGAAGCGAGATTCGTCCGCAACTTACGTTCTTCAGCGAAGCGAGCGAGCAACTCTCTGTTTCGTTTGCGGAGTTTGGCGAAGGCAAAACGTTTCAACGCAACATGCCCGTGCGCTACATCGAAACCACCAGCGGCAAAAAGGCGGTCGTCACGATCTACGATCTGTTGATGGCGCAATACGGCGTGGGTCGCGGACTCGAAGGCGATTATCCCGCCGACTACGACGATGAAAATTTATCGTACACGCCCGCATGGCAGGAACGCTACACAGGCATTGATCGCCAAACCGTCATTCAATTTGCGCGCGAGTGGGCGACGACCGCCCTCAAGACCGAAGGCAAATGCACGGTCATCATCGGCGCGGGCGTCAATCATTGGTATCACAACAATTTAATTTATCGCGCGTGCATCGGCGCGTTGATGCTCACGGGTTGCGTGGGTCGCAACGGCGGCGGATTGAATCACTACGTCGGTCAGGAAAAACTCGCGCCCATGGCGCCGTGGGCTTCGATCGCTTTCGCATTGGATTGGCAGAAGCCGCCGCGACAAATGAACTCGCCGTCATTCCATTATGTGAACAGCGATCAATGGAGATACGAACGCCTCTTTACGGACCCTCAACCTGTTTCTCGACCCGAGTCCGAATCTCACCGCGGCATGACTCAAGAGCACACGCTCGATGCGCAAGTCCGCGCGGTGCGCATGGGATGGCTTCCGTCGTATCCGCAGTTCAACGTCAGTTCGCTGGAAATTGTCAGAAAAGCGGAGCAGGCTGGGGCGAAGTCGGATGCGGAAATTCGTCAATGGGTGGTGGAGCAATTGAAGTCGGGCGAACTTAAGTTCGCCGTACAGGATCCTGATGCTCCTGAAAATTGGCCCCGCTTGTGGTTCATCTGGCGCGGCAATGCGTTGAACGCCAGCGCGAAGGGACAGGAATATTTCTTCAAGCATTATCTCGGCACGCACAACCAACTCATTTCGGAGGAAGTGGATAAAAGTGCTTTCAAAGAAGTGACGTACCGCGAGGACGCGCCCGAAGGAAAATTTGATCTCGTCGTAGACATCAACTTCCGCATGGACACATCGGCGTTGTATTCGGATATTGTTCTGCCGACAGCGAGTTGGTATGAAAAAGATGACTTGAACACGACCGACATGCACTCGTTCATTCATCCGTTGTCTGCCGCGGTGCCGCCCTCATGGGAATCGAAAACGGATTGGGACATCTTCAAAATTCTGGCGGGCAAGGTCAGCGAGTTGGCGCAGACTCATTTGCCCGAACCCGTGCGTGACTTGGTTGCGATGCCGCTTCAACACGACACGCCCGCTGAGATGGCGCAGCCGCACATCCGTGACTGGGGCAAAGGCGAGTGCGAACCCATCCCTGGCGTGACCATGCCGAACTTCGTCGTGACCGAGCGTGATTACGTCAACTTGGGCAAGCGCTTCATTTCACTCGGACCCAAACTGCAAAAAGAAGGACTCGCCATTCACGGCATCCATTGGGCGGCGGATGACTTGTATCAAGAATTGTTGGATAACAAGCCGACGACAACTTGGAACGGTCAGAAGTATCCGTCATTGGAAGCGGCGCGCGATGCGGCGAATATCATTTTGCATCTCGCACCCGAAACGAACGGCGAAGTGGCGTATCGAGCCTTCCAAGCCGAAGAAGAACGCATGGGACTCAAACTCACCGACCTCGCCGAACCGACGCGCGCATCGCGTGTCTCGTTCAATGACTTGACTCAACAGCCGCGACGATTACTCAACAGTCCCATCTGGTCGGGCATCGTCAGCGACGGACGACCGTATTCGGCATACACTCTCAACGTGGACCGACTCGTCCCGTGGCGCACGCTCACGGGTCGCCAGCATTTTTATCTCGATCACGAAGGATATCTGGCGCACGGCGAACACCTGCCCACCTACAAGCCGCGACCCGATTATTTGGCGTTTGGCGATTTGGATAAGAGTCATAAAGAAGGCAAGACCGTGCAGTTGAACTACCTCACGCCTCATGCCAAGTGGCATATCCACTCGAACTATTTCGACAACGACCGCATGTTGACCCTCTCACGCGGACTCGAACCGCTGTGGATCAGCGAAAAGGATGCGAAAGAGATCGGCATCGTGGATAACGACTGGGTGGAGGCATACAACGATCACGGCACGACCGTCACACGCGCCATCGTCAGCGCGCGCATCCCTTCGGGAATCTGCATCATCTACCACGCGCCCGAACGGACCGTGAGCGTCCCCAAGTCTCCGATGCGCGGCAACAAACGCGCGGGCGGACACAACAGTCCCACGCGCATCCGCCTCAAATCCATGTTGATGGTCGGCGGCTATGGTCAATTCACCTACGGATTCAATTACTGGGGTCCGACGGGTGTCAACCGCGACACGTTTATCCTGGTGCGCAAGTTGCCTGGCGAGCCAGAGTTCTAATAGATATAAACCTGACAGGTTTTAGCAGGTATTCACCCTGTCAAAACGATTGCGCTGACAAGGTACACAATTTGTCAATCTATCGTGGAAACCTGTCAGGTTTTTTAGAAAAGGATGTGAAATTATGAAAGTACGATCACAAGTTTCAATGGTCTTCCATCTCGATAAATGTATCGGCTGTCACACGTGCAGTATCGCCTGCAAAAATATTTGGACAGACCGCCCAGGCGCGGAGTACATGTGGTGGAACAACGTCGAGACCAAACCTGGCGTTGGCTTCCCGACCCAATGGGAAGATCAGGAAAAATATCACGGCGGCTGGGAACTCGATCAAAAGCCCAAGAACCCCGAGTTGAAGTTAAAACTCCAGAACCGTTTGCAGACGTTTGCGAATTTATTCTCGAACCCCGCCATGCCCACCATGGACGATTACTACGAACCGTGGACGTACAACTACAACGACCTGTTCAACTCGCCGCTCGGTCCCGACCAGCCGACTGCGCGTCCCATCTCGCGTGTAGACGGCAACCCGATTGACATCAAGGCAGGTCCCAACTGGGATGACGACCTCGGCGGCTCGAACATCTACGCGGTGAAAGACCCGTTGCTGGCAGATATGAATCCCGAAGATCGCCAACGTCTATTTTCCATCGAACAACTTTTTTACTTCTACATGCCGCGCATCTGCAACCATTGTTTGAATGCGGCTTGCGTCGGCGCATGTCCATCGGGCGCAATTTACAAACGCGCCGAAGACGGCGTGGTGCTGATCAATCAGGATAAATGCCGCGGCTGGCGTATGTGCGTCTCTGCCTGCCCGTACAAGAAAACATACTACAACTGGTCAACGGGCAAATCGGAAAAATGTATCCTGTGCTACCCGCGCCTCGAAACGGGACAAGCCCCCGCCTGCTTCCATTCATGCGTTGGACGCATCCGCTATTTGGGCGTGCTTCTATATGATGCGGATCAAATCCCCGACGCGCTCAAAGTGCCAGACGACCAGCTCGTTCAGCGTCAGCGGGAGATGATCCTCGATCCGTTCGACCCGAAAGTTGTCGCGGCGGCGAAAGAAAGCGGCGTCCCCGACGGCGTGATCGCAGCGGCGCAAAATTCCCCCGTCTATCGCTACGTCAAAGAATGGGAGTTGGCTCTGCCCCTGCATCCCGAATATCGCACACTGCCGATGTTGTTCTATGTCCCGCCGCTTCTGCCCGTCCTCAATGCGACTCAGGAAAATGGAACGCAACGCGTCGAAACGGACTTGTTCTCCTCGCTGGAGAAAGCCCGCGTGCCAGTGCGTTACATGTCGCGCACGCTTTCGGCTGGCAACGATGAACTCGTCATCAAAGCCTATCGCAAGATGATCGCTGTCCGCATTTACAAGCGGCATGAGACCGTCGGCGATGTGACCGAAGAGGAAGCAAATGCGGCGCTGGAAAAAGCAGGCATGGGCGCGGAAGAAGCGGAGGCGATCTATCGCCTGACGTCCATCCCCACGTATCAAGATCGGTTCGTCATCCCGCCGTACAGCCGCGAAGGCGACATCGAAGAAGTGTACGATCCGCAACAACGCAAAGCAGAGACGGGCTTCGGCAGGCGGCAGGCTCCGCAGAGAGGGCTGTAGTATGTACAAAGATACAACCGCCTCGTTGTTCGACTCGTTCGCCGCGCTGTTGGAATATCCCGCTTCGGATTTTGGGCATGAGGCTGGACGATGTTTGGACTTGATGAGGACGATCAATCCCGAAGCCGCAGAGAGCTTGCAGAGGTTTGCCAACTTCATCGAGGAAAATTCTTTGCAACGGATGCAGGAGTTATTCACAACGACTTTCGATATGCAACCTGTTTGTTATCCGTATGTTGGGTTTCACTTGTACGGCGAGAGTTACAAACGCGGCGCGTTCATGGCGCAATTGAACGAAGCCTATCACGGCATTGGTTATTCGGCTGAACAGGAATTACCCGACAATCTTGCGGTGATCCTGCGCTTCATCGGTTTCGATTCGGAGAATCGTTACAGCGAGTTCTCGCAAGCCTTGCTCAGCGACGGCGTACTGCCCTCGTTGGAAAAAATGCTCAAGGTCTTTGGCGAGGGGTCGGAGAATCCATACTTCGGATTGCTCACTGCGCTGAATTTGTTTGTTGTCGAAAGCAAGTTCTCGACGCAGTTGCACTGCGTCGAGACAGGCGACACGATTTGCCAAGCAAATCGAACTGTCGCCTGAACTTTCGTGAAGTACTAATTGTTTGCTGTCAACAAGTTAGAAAAGGAATTGAGCCATGACTGATATTCTGCTCTTCGTCGTTTTCCCCTATGTGGCGCTCGCCATCGGAATCGTCGGCACGATCTATCGTTACCTGACGAATCAATATTCGTTCACCAGTTTGTCGTCGCAGTTCCTCGAAAACGAGTTGCAGTTCTGGGGCTCCACGCTCTGGCATTATGGCATTCTGCCGACCACGCTCATTCACATTGCGGGGTTTACCATCCCCAAAGTGATGGCGATGGCGCATGGCACGCCTGAATTGTTGTACCTCTCCGAGTTAGCTGGGAAAATTCTCGGCATCATGGCATTGGTCGGCGCGGGCATCCTGCTCTATCGGCGGCTGACCTCATCGAAGATCCGCGCCATCACCACGCCTGTGGATTGGGTCATTTTAAGTTTGTTGTTTGCGCAGGTGTTCTTCGGATTGATCCTTGCCTTTGTCTATCGCTGGGGCGCCGCCTGGTTTATTTTTACCGCCACACCCTGGATGGACTCGCTGGCGTTATTCCAGCCCGCGCCGCAATTCGTCACGGCGTTACCTTTGGCGCACAAAGTTCACTTCCTCACGGGCTTCCTGTTGTTCGCGCTTATGCCCTTCAGCCGATTGGTGCACATCGTAACCTTCCCGCTCTCGTATGCATGGCGGAATTTCCAACTGGTGATTTGGACGCGAAGAAAAGTTGTCTAGGGTCGCCACGAACGGCGCGTTGCAGTCAAAAGAGATTCACGAACAGGTCGTCAAGTTCTTGAAGAGTTAATCAGCAAGAAGGACTCGCCAGCGAGTCCTTCTTGCTTTGTTATACTTGCTTGCAGAATGGACCTTTCGCAAAATATTCATCTGTTGGGAGATTTGCTCGGTAAGGTGATCTCCGAGCTTGAGTCGCCCGCGATCTTCGAGACCGAAGAGCGCATCCGCGCGCTGGCGAAGGCGCGGCGAGGCGGAGATGCCGTTGCGGCGGAGGGGCTGTCGAAAGAGGTCTCTGCCCTGCCGAGCGAAGGCGCGCGCGTGATCGCCTCCGCGTTTGCCGCGTATTTCGACCTTGTGAATCTCGCCGAGGAGAATCAGCGCGTGCGGGCGCTTCGTCAGCGTGAAGAGGCTTCCTATCCCGAACCAGTTCCGGAGTCGGTGGGTGAAGCGGTGGGCATCCTGAAAGAAAGTGGAGTGACGCGCGAGCAGATGTCCGCTTTGCTTGAGGAGTTATCCATCGAGTTGGTGTTGACGGCGCACCCGACCGAGGCGCGTCGCCGCACGGTGCTCTCGAAGACGGAGCGGATCGCGCAACTCCTTCATTTGCTCGATGATGATTCGATCTCCGCGCGCGAGCGGGACGAATCTGTGAAATCGCTTCACGCCGAGATTGCGACGTTGTGGCTCACCGATCGCGCCCGCGCCGATACGTTGACCGTGACCGACGAGGCGCGCACGGGCTTGTATTATGTGGACGCGTATTTATGGAATTCGATTCCAAAATTGTACGACGATCTCGACCATGCGATTGAGAAATATTATGCGGGTTTGAAGGTTCCGCGCGCGTGGCTGAGGCTGGCTTCGTGGATCGGCGGCGACCGGGATGGGAATCCGTTTGTCACTTCCGAAGTGACGGCAGAGACGTTGCGCTTGCATCGCGGGTTGGCGGTGGAAAATCATCGCCGCATGTTTCAGGATTTGGGACGCCGCTTGAGCGTGAGTTCGAATCGTATTCCGCCGCCGCCCGCATTATTGGAATGGATCGAACGGCAGAGACCGTTCCCTCCGCATGTGGCGTATATCGAACAGCGTTATGCTACCGAGCCGTATCGTCTTATTCTCGCGTTGTTGGCGGACGATCTCGCGGAAGCCTCGCATGAAGATATGAAGGCGCATCTGCTCGGGCAGTATTCGCATCGCGCGCGCATGGATGCGGGTCGCCTGCTCGAGCCGCTGGAATTGATCGCCTCCGCGCTCCCTTCCCATATTGCTCGCGATGAATTGAAAACGGCGCTGCAAAAAATAAAGGTCTTTGGTTTGCATACCGCGCGGCTCGACATCCGCGAAGACTCGAGTCGTTTGAACGCCGCGCTGAGCGAAATTTTGCGCGCATTGAATCTCGAAAGCGATTTCGAGCGTCTTCCGTCGAAGGAGCGCGAGATTCTGCTCATTCGACTCTTGAACGACCCGATCCCGAATCTTTCGAATCGACCGGGCGTCACTGCCGCCACTGCGGAGACCTGGTCGTTCTTTCAGCTGATCGGGCGGACGGGCGAGGTGTACGGGGACGCGTTGCTCGGTCCCATCGTCATTTCGATGACGCATTCGGCGGCGGACGTGTTCACCGCGCTTCTGCTTGCAAAATGGGCGGGATGTAAAACGATCCCGCAGATCGTCCCGCTGTTCGAATCGATTCAAGACCTTCAAGACGCTGCGAGTATTCTGGAACTTCTTTTTACTTCGAAGGTCTATCGAGCGCATTTGAAATCTCGTGGCGACGAACAGATGGTGATGATCGGTTATTCCGACAGCAACAAAGACGGCGGCTACCTGATGGCGAATTGGTCGTTGTATCGAGCGCAGGAGGAAATCACGCGCGCCGCGAAGAAACACGGAGTAAAACTCACCATCTTTCACGGTCGCGGCGGGACGATTGCGCGCGGCGGCGGACCCGCGAACCATGCCATCCGCGCCCAGCCTGCGGGGAGCATCAACGGGCGTTTTCGAGTCACGGAACAGGGCGAGATCATCGCCTCGCGTTACGCCAACCCCGATCTGGCGCATCGTCATCTTGAGCAGATCGCGAACGCGGTCCTCCTTGCTTCAGCGCCGCAAAAAGAAGAAGCGATCCCAGCGCAATGGCGGAACGCGCTCGATGACATGTCGAAGACCGCGAAGCGCGCGTATCGCGCCCTGGTGTATGAAACGGGTGGCTTCATTGAATTTTGGGAATCGGCAACGCCGCTCGACGAGATCAAACGATTGCAGATCGGTTCGCGTCCCGCATCGCGGGCGAAGTTGGGCGCGGTCAATCAGATCCGCGCGATTCCGTGGGTGTTCTCGTGGATGCAGAGCCGCTTTAACTTGCCGAGCTGGTACAGCCTCGGCGCGGGACTTGCTTCCATCAAGGAGATGGGCTTGCTCAAAGAAATGTACGATGGCTGGGCGTTTTTCCGCACCCTGCTCAATAATTCAGAGATGTCTCTGCTCAAAGCCGATATGGATATTTCCGCTTTGTATGTGAGTCTTGTGCCTGATAAGAAATTGGCGCATGAAGTCTTCGATTCTATTCGCGCGGAGTATGAGCGGACGCGCGAGACGGTCCTTGCCGTCAGCGGGCATGGCGCTCTGCTCGAGGCGGAACCCGTCACTCAGCAAGCCATTCAACTCCGCAACCCTTATGTGGATCCGTTGAACTACATCCAAGTGGAAACTCTGCGCCGCTTGCGGGCTTTGTCCGATCAGGATGGCGAAGAGGCAAAGTCACTGCGAGAGGTGATGGCGTTGACCATCAACGGGATTGCGGCGGGGTTGAGGAATACGGGGTAAAGAATTCCCCCGCCCGTTTCAACACTCTAGGACTTACGCAGTTGAACCTGTTGCGCCGTAGTTGCACTGCGGCGGCGGCAGTACAACTGCCCGCCAACTGCATAAGTCCTGACTCAGAGACTGTTTCTTAACTTCTTTTTTCGACACGGACGCCACGGATTTCACTGATTTTCACGGAAAGAATCTTTAAAAGAGCCGCCTTTTTTCCGTGTATTCCGTGAAATCCGTGTACAAAAGATCAAGGTTTAAGACTTAAGAAACACTCTCTTAGTACGCAGTGTACAATCGAGAGACTCCTGCTTCGCAAAGGACCTCCCCATGCAAACTTTCATCATCCTCTTTTTTGCCATTCTCTCCGAGGTGATCGGCACAGTTGCCCTAAAACTCTCGAACGGATTCACCAAACCCATCCCCAGCGTTGTGGTTGTGATCGGTTATGGCGCGTCTTTCTATCTGCTGTCGCTGGCATTGAAAGCGATGCCCATCGGGGTGGCGTATGCGATCTGGTCTGGCGTGGGGCTGATTCTCACCGTCATTGCAGGGATGGTCATCTGGCGCGAAACTCTGGATTGGGCGCGAGTGGTCGGGATCGTCCTGATCATTGCAGGTATCGTTTTCATCAACGCGATTTCCAAATCTCCCGCGCATTGATCCTCATCCATACTTTGGCGTATCTCCGATAATTTCCCACCCTCGTTGCAAAGCGACTTGTTTCAAATTTTTATCGGGGTACACCGCCACAGGATGATCGGCATGTTCGAGCAGGGGAATATCCTGTTCGGTGTCGCCGTAGGCAAAGTCCACGCGCTGTATGTCGAGACGGGACAACACTTGTTGAATCTTATTCTGGCTGGCGACCAATTCTCCCGCTAACATCACCCGTCCATTGACAATTTTTACAGGCGTGCCGATCACATTTGCGCCGATCCGTTTTGCGAATGGAGCGATGAACGGCTCCACAGAACTGCTGGCGATGTACACTTGCGCGCCATCTTCACGATGCTTGACCAATCGCGCCACCACATCTTCGCGGCGTTTCTTCCATAAGTTGTGTTCCACAGTCCATTCCGAGGCGCGCGCGAGTGTTGCTTCATCGGCATTTTTGATGTACGCGAGACTCTCGATCATCAATTTTTGTCCCCACTCCTGCCAATCGATCAACCCATTTTTTGCAAGCACGTAGGCTGGCATCACTCGCGCCATGTAAAACCGCGCGCGCCATTTGCTTTGGTTATGTTTCACCCAATCCACCAGACCCAAAAACGGCGAGCCTGTGGTCAATGTTCCCATCATGTCTGAAATGACGATCATCGTTGCTCCTCTTTGCGAATATTATAGCACTCGCGAAATGATACAATCATCGCATGGGCACGCTCTATCTCGTCGCCACACCCATCGGTAACCTTGAGGATATGTCGCCGCGCGCGATTCGCATTTTGCATGAGGCGAGTCTCATCGCGGCGGAGGACACGCGCCACACGGGGAACTTGCTCAAGCATTTCGAGATTCAAACGCCGCTCACGAGTTATTTCGAACACAACAAACTCAGTAAACTGGATTTTATCCTCGCCAAACTTTCAAGCGGGGATGTCGCCCTCGTGTCGGATGCGGGGACTCCCGCGATCAACGACCCTGGCTACGAACTCGTCCGCGCCGCGCTCGCTTCAGGCTTCGACGTTCGACCTGTCCCTGGTCCCTCAGCCCCTGTCGCCGCGTTGAGCGTTTCTGGCTTGCCCACAGACTCGTTCCTCTATCTCGGTTATCTACCCCACAAGAAAACAGAACGCCGTAAATTCATAGGACAAATTGCCAACCTGTCCTACACACTGATCTTCCTCGAATCTCCGCATCGGATCATTGAAGCGCTCGAAGATTTGCTCGCATCCCTCGGCGACCGCCGCATCTGCGTGGCGCGCGAGATGACCAAGATGTTCGAGGAATATTGGCGCGGGACTCTCAGCGGGGCGGTGGAGTATTTCAAATCAAAAGAAGCGAGGGGAGAGTTTACGTTGGTGATCGAAGGAGAGAAGAAAGAAGAAAGAGGAAAGTGGAAAGTGGAGGACTTGCAAGCGGCGATTGAAAAAGAATCAAGGGGCGGGAAATCTGCGAAGGCGCTATCAGCCGAACTGTCGGAGAGAAGCGGTTGGAGTAAAAAGGATGTGTACCGTCTCGTGAGTCAAAAAGGAATCAGCGATGAGTCTTGAATCCCCGAATATCCAAAATGAGATGAGCGAGTCGTCAAGCCCGACAGATTTCCCCGCGCGCGGCTGGTGGAAGATTTTTTATGCGGCGTTTCTGCTGATCGTGCCAGCGTTTTCGTTTTGGGCGGTGGAGGCGATCAAACCCGAATGGCAATCGGGGGATCGCGACGCGTATGTTCCGTTGCTTATGCTTCCCGAAGCGTCAATCTTTTTTCTCTTTCTGATCGCGTATTCGATCGTTTGTTATTTTCTTATCCTTTTTGCGGGAGATCGTTTTGCAAAGTTCTTCGTTGTGAGGCTGGGAATTTACACAGGAGTTTTTCTCGCTTTGCAATACACGATTTTGCTTGGCGTGTATTTGTTTGTCTCTGCCAATTCACTTGCGATCCTGCTGGTATGGTTCCTTCCGCTTTATTTCCCATGGATTTATCGTTCGCGTCTTGCAACATGGATCTCGCGCTACATCCGCCCATGGATGATCGCTGTCCTTCTGATCGCATACGCGATCCTTGCCACTTTTATCAAGGATGAGGCTTTTGTCCCGTTGTTTCTCGTGTTTCTTGGGCTCATCGCATCGGGACCGTTCTGGTCGTTTCTGATGGCAACGCAGGCTTCGATCTGGTTGTTGAAATATCACGAGTCGAATTTCACCCTCGTGCGCGGACTCGGCATCACGGCTTGGATCGCCGCCTATATCGCCGCGTGGAGGTATGACATTCTCAAAATGTACGAGTTGTATGCCCAGTTGCCACCTGTCCCGCCGCCTGATTGCTACATCGCCACCGCCGCCGCGCAGGGACATGCAAATTTCGTCGGCTCAAAACTTGTGCAACTTGCAAATGGAAATTCGATGCAGGTGAATCATCAATTGCAAATTTTCAAATGCGCTGAACTCGCCTTGCTGGCGGTCGCGCCGAAGATTCATACTCCTTTGCGGAAAATGTATGATGTGCTTGGAAAACCGCTGGCGCGTAAAATTCGAAATCCGTTTTTGGCAGATATTGCTTATCTGTCGTTGAAGCCATTCGAGCGGATTGCCGAATCTGCTTTGCGGCTTATAATCGGTAACATTCCATTTGAGTCCATCCATATTTACTCGAAATAATCAGAAGGGAATCCTCACATGGCAGAAGAAAAGAAACCCGAAGAGAAAAAAGAAGTCAAAGCCGTAGACAATCTTGTCACCTCGAAACATTCGATCAAGATCGGCGGCAAGACCATCAAGTACACCGTCACAACGGGGACGATGGTGATGAAAGAGGAAACAGCCGACCGCGAGAAAGAAGCGGAGGGCGAGAAGCCGCGCGCGCAGGTCTTCTTCGTCGCGTACACCAAAGACGGAGTCGGCGACACGGCGAAGCGTCCGCTCACGTTTTCGTTCAACGGCGGACCCGGGTCGTCGTCCGTGTGGCTTCATCTCGGCGTGTTGGGTCCACGCCGCGTGTTGTTGAAGGACGATGGCGATCTGCCGAAGCCGCCGTATCAATTGAAGGATAATGAATATTCGATCCTCGATGAGACCGATCTCGTTTTCATTGACCCGATGAACACAGGCTACACGCGCCCTGTGGAAGGCGTTGCGCCGAAGCAATGGCATGGCTTCAAAAAAGATATTGAACTGGTCGGTGATTTTATCCGCTTGTACACCACGCGCTACAACCGCTGGCTCTCGCCAAAGTTTTTGATCGGCGAATCGTACGGCACGACTCGCGCATCGGGTCTATCAGGATATTTGCAAGAACGGCATGGCATGTACTTGAACGGGCTCATGCTCGTCTCTGTCGTGTTGGATTTCACTACGATTGATTTCAACTTGAACAATGACCTGCCGTTCATCATGTTCCTGCCTGGCTACACCGCCACTGCGTGGTATCACGACGCGCTCAAACCGCATCGCCCGTTACAGGACTGGTTGAAAGAAGCCGAAGAGTTCGCGCTCGGCGATTATGCACAAGCATTGCTTAAAGGCGATTCGCTCATCAAAGAAGAACGCGCCGAGATCGTGAAGCGTCTTTCCTATTTCACGGGCATCTCGGAGCAATTCATCGAACGTTCGAATCTGCGTATCAACGATCAGCATTATTTCAAAGAACTCCTGCGCGAACGCGGTCTCACCGTCGGTCGGCTCGACTCGCGTTTGATCGGGCGCGACAGGCTCGGCGTCACCGAACATGCCGAGTACGATCCGTTGCTCACGAACATCATGGGTCCGTACACTGCCGCGTTCTACGATTACATCCGCCGCGAGTTGAAATTTGAATCCGATCTGCCGTACGAAATTTTGAGCGGCTTCGTGCATCCGTGGTCGTATAAAGAATTTGAGAACGCCTATGTCAACGTCGGCGAAACGTTGCGCGCCGCGATGACGTACAACCCGTATCTCAAAGTCTACGTGGCGAATGGGTATTACGATCTCGGCACGCCTTACTTCGCAACCGAATACACGTTCAATCATCTCGGTCTCGACGAGTCGCTGCGCGGCAATGTGACGATGGGTTACTACGAAGCGGGTCACATGATGTACATTCACATCCCCTCGCTCAAGCAGATGAAAAAAGATCTGGCGGCATTCATCAAGGATTCTGCATAAATGAATCTCGACGACCTCGAACGCTTCAAACAACTCGACACCCTCAACATGCTCGGCGAGATTGACAACCTCCCCGATCAACTCGCCTTTGCGTATCAACTCGGCATGAAGCACGATCTGCCCGACTGGAAAAATTTTCGACAGGTCGTCATCGCAGGCATGGGCGGATCCGCCATCGGCGCGGACTTGCTCGCCGCGTACTGCGCTTCTCTCGCCCCTCTGCCTGTCTCAGTCCATCGAGATTACTCACTCCCCGTCCACGCGCGCGGCGAGGAGTCCCTCGTGATATGCTCGTCGCACTCAGGCAACACCGAAGAGACGCTTGACGCCTTCGAGTCAGCCCGAAAAGCGGAATGTCGAATCGTTGTGGTTTGCACAGGCGGTGAATTAGCGAAACGCGCGAAAGAAAATAACATCCCGATCTGGACGTTCGATCACGCAGGTCAGCCGCGTGCCGCGGTAGGATTCTCGTTTGGTTTGTTGCTCGCCATGTTCCAGCGACTCGGCTTCCTCTCCGATCAATCGAAGGAGATGCAAGACGCGGTCGCGTCCATGAAGCGGACTCAACAGCATCTCAAAGCCGATGTCCCTGCGGTGAAGAATCCCGCCAAGCGCTATGCGGGTCAATTGATGGGGAGGTGGGTGACGTTCATGGGCTCGGGTTTGCTCAGCGTGGTTGCGCGTCGTTGGAAGGGACAGATCAACGAAGTGGCGAAAGCGGGCGCGAACTTCGAGTTCATCCCTGAAGCCGATCACAACACGCTGGCTGGGACGATGAATCCGCAAGAGACACTCAACGCGCACACGATGACCCTCTTCTTGCGCGCGCCCTCCGACCATCCGCGTAATCGTCTGCGCTCAGACCTCACCCGCAAAGCCTTCATGCTCGAAGGCATGAACACCGATTACATCGACGCGCGCGGCGAAACTCCCCTCGCCCACATGTGGACGTCCATTTTGTTCGGCGATTACATGGCATATTATTTAGCGATGGGCTACGGCGTTGACCCCACTCCGATTCAGGCGTTGGTTGAGTTCAAAGAAGCGATGAAAGAAGCGAAGTAAAAAAGCGACCCGATGAGGGTCACTTTTCATTTCTTCTCGATATATTTGACGCCGTCTAAATCCTTGAAGTGTTCGTCCTGCGTCCAAAGGATTGCGTCGTTTGCGCGGGCAGTTGCAAGGATGATGCTGTCAGCCATCGCGAGCTTGGTGTCATTGGCGAGATTGGCCGCGTTCAATGCGGTTTGGCGGTCTAGTTCGACTATTTTTCCAAATGACATTACACCGACTGCCTGCAAGGCATCTTCTTTTCCTCGAAGCACAAGCATTCTTCTAAAGACTTCATAGATGCAAACGGTCGGAACAATTAATTCCTCGACGCTCTGGATGGCGCGCGAGAAAAAAATCGCATTTTTCCCCTCGGCAAAATATTCCAGCCAGCCCGATGAATCAACAACATTCATTATCTTTCCTCATCGGTTTCTTCCCGCATCACATCTGTGTCAATGCCCTTGAACATCCCTCGCGCTTGTTTGATGGAAGGAACGATAACAACATGAAGGATTTTGTTATAGGGGATAAACATGATTTTCTGCCCAGGTTTTAAACCAAATTGATTCCGCACTTCTCGAGGAATGACGACTTGGTATTTTGAGGAAATCGTTACTGCTTCCATGTTTTACTTCTCCTTATCGAACATAAATCGTAAAGCGATTATAGCACATCTTGTGTGGTTTAATATCCCTATGCGTTTGAAATCATTTGCTCGTTCCATTATCTATCAATCTGAAAAGTTAGTTCAGCGAATTCGGTTTTCAGCTCAACCAACCAACCTGCCCATCCTCCTCGGCATCTCCTTCCCCAAAAGCGGAACGCACTTGCTCGATCAAATTTTGCTCGGCTTCTCGAATGTCGCGCCGTATGCGAAGCGATTGCATTCGTTCTATGCCGAATACGAAGGCGAAAGCGGAGTCAAGCGCGCGCCTGAGCAGTCGCTTCGTTGGCTTGATTCACTCAGTCCGCGTGATGTGGCGTCGGCGCATCTCTTTGCGCGACCCGAAGCGATTGCGCGCGTGAGTTCGCCGAAATTTATTCCCTACTTCATCTTTCGCGATCCGCGCGATGTGGTGGTCTCGCATGTGTTTTACGTCACCGAGATGGAAAAGAATCACGTCCATCACGCATACTATCAGTCGCTTCCCGATTTTGATTCGCGCCTCAAGGTCAGCATTTTGGGCAGACCAGACGCGGGCATTGAATTCCCGAACATCGCCGAACGCTTCGCTCCTTACATGGATTGGTTGAATCACCCCGAAGTCCTTTCCATCCACTTTGAGGATTTGATTAACGACCGCGCCGCGACTCTGACTCGCATTCTGGATCATTTCCTCACCCGCATCCCGCTTCAGACGCCCCGCAAGTTGATCCTCGACTCTTTGGAATCCTCCATCAACCCCAGCCGTTCTCCCACCTTCCGTTCGGGGAAAACAGGCGAATGGAAAAAATATTTTACCGATGAGCACAAGAAGATTTTCGATGATGTGGCAGGCGATTTGCTGATGAAATTAGGATATGAAATCTAGGGGCGACAGGCCTGTCGCCCCTACCCAATGAATTATGAACTGCTCCATCGTCATCCGCGCGTATAACGAAGAGAAACACATCGGGCGTTTGCTGGAGGGGATCAAACAGCAGACTTTGAACGATGTGGAGATCATCCTCGTCGATTCAGGTTCGACGGATGCGACTGTTTCCATTGCCGAGTCGTTCGGCGCGTGGATCGTGCGAATCGCTGCGGGGGAGTTCACGTTTGGGAGGTCGCTCAACTTCGGGGTCCGCGAAGCGACGCGTGAATTTGTCGTCATCGCCAGCGCGCATGTGTATCCCGTGTATCCCGATTGGCTGGAGTCGTTGTTGCGTCCGTTCGAGGATGAGAAGGTCGCGCTCACGTACGGCAAACAGCGCGGACCCGACTCGGCAAAATATTCGGAACAGCAGATCTTTCATCGGTGGTATCCCGATGCGAGCGACTCGAATCAACCAACTGCTTTTTGTAACAATGCCAATGCCGCGATTCGGAAAAGTTTGTGGGAGACGCATCCCTATGATGAAACATTGACGGGACTCGAAGATTTAGCTTGGGCGAAGTGGACTAAGGAACAGGGATATAAGATTGCCTACACTGCCGAAGCGGAGATCGTTCACATCCACGATGAAACGCCGCGCGGTGTGTTCAACCGTTACCGCCGCGAAGCGATGGCGTTCAAACGGATTTACCCCGAAGCGCATTTCAACGCGTATGATTTTGTTCGTTTGACGCTCACAAACATTTTCAGCGACCTGTGGCACGCGGCGCGTGAACGAGTGTTATGGAAGAATTTCGCTTCGATATTTTGGTTCCGCTTGATGCAATTTCACGGCACGCGCATGGGTCACCGCGAGACGAGTCTGGTCACGCCGCAGTTGCGCGAGACGTTTTATTATGCGAGGGAACGAAAGAGGAAAGAGGAAAGCGAGAGGGGAGTAGAACCGATTCGGTATGGTTAGCGCAGTGATTGGAACCCCCATCGACCATTAAGCGGATTTTGATTTGACTAACTCTAAATTCGTGTGATAAACTCTCGATTAAGGAAAAACTTAATCGAGGTGGCGGACATCGTCCTGCGGATTGTTCATGCGCCAGGACGAGTGAGACAAAGACCTGCGGGACGGTTTCCGTAAATCGTAATGCGAAAAGTTGGCTCGCTCCATTCATTCGACAAACTCAAACTCCTTGCGGATTCCCGCCGCATGGATATTTTGCGGTTGCTCATGGCTTCGCCCGCCACGCTCACGCATCTCGCGCGGACGATGAAGCAGTCTCCCGCCTGGATTCGGCATCACATCCTCGCGCTCGAATCGGCGGAACTTGTCGAAGTTGGCGAGATCCGCAAAACGGGCAAAGTGACCGAGAAGTTCTATCGCGCCAAAGCGGATGCCTTGTTCTTGCGGGAGATCGTTCTCCCGAAAACTCAAAAGCCCGCAATCGTTTTTTCGGGGAGTCATGACCTTGCGCTCGAAGGGATTGCCGATCATCTTGAAAAGCATGTTTCGATCTTGAGTTTGCCTGTCGGGTCGCTGGATGGATTGGTGAATCTGCGGCAAGGACTGTGTCAGATCAGCGGCTCGCATCTCCTCGATGAAAGCGGCGAATACAACACCCCGTTCGTTCGCCATGTATTCCCCGACCGCGAGGTGGAAATCGTCACACTGGCGTACCGCACACAGGGTCTCATGCTTGCGGACGGAAACCCAAAACGGATCAAGAAGCTTGTCGATATTGCCAACCCTTCGATCCATTTTGTCAATCGGAATTCCGGTTCGGGAACTCGTCTGTGGTTCGACGCCGAGTTGAAGAGGCTCAAAATTCCCGTTGAAAAAATCGGCGGATACAACAATGAAGTAAAGACGCATACCGAAGCCGCCGCATTGATTGCCAATGGCAAAGCGGATGTGTCGCTTGGCTTGCAAGCCGCCGCGCATCAAGCCAGCCTTGATTTTATTCCGCTGTTCGAAGAACGCTATGATCTTGTTTTGCCGCGCCAGAATGAAAAATTGCTGGCGCCCCTGCTCGATCATTTGCAAACCGTCTCATTTCGCAATGATTTAAACGCGCTCACTGGCTACAACTCCGCGCATAGCGGGGAGCAAGTTCTATAGCATCGCCGTCGTTCCCTCACGTCGGACACCTCTATTTTTAGGAGTCTCCCATGAAACGAATTCTCCCAATTCTCTTAATTCTCTTTCTGTTGGCAACTGCCTGCTCGCCGAAGTCCGCCGCGCCAGCCAACCCGAACTTGATCCTGGCAACCACCACCTCCACGCAGGATTCGGGTCTGCTCGACGTGTTGATCCCGATGTTCGAAGCCGAATCAGGTTACACCGTCCAGACTGTGGCGGTGGGGTCGGGTCAGGCGATGAAGATGGGTGAGGAAGGCAACGCGGATGTCCTGCTCGTCCACGCGCCGAAATCTGAAGTGGAATTCATGACAAACGGATTCGGCAAGGACCGCGCGCTCGTCATGCATAACGATTTCATCATCGTCGGTCCCGCGGCGGACCCGGCGGGCATCAAAGGCAAGCCTGTGGTGGACGCGTTGAAAGCGATTAGCGCGGGGAGCGCGGAGTTTGTTTCGCGCGGCGACGATTCTGGCACGCACAAAGCCGAATTGAATTTGTGGAAGAAAGCCGAATACGATCCCAAAGCCGCCGCGCCCGCGTGGTATCTTGAATCGGGACAGGGCATGGGCGCCACGTTGACGATCGCCTCTGAAAAAGGCGCGTACACCATGACCGATCGCGCGACCTATCTCGCCAACAAGGACAATCTGGATTTGGAGATTCTCGTCGAGGGCGACAACGCGTTGTTGAATGTGTATCACGTGATCACAATCAACCCCGAACAATGGGATAAGGTAAATTACGACGGCGCGCTGGCGTTTCTGAATTTTATGATCGCATCGTCCACACAAGAGGTCATTGGGAAATTTGGCGTTGACACATACGGCCAGCCGTTGTTCTATCCCGATGCCGATAAGACCGACGCGGATCTGGGTCTGTAAACTACTCCGGGTAACACGGAGTTAATGAATTCCTCTGATTACCTTACAGAATGCGTTTGGACGCAGACCCTTGCACCGCCCGCAAGGGCAGGTGAAAACGCTGATTTCGCTGATTCCAAAGGGAGAAAATCTGCGTTTTCAGCGTGAATCAGCGTCCTGATTTTGAAAGAGTTGCAATGAAAAGAACGATGCCTGTTTTGATCTTGATCGCCATCCTGCTGGTTGGCTGCGCCAACTCAAATGAATCGAAGCCGCGCGCGTTGACCGTTTTCGCCGCCGCATCCCTGACCGACGCCTTCACTGAAATCGGAAAGAATTTCGAGTCGCAAAACCCAAACGTGACCGTCACCTTTAACTTCGCTGGCTCGCAAGCCCTGCGGACTCAGATCGAGGAAGGCGCGCCCGCCGATGTGTTCGCCTCTGCCAGCGCCAAAGAAATGGACGCATTGATCGCAGGCTCGTTCGCCGCAAAAGAATCTTCTCAAATTTTTCTCAGTAATAAACTGGCGGTCATCGTCCCTGCCGACAACCCCGCAGGCATCGACTCGCTCGATGACCTGGCGAATTCTGGAGTCAAAATCGTCCTCGCCGCCGAAGAGGTTCCCGTCGGAAACTATTCGCGCCAAGCGTTCGAGTTGATGAACGCATCGTTTGGCGCGGATTTCAAAAACAACGTTCTGGCGAATGTCGTATCGAATGAAGATAACGTCAAGCAAGTGGTTGCTAAAGTCCAACTCGGTGAAGCGGACGCGGGTATAGTTTATATGTCCGATGCCGTCGTCGCGCCCGAATTGGAAACAATCCAAATTCCAGACGAAATGAATGTTATTGCCAAATATCCCATCGCGCCGCTGGTTGAATCCGCTAATATCGAGTTGGCGCGGGCGTTCGTCGCTTATGTTCTGTCGGATGAGGGTCAGGCAATTTTGCGGAAGTGGGGATTTGCTCCGCCAAAATAAAAACCCTGCCACAGAGAGCAACAAGAAAATCAATTAAAATCTCTGTGAACTCTGTGTTCTCAGTGGCTAAAGGGCTAAATTGAAAAAACTCCTCGACTCGAAATGGATCTTTATCGTCCCAAGCATTTTCATGCTGGGATTATTTTTCCTGCCGCTGTTGGCTGTTTTCGCGCGCTCGATCAACGCGGAGTTTTTTGATTATGCCTTTTCACAGCAAGCCCTGAACGCCTTGAAGTTAAGCCTGGCGACCAGCACGATCACAACTTTCTGCGCGATTCTGTTCGGCACGCCGCTGGCTTATATTCTTGCGAACTGGAAGATTAAATTGAAATCGTGGCTCGAACTGCTGATCGACCTGCCCATCGTTCTCCCGCCGTCGGTTGCGGGGCTGGCGTTGTTGATCGCATTCGGTCGGCGGGGGGTGTTCGGCTCGACCTTGGACATGTTCGGGATCTCGCTTCCATTCACGACGGCGGCGGTGGTGATGGCTCAAATGTTTGTCGCCGCGCCGTTATACATCCGCTCGGCGCGGGTGGGCTTCACGGGCATTGACAAGCAACTCGAGGAAGCCGCCAACGTGGAGGGCGCGAATCGCTGGCAGATGTTCCGCGAGGTGATGCTTCCGCTCACGGGGAAAACATTGCTGAGCGGCGCGATCCTCACGTGGACGCGCGCCCTCGGCGAATTCGGCGCGACGATTTTATTTGCGGGCAACTTGGAGGGCGTCACTCAAACCATGCCCATGGCGATCTATCTGGGATTTGAACGCGATCTTGGCGTTGCCCTCGCGCTGGCTGTCGTTCTTGTGTTTGTTTCGATCGTATTGCTTGCGCTTACCCGCCGGCTTGAAAAACAGGAACGCGATTGATCGGTCGTGATTGAGAACATGCCCTTCGATTCCGAAATCTTCCGCGTCACTGCGCTGTCCCTGCAAATCTCCATCTTTGCCACGTTGTTGAGCCTGCTGATCGGCTTGCCCTTTGGCACGTGGCTGGCGCTGGGAAGTTTTCGCGGGCGCAATCTGATTCTCAGCATCATCAACACGGGCATGGCTCTCCCGCCTGTGGTGGTGGGGCTTGTTGTCGCGATGATGTTGTGGCGAAGCGGTCCGCTCGGGGATTGGAAATTGATTTACACGCCATGGGCGATCGTCATCGCGCAAGTGGTGATCGCCGCGCCCGTGGTCACCGGGTTAACTGCCGCCGCGTTGGCGGCGTTGGATCCGCGCCTGAGTCAACAACTGCTGGGACTCGGCGCCTCGCGCCCCCAAATGATCTGGTTCCTCTGGTGGGAGGCGCGACTCCCGCTTTTCGCCGCGCTGATGGCGGGCTTCGGTTCCGTGATCTCGGAGGTTGGCGCTTCGATGATGGTGGGCGGGAATATCAAGGGTCAAACGCGCGTGTTGACGACGGCGATCGTGTTGGAAACGTCGAAGGGCGAGTTTGAGAGCGCGTTGGCGTTATCTGCCTTGTTGCTCATCATTACCTACCTGATCAATCTTGCGCTGACGTGGATTCAACAGAGGGGAGCAAAGAAAGGATGAATGTTGAAGGATGAAGGCTTGTCCTGAGTTTGATCGAAGGGATGAAAAGAGGAGAGAGAAAGAATTGATCGAGATTCGTAATTTGCTTGTGCAACGGAATGGGCGAGAGGTGTTGAATATTGACTCGCTCGATATTCGACGCGGCGAGACGCTGGGGGTTGTGGGCCCGAACGGGGCGGGGAAAAGCACGTTGTTGCTGACTCTGGCTCAATTGCTCAAACCTGCGAGCGGCGAGATTCGATTCGATGGACAATCGTTGCGCGAGTGGAATGAACTCGAATATCGCCGCAGGGTTTCGTTTGTATTCCAATCGCCGTTGTTATTGGATATGACGGTAGCGGAGAATGTTGCGTTGGGGTTGAGGTTCCGCGGCGCGTCGAAAGACGAGGCAAAGGCTCAGGCGGCGAAGTGGATGAGAAGCCTCGGGGTCGAGTCGCTTGCCCAACGGCGAGCCGGTCAACTGTCGGGGGGCGAAGCGCAGAGGGTGAGTCTGGCGCGGGCGTTTGTGTTGAATCCCGAACTCCTTCTGCTCGATGAGCCGTTTGCGGCGCTCGATCCGCCGACGCGCGCGACGTTGATCGAAGATTTGTCCGCGTTGCTGGCGGAGAATCATCGCGCGGCGGTTTTCGTCACGCATAATTTGAACGAGGCGGCGAAGTTGTGTCATCGTATTGCCGTGATCGTGAGCGGGAGTTTGCGACAGGCGGGGACGGCGAAGCAGATCAAATCGAAGCCTGCGGATGAAACTGTGCGGCAGTTTTTGAGCGAATTAACCTCATAGACCTCCGAGTTCTTTAAGAACTCGGAGGTCTCGGTTATAATTTTGAAACTTGTGGAGGCGCGATGTTGAAAATAGAGATCGTCTACTGCGCGGTCTGACATTACACCGCTCGGGCCGTGAGCCTGATGGGTGAACTGCTCAGGCACTATGAGCATGTGATCGAGGAGATCAAGTTGATCCCTTCGGATGAGGGTCGCTTTGAAGTGACGGTCAATGGGCAGTTGTTGTTTTCGAAGTCGCAGTTGCATCGTCATGCCGAGGCGGGGGAAGTGGTGGAGTTGGTGAGGAAGTTGGTTGGAGAATAATCAAAGAGACCTCACAGGTCTTCAAGACCTGTGAGGTCTATAAAAAAGAGGTCATGAATGCCAAAAAAGGGACGCGTATTTTCAGGAGCAAGACCGACAGGGCGGCAACACTTGGGGAATTATCTCGGCGCGATTCGGAATTACGTCGCGTTGCAGGACGACTACGATTGCGTCTATTGCATCGTGGATGTCCATGCGTTGACGACGGTGGAAACGACTCACGAGTTAAAACAAAACACCATCGAGATGGCGCTCGATTGGCTCGCGGCGGGGATTCGCCCTGAAGAGACGATCTTGTTCATCCAATCGCACGTCCCTGAAGTGATGGAACTTCACACGTATCTTTCGATGGTCACGCAGATGGGCAAACTCACCGACCTGCCGACCTTCAAAGAGAAGCTCGCCCAACAGCCCGAGAATGCCAACTACGGCTTGCTCGGCTATCCCGTCCTCATGACCGCCGACATCGTTCTGTATAAATCCGACATCGTTCCCGTCGGCATCGATCAGGCTCCGCATTTGGAATTTGCGCGCGAGATCGTCCGTTCGTTCAATTATCGCTACAACACAAAAGTGTTGATCGAGCCGCAGGTGAAGCATACCGAGGTGCTGAAAGTGTTGGGCATTGACGGCAAAGCGAAGATGAGCAAGAGTTTGAACAATCACATCGAACTCGCCGCCACACCCGAAGAGACAACCGCGCGCGTGAAGGATATGGTCACTGACCCCGCGCGCGTCAAACGCACCGACCCAGGCAACCCCGACGTGTGCAACGTCTTCTCGATGCACAAGATTTTTTCGCCGCAAGATGAAGTGGATATGATCAACGTCGAGTGCCGCCGCGCGGGCATTGGATGCGTGGACTGCAAGAAACGCTTCGCCGCGAACTTGAATAAGCACCTCGAACCTTTCCGCGCCAAACGCGCCGAACTCGCTTCAAAACCCGCCTATGTGACGGATGTGCTGAACGATGGGGCTTCGCGCGCCCGTGTGATTGCGCAGGAGACGATGGTTGAGGTGAGAGAGGCGATGGCGTTGCCGTGAGTGAGGTAGACAGGTTGTGAGATACGAGATACGAGATACGAGATACAGCCTGTGTGCTTGTTTCCGTGTTTACGTTTTCCTCCCATGAGAGCATTAATCCAGCGCGTTTCCCATGCTAGCGTAACCGTAGACCAGCAAACCATTTCCTCCATCGGGAAAGGTTTGCTGATCTTGTTGGGGGTTGGGCACGGAGATGGGGAGGAGCAGGCAAACTTCCTTGCCGAGAAGACCGCCAACTTGCGTATCTTTGAAGATGAACAGGGGAAAACGAATTTATCCATTTTGGATGTGAAGGGGGAAGCAATTGTAGTTTCGCAGTTTACGTTGTACGCAAATACCCAAAAGGGACGCCGACCTTCATTCATTGAAGCCGCCTTACCCGATGTCGCTGAACCGCTGGTGAATCGATTTATCGAGTTATTGCGCGGACACGGCGTCCCGACTCAAACGGGAAAATTCGGCGCGCACATGGAAGTGGAAATTCACAACGACGGCCCCGTCACGATCTGGTTGGAAAAATGACTCTCCAGCCCAACGCGTTCCAAAAAATGACGCATCGTTTTTTGATGCTCAAGCCTGTTTCAAGGCTTTTGTCGAAAATTTTGTATCGTGCCGATAATTTGTTGTTGTGGGCAAGCAAAGGGAAACTTACGCTCACTCGCATTGTGGGGCTGTGCGTTATCCAGTTGACGACGAAGGGCGCGAAGACGGGAAAACTACGAGCCATGCCGTTGATCAGTTTTCCAGACGGCGAGAAGCTCGCGTTGATCGCGTCCTATTTTGGCGGGGAGCATAACCCGGGCTGGTATTACAACTTGAAGGCAAACCCCGAGTGCGAAGTGCGGATCAATGGCAGGATCGGAAAATACATCGCGCGCGAGTCGTTTGATGAAGAACGCGAGAAATATTTTCAGATGGCAAATTCTTTTTACGAGGGATATGGAAAATATCGTGAACGCGCCGCGCATCGGCATATCCCCGTGATGGTGTTGGAGCCGAAAGATTCTCTCACCACGAAGGACACAAAGATCACGAAGGATTCATTGTCGTAAAGCCAAATCCCTTTGTGTTTAACTGATGTTGCGCAGTTGAAGCCAGTCTCATTTCCGTAACGCGACATATTGAACATTAACAATTTATTCTGACATATACTAAGCATGCCGAAACGGGAGGCGGCGGACATGAAAAAGTATCATCTCCAAATCACAGAGGCGGAGCGAGCCAGTCTGAACCGCTGGCTAAAGAACCCTCCCAAGCCGTATTTGCGAGAGCGTGCCCGTGCGATTTTGCTGGTGGCAGACGGTCAGGAAGGGCAGGCAGTGGCCAAACACTTGCGGGTTCGCGTGCATCGTACCACGATTGGCGAGTGGGTCAAACGCTTTCAAGCCGAGGGTGTGGCCGGGTTGAAAATCAAAACAGGTCGAGGTCGAAAGCCAATCTTTTTCCCCGCCCACAGAGCAGGTGCAAGCCGAGGTGGAGCGCGTCTTGCACCGCACACCGTATGAATTTGGCGCCAGCGAGTGCGCTGGCGGTTACAGGATGTGGGGCGTGCCTTGGCTTGGTTGCAAGGCTGTAGTGTACCTGGCATTTACAAAGTTTTGAAACGTCTGGGCTTTAGCCGCAAACAAGCTTTGGGATTCATCCACAGCCCAGATCCAGCGTACCAAGCCAAATGGAAAAGGATTTTGCAGGCGTTTGAAGAAGCAGCGCACCACCCGCAGACTACGGTGATCTTGTTCATGGATGAACTGACTTACTTTCGTCGTCCCGCAAAAGCGCCAACCTATCATGCGCATGGCAAAACCCAACCCAAGGCCATGGATGCACCCCAGTACAATGCACAAACCAGAGTGGTCGCTGTTTTGAACGGGATCACGGGTCGGGTGACTTATTTGCAACGCACCAAGATCGGCAAAAAGGAACTTCCCCGCTTCTATGCCCAAGTGCGCGCCGCTTATCCGCAGGCGCAACGCATCTATCTGGCTCAAGATAATTGGCCGGTTCACAAACTGCCCGCAGTTCTCGAAGCCTTGCATGCTCAGCAACTTACACCCCTGTTGTTCCCGACTTACGCCTCCTGGCTCAATCCCATTGAAAAATTATGGAAATGGCTGAAGCAGGAAGTGTTACACCTCCATCGCTGGGCAGACCAAGTGAACCAATTGCGATTTCAGGTCCTTGCTTTTCTCGACCGTTTCTCTCACGGTTCTGAACCGCTCTTACGCTATACCGGCCTTATGTCAGAGTAATTTGTTAATGTTCAAAATCTCGCATTACGTCTTTACTGCGTAAGGTGAGGTGTTTAAGAGAAAATAATTGACGGATTCCACAACGCCGCATCCACCTGCACTGCCAGCGCGCCGACCGAGAGCATCGCGTCGGCGTTTTCTTTTGTCCACACGCCTCCCGCGCCGATGATGGGGATTCCTAGTTTGGCGGCGTTGTGCGTGGTTTCGAGGGTCTGTGGGAAAAGCGAAGGACCATATAACCGCCCCGTTACGAGTTGCGAGTTACGAGATACGAACGCGCCGCGCGGAGAAGCGATGCTGATCGCCTGCGCTCCCTCCTGCATCAAACGCGGACCGAGCGACAGCGCTTGTTCAACAGGCAACGAAAATATCAACGGAAGTTCGCCCAAACACATTTCGAGCGTGAGCAAAATAATATCGTCGGCGAGCAAGGGAGCGAAGCCGAGTTCGACAGCCATCACGTTTTCATGCGACTCTAACATGCGCGCCATTTGTTGCGTCTCTTCGGGGCGGTCAGCCATGAGGTGGACGATGATGGGCAATTCGGAGCGCGTCCACTTGGCGGAATATTTTTTCAGCGCGGCATGGATGCCGGGATTCGGCAGTCCCGTGTGGAGGAGGAATCCGCCGGGGTATTCGATCACAGCCGGTTGAGCAGTCGGCAAACGCGGACGAAGCGAGATCGGGTTGGTCACGAATGCGCCGAGTTCAAGACCTCCGAGATTTTCACCCCCTCCACCATGTTTCGGGAGTGCTTCGCGAAAATCTCGGAGGTCTGGCGCGAACCCCAACGACCCCGCCGCGTTCATCAATGGCTTGCTGAAGTACAGGTCGCGTTTCATAAAGATTATTTTGTGATTTCTACGATGTAAATATTTGATCCGCTAACAATGGCAATGGAATTGCCATCAGGTGACCAGTGCGCATCTTGGACGTCAGTGAATGATGAAGTTAGTTGTTCTAAATTTTCCAATGTTGGAAAATCAACTTGCCATAAACTACCATCCACAGCTACAAGAGCGATTTTTTCACCAGTTGGGCTCCAGATCAAATCGCGAAAGGAAAGAGGCAGAACCAGTTTTTCAGTAGACATGGTTTTAGAATTTAATATTTCCAAAACCTGATTATCTGTTGACAAAGAAGCGAGATACCCACCTATTGGATGCCAACGGAAGGAAAGTTCGGTAACTTGATAAGGTGATAAGGTTGTTAGCTCCTTGTTTGAGAGAGAAAGTAATTCGATTTTATCGTTTATGAAGTCATTTAACCATGCAGATTGACCATCTGCTGACCAGTTGATTTCCATTTGTGAATATCCGGGATAGGCGGTGCTCTCAAAATTGAACAGATTGACCAAATAATCCCCTCCATAACACATAATCCATACATATTCACCAGTGGGAGAGGTTGAAGTTTCTGGGCAGGTCAAATCTTCTGAAATTCCTGCCATCGCTCTTACATCGTAAATTATCTTCCTCGCTGGATCAAACATAGGAAGATATCGAATATCTCCATCATCGATCCAGCTCCATTCGACGAGAAAAAAAGTATCGTTTCGTACCCATTGACCTTTGGTAAATGGAAGCATAGTAGAACGTGCAGGTTCTCCGTTTGTGCTGCGCAATTCTGTCACATCAAAACTATAGCTCCTCCCAGTGGTTATATCGGCATATTGATGACAACACCGATAGATGCGAGTTTCGTCCGATGACCAGAAAAATCTTGATGTTCCTGAATCGTAATTCATGTACCATGCTAGTTCAATTATTTTATTGCTAGTGAGGTCGATGACTGTATCATCATCAACAAGAATTTTCGTCCCACTTGGCGATATAGTAAGGAGCTTTCCCCAATAATGATTAATATCCTGTCCATCAAGGGTATAAGTGAATATAGCTGGTCTGTCATTGTAATCATAGGCGGAGCTGTTATTTCCGGGTCTTAAAACCATGCCAAGTTCCTTCGACCAATACACGCCATTGCAAGAAAGTGGCGATGCAACTTGGTTTACATATGGCAGCCATGTATGCCCGCTTTCAAAATTAATAATAACTGGTTGATGAACTATATTCACGCCGGTTATATAAGCAGAATCGTAAACCTGCCCAGTTGCTGGAAAAAGAAGCAGATGTTGCTCGTCCATCCATTGAAATGGGGGGCAACTAAACCTATATCCTCCGCCCAAACCATAATCCCAGCCCGTGATCTGTCGTATGTTGTGACCATTCGGTCCATCAAGGAATTGGATGAAAAATGCCTTACTCAATAACTCCGGCACTACAGCGGGATCAATAGTCGGTATGAGCGTGGGAGGAACAAAGACTTGAGTTGGAGTGATTTCAACAGAAAGTGTGGAGAATGGGGAAGGAATGGCGGCAGGAGTAATTGTTGGTCTGACGAACGAAGGTACGACAGTGGAGCTCGACTGTGAGGTTTGACTGCATGCGGTCAATAACAGGATTATCGTGAGAACTACATTTAAGCCAAGAAGATTCCTCATGTTGCCCAATCCTTCCTTGAAAAACCAACGACAAAATATTCACAGCAAAATTTTACCCCTCTTCTCCGTTGTTCAGGAGTTGAGGGGTAACTTGTTTACCCCAACCCCACCGCTTTCAACATCTCTTCATTACTATCGAACTTGAATTCCTCGATGCCGCGTTTTTTGGCTTCTTCCAATTCGATCGCTTCCAGTTTTTTGACGTGTTCTTTCAACACGACCGGCTTGCCGAGCGACTTCAATTTTTCCTCCAAGGCAGAAACATCCAGTTCGCCTGCTTGCTTTGTCCCCAAATATTGCAGGATCACTTTCGCCGCATTCGTGCCATCCTTGCGAGCGATGCCCACCAGCCCCGAACTTGCCTTGCGCGACCAGCCGCCCACGAACACGCCCTCGATCGGCGATTCATACGAAAGTCCGTCCACAGGAAAGCGCGGGTTTGGAGTCTTCACGAACTCGCCCCATTCCGTCGGCAAACCAAACGACTCATCCACTTGATCGCCGATGGCGAAGATGACGGTGTCAAGCGGAATCATACGCTTCGTGCCGGCGCCCTTGGCGCTGGTCTTGCCGTCTTTTTCGATGAGAATGTTATCCTCCACTTCCAGGTGAGTGAGTTTGCCGTTCTCGCCGATCATGCCTACCGGCGAAGCGAGAAAATCAAAATGGAATGAGGCGTTATCGGTTTTGGGATCAGCCTTTGTGAGAGAATCCAACACTTTATGACGTCCAATTTCAGGATCCTGGTTGATGGCTTGCAAAGCGGGCAGAACGCGCGCCATTTCGCGCTCGAACTCATTCAGGTCGAGATACGAGATCAAATGCTTCATTTCTTCTTTTGTAAAGTTAACCTCGGCCGGTCCGCGCCGCACCACCGACGTGACCACCTCCGCTTTATATTCGTTGATGAGGTGACGGGCAATGTCCACCATCACGTTGCCCGCGCCGATGATGGCGCATCGCTTCCCAAAGCGGAAGCGCCACTGGCTGTACGGCGGGAGACGATTGTAATAATACACAACATCTTTGGCGTGATACACGCCTTCGAGGTTCTCGCCCGGCAGGTTCAACGACTTGGTGCCCTGCGCGCCCACCGTCACCAGAACCGCGTCGAAGCCGAGGGAACGCAACCCAGCGAGAGTCAGGTCGCCCCGCGTCCCGAACGTGATGTTTCCGTAATAATCGATGTTGGGCATATCCAAGACATGCCGAAACTGCTTGCGCAGTCCCTCTTTCATCGTATGTTTTTCAGGGTAAATGCCATACTCGGCGAGTCCGCCCGGTTTGATGTCGCGGTTGAAGAGTGATACATGGACTCCCTGCGCGGCTAACTCACGCGCCCCGAACAGCCCCGCCGATCCCGCGCCGATCACGGCGACATGGTATGGGTTGGTCACGATGCCTCCTGGAACGCCCTGCGATTTTGAAGAACGAAGAGATTATAGCCAAAAATAACTTTGCGGCAATGTCTTCTGTCTTCGTAACTTTCATACATTTTTTCATATCTATGCTAAGATTACAGGCGTACTGTACCCAAAGCGAGGAGGTCGTATGACACAGTCATCCCCAAAACGTGAGAAACCTTTTGCGCGTTTAATGCGGATCGTGCGCGGCGACGCCGGTCAAACTGCGCGGACGCGCGCCTATCGCCGCGCCAACGCGACTCAAGCCTCCGCGCCGGTTCCCACCCCCCCCGCATCTGATTCTGTTCCCCAACCGACTCGCATCCTACGCGCCTTTTGGACGTTCACCGGCATACTCTCGCTCATCGTAAACATCGTCTTGATTGCCATTTTGCTTGTCGCATTGCGGTTGTTAGGCGCGTTGCAACTCACCGCCAACGACCAGTTCTCCGGGGTGCTGGGCGGGTTATATCTCAATTTTGTGAGAATGGACGAAGCCACCATTTCGACGAACATTCCCGTCAACGCGGCGATCCCTCTCGATATTGTGGTACCGGTCAAAACCACCACGCGCATCGTGCTGGCAGACGCAACCACCATCAACAATGCCCATGTCGTCATCAATACCGGCGGAGTGGATATCGATGCCGATGCGGTGGTCACTCTGCCGGCCGGAACGCCGCTCAATGTGATCCTCGATTTTCCGTTGCCCGTGAAAACCGACCCCAACAATAACCAGATCCAGGTGCCGATCAGTTTGAATGTGCCGGTCGACATTCCGCTCAAAGACACGCAACTGCATGAGCCGTTCGTCGGCTTGCAGGAAGTGGTCAAGCCGTACTTCTGCCTCGTGGAACCGAATGCCGTGTGGAATGGAATCCAAATCTGTTCGTCGGCACAATCCCCCTAAATTTGGAGTCACCCCCGACCATGAAAAACTCGCTCACTGAAACCACCCTCTCCAACGGATTGAAAGTTTTCCTCAAAGAAATTCATACCGCGCCGATCATTTCTTCGTGGTTGTGGTATCGCGTCGGCTCGCGCGACGAAGTGCAGGGGAAAACCGGCATTTCGCACTGGGTCGAGCACATGCAATTCAAAGGCACGCCGCAATTTCCCGCCAACATGCTCGATAAAGCCATCTCGCGCGAAGGCGGCGCATGGAACGCCATGACCTATCTCGATTGGACGGCATACTTCGAAACCATGCCGGCCGACAAAATCGACCTGAGTTTACGTCTCGAAGCGGACCGCATGACAAACAGCCGATTCGACCTGGACGAAGTCGCCTCTGAACGCACGGTCATTATTTCTGAGCGCGAAGGCGGTGAAAACGAACCGCTCTTCATGCTCGGCGAAGCGGTGCAACAAACCGCCTTCCGCGTGCATCCCTACCATCACGAGGTTATCGGCGACATGGCTGACCTCCGCGCGATGACGCGCGACGATCTATACAATCACTACCGCGAATTCTACGCGCCCAACAACGCCGTGATGGCGGTGGCCGGCGATTTCGAAACCGACAAAATGCTGGCGCGCATCCGTGAACTCTACGAGTCGATCCCAGCTGGAAAAGCGCCGGCGCGCGTTGCCCGCCCTGAACTTCCGCAAAACGGGGAGGTGCGACTCAGCGTGGAGGGACCCGGTTCAACTTCGTACGTGCAGGCTTGTTACCGCTTCCCAGCCGCTTCACACCCCGACTTTTTCCCCCTCACCGTGCTGGACAGTTTGCTCGCGGGTCCCAGCAACCTCAACATGTTCGGCGGCGGCATCTCGAACAAAACCTCGCGCCTCTACCGCGCTCTTGTAGATAAAGAAGTCGCGGTCAGCGTTCACGGGGGCGCGTCCGCAACGATCGACCCGTTCTTGTATGGAATCACAATGACGATTCATCCCAAACGCAAACCGGAAGAAGCGCTTGCCGCGCTGGATAAGGAACTCAAACGCGCGCAAGAAGAGAAAGCTTCAAAAGAGGAAATCGTCCGCGCCATCAAACAAGCGCGCGCGTTATTCGCTTATGGAAGCGAGAACATCACCAATCAGGCATTCTGGATGGGCTACGCCGAAATGTTTGCCACGTATGAATGGTTCCAAACCTATCTCGATAAACTGGCAAAGGTCACCGCAAAGGATATTCAACGCGTGGCGAACGAATACTTGAAGCCTCAAAGCCGCGTCGTCGGAACGTATGTTCCTTTGGGCGGGAGGTCTCAATGATGACGATCAATCACTCCGCATTACCCAGCCCTACTGACATTTATCGCGAGGTATTGCCGAACGGGATCACGATCTTGACCCGTTCCAACTTTAACAGCCCGTCGGTGGTTATTGGCGGTTTTTTTACCGCCGGCTCGCTCTTCGACCCCGATGCGAAACTCGGCTTGGCAGACTTTGTGACCTCGGCGTTGATGCGCGGAACGAAGACGCGAACGTTCGATACCATTTACAATGAATTGGAATCGGCCGGGGCAAGTTTAGGGTTCAGTTCGGGCGTCCATTCCTCCGGTTTTACCGGGCGCTCGCTGGCAGAGGACTTGCCGCTCTTGTTGAATTTGCTGGCTGGGTCGTTGATCAATCCCACATTTCCAAAAGCCGAAGTGGAAAAATTGCGAACGCAATTGTTGACGGGTCTTGCGATCCGCGCTCAGGATACGTCTGACATGGCTTCCATGGTGTTTGATGAAATCCTATTCAAAGGTCATCCATATAGCCGCGCGGAGGATGGTCACCCGGAAACGGTCAAGAAGATTAGGCAGGCTGACCTGGTCAAATTTCATCGCGAGCATTTCGGTCCGCGCGGGATGGTGATCGCCATCGTCGGCGCGGTGAAGGCGGCAGAAGCGGTCAGGCAGGTGAAGCGCTCGCTAGGGGCGTGGCAGGTGAAAGGTCAGAAAGAGGCGCCGGCTCTTCCTCCTTTGAAGTCATTAAAGAAAACTGCCCGTAAGCATCACCTGATCGCTGGGAAGTCGCAATCTGATCTTGTGATCGGCACGACGGGTCCCATGCGCAAAGACCCGGACTTTTTGCCGGCGTCGCTTGGAAATAACATTTTGGGGCAGTTCGGGCTGATGGGGCGAATCGGCGATGTGGTGCGCGAGAAGGCCGGGTTGGCATATTATGCGGGTTCGAGCCTGAGCGCGGGGGTGGGTCCCGGTTCGTGGGAGGTGAACGCGGGGGTGAACCCGTCGAATGTGAATAAAGCCACCGAGCTGATCGTAAGCGAGTTGAAGCGATTTGTGGATGACGGCGTGACTGCCGAAGAACTCGCAGATAGCCAGACCAATTACGTTGGGCGTTTGCCTCTTTCGTTGGAATCGAATAGCGGGGTGGTGGGCGCGTTGCTGAATATCGAGCGCCATGATTTGGGCTTGGATTATTATCTTCGCTATGCCGATCTTGTGCGCCAGGTGACGCGTGAGCGCGTGTTGAGCGCGGCGCGCCGGTTCATCGACCCTGAGAAGTTGGCAATTGCGGCGGCGGGGGCGTGAGGGTACGCGGTAATTGGTGTGTGAAAGAGAAGATTAGAGGATTAGAGGATTGGAGACTAGAGATTGGTGAAATGAAGATTGCGACCGGCGTTGATCTGATTGAAATATCTCGCATCGAGGAGGTGATTGGGCGGCATGGCAAGCATTATCTCGAGCGGATCTATACGCCTGCCGAGTTGGAGCAGTGTGGTCAGCGAGCCGAGTCTTTGGCGGGAAGGTTTGCGGCGAAGGAGGCGGTTGCTAAGGCGCTGGGTTCAGGGATTGGGGATGTGATGTGGAAGGAAATCGAAATCTTGGGCGGCGAACAAAAAGCGCCTATGCTGACTCTTCATGGCGCGGCGAAACAAAAAGCAGACTCGCTTGGGTATTCTTCGTGGTCGGTGAGCATTAGCCACAGCCGGAGTCATTCGGTGGCATTTGTGGTGATGACCGGATAAAAATAACCTCCCGTGAGCCAGTTTCACGGGAGGTTTTGCAAAGGACAGGACTCGACTCTTGTCCGTGTTGCTTGGTATTGGCGTTCGTTGAGCAGTTCAACTGCTGAACGAACAATGAACGATCAGTTTTTATCTTCCACGCCAACCCAAATGTGACCGGGGAGAACGGGGCGATAGGCGCGCACGGTGATCCCTTCGCTGTCTCTCAGGGCAGGCTTTTCGCTTTCCACTGCAGAATCCCGCATCATGTTGGGATGCACGAGGCACAGGTCGGGCATGCGCCCATATTTCTTTTTGTAATATTCCGTCGCTTTTTTGATCTTGGTATCCAGCGTGGATTGTGTGTCGTCGAACCAAAGCATTCCGGTGTGCATGTGGGACTCCTTTTTATTCTATGCTTGGTAGCCAAAAACGAAGCCATTGATCGCCTTCGCGCAAGGTAAATTCCGCTCCGTTGTGAAGGGTGGGGAGTTTCGCATCCCGGGCTTTCAACCGGTTGACGATATTTTCATCCCTGATCGATCCGAAGACGCGCGTGCGGAACAATTCGAGCCATGGGTGTAATGAATCTAAACGGCTTGGGTTGAGAGTGACGATGGGCCAAACGCGGCGGGCGGGTCCGCGCAGGAGGAGCCAGCGCAAGTTTTGTCGCGCGTCGAAATCGAGATTGGTTGCGGCTTCGAGATCGTCAAGTAACAACAGAACGGATTGCGAGCTGGTTTTATTTCCGTGCGCCCAGGATGCCAGCGAAAGAATGAACTCCTCAGACGAAGTGGCGTACAAAGGAAAGACACCGACATTGTTGGGGATTTTTTCAACACCGTTCCATTCCCCGGGGTGGTTGGTCACCACGCCGAACTGCAGGTTGGACGGTTGATGCATCATTCCTGCCGAATGCGCGATCACTTGAAGGAGATTTGTTTTCCCCGCGCCGGCATCGCCCAAGACCAGTAACGGACCTGGCACCGCATCGTGCAAGTTCAACAGCATTGGCAATCCATCGGATGCGACGCCCATGAACATGGCTTCGCTGGGCATCTCACCAAATTCAGAGAGCGCCTGGTTTAACGATGGGTAAGCGGGAACCGGCGTGAGTCGACGCGCCGCGTCTATCTCTGGCTTGAGTTCTGCAAAGGCTTCCATTAACAGGTCGTATCGATTTATATCGCTCATAGAACAAGTGTTCTAAATATACAACTTCTTATTCGCCATGTCAAGGGGCAAATTCATGCCTCGCAATGTGTTTGTCATTCTTGACTGACATTCTGAATCCTGCTACACTTGCGCCCTGCTCCTAGGAGTTCCCGTGATTTTGCGGCGGGACAAAGCGCCGGGAGCAATTTAATTGCCTGTTTAACTTCCCCGTTAAGTATGGCTTTGGTATAATCGCCCTGCTTAATTGTCGTAGCTCCCGTGTGGTTTTGGCAGGGCGCGAAGCACGCGCCGACGTAGCTCAATCGGTAGAGCACCCGCCTTGTAAGCGGGCGGTTACGAGTTCAAGTCTCGTCGTCGGCTCTGAGGTTGCCGCGAGAGGCATGACGGCGATCTTAATAATTTATTTTGGGCAGTTACCCAAGTGGCCAAAGGGGACTGACTGTAAATCAGTTGTCAGACGACTTCGGAGGTTCGAATCCTTCACTGCCCACTACTCGTGCGAACGGGTAAGCACGTTAAGCCCTCATAGCTCAGTCGGCAGAGCACACCCTTGGTAAGGGTGAGGTCACGGGTTCGAATCTCGTTGAGGGCTCAATCGTTGCTATAAAATTTCTTTATCAAATTAAAGAAGGAGAAAGAAAAATGGCGAAGGAAAAATACGATCGGAGTAAACCGCATCTGAACGTGGGGACGATGGGGCACATCGACCACGGGAAGACGACATTAACGGCGGCGATCACCAAGGTAGCGGCCTTGGCGATCGGGTCGGGAGAAGTGAAAGCGTACGACCAGACCGACATCGCGCCCGAAGAAACAGCGCGCGGCATCACGATCAACATTTCGCACGTGGAATACCAGACGGCGAAGCGGCATTATGCGCACGTGGACATGCCGGGGCACCGCGACTACATCAAGAACATGATCACGGGCGCGGCGCAGGTGGACGGGGCGATCCTGGTGGTGGCGGCGCCGGACGGTCCGATGCCGCAGACGCGGGAACACGTGCTGTTGGCGAGGCAAGTGGAAGTGCCGAGCATCGTGGTGTTTCTCAACAAAGTGGACATGATGAACGACCCCGAGTTGCTGGAGTTGGTGGAGTTGGAGTTGCGCGAACTGCTGAACAGCTACGGCTTCCCGGGCGACACGACGCCGATCGTGCGCGGGTCTGCGAAACAGGCCTTAGACAGCGCCTCGAAGGATCCGAACGCGCCGGAATACGAGAGCATCAAAGAGTTATTGCGGGTGATCGACGAATACATTCCCGAACCCAAGCGTGAGATGGACAAACCGTTCATGATGGCGGTGGAAGACGTGTTCTCGATCAAGGGCGCGGGACGGTGGTGACGGGACGTGTGGATCGCGGCGTGGCGAAGAAAGGCGACCCCATCGAGATCGTGGGCTTGCGCGAGACCAAGAGTTCGGTCATCACGGGAACGGAAATGTTCCACAAAGAATTGGACGAAGTGGTGGCTGGCGACAATGCGGGCATTCTGCTCAGAGGTATCGAGCGTGAAGACGTGGAGCGCGGGCAGGTGTTAGCCAAGCCGGGCTCGGTGACGCCGCACAAGAAATTTCTGGCGGAAGTGTACGTGCTGAAGAAGGAAGAAGGTGGGCGGCACAAGGCGTTCTTCAGCGGGTATCGCCCGCAGTTCTACATCCGCACGATGGATGTGACGGGCAACATTGAACTGCCGCAAGGCGTCGAGATGGTGATGCCGGGCGACAACGTGAACCTGACCGTGGAACTGATCGTGCCTGTGGCGTTGGAGCAAGGTTCCAAGTTCGCCATCCGCGAAGGCGGCCTCACCGTCGGCGCCGGCGTCGTTACTAAGATCATTGAATAATTCTTAAGTAATGTCATTCTGAGCGTAGCGAAGAATCTCCTCGTGATTGCAGAGACCCTTCGCTCCGCTCAGGGTGACACAAATCGATGTAGAAAGTTAGGTAGTTAGCATGGCTTCTAAAAAGAAAGACGTTCGCCCCGTAATCACGCTTCAGTGCAGTGATTGTAAAGAGCGGAATTACACCACCGAAAAGAATCGACGTAACGATCCGAATCGGCTCGAGTTTAGCAAGTTTTGCCCGCGTTGCAAAAAACATACCATGCACCGCGAAACGAAATAGCGATGTAGTTGGATAGTTCGTTAGTCTCATTGTTGACATGGACAGAAAAGACTATGAGACTAGCCAACTAAGAAACTATCCGACAACACCGAAGGCCAGTAGCTCAATTGGTAGAGCACTCGTCTCCAAAACGAGCGGTTGTGGGTTCAAGTCCTGCCTGGCCTGCCTGAAAAAAAGCGACGCCGCTGTGAGAAGGGCGGCGTTTTAGCCGTAAAAAACGAAGGAGCAACACCTTGGCAGATAGGAAAGCGAAAGTCAGCAAACCGAACGCCTTCACCGCGTTCTTCAAAGAAACCGCCGGAGAACTTCGCAAAGTATCTTGGCCCACCTGGCCCGAAGTCAGACAGTTAACCGGGCTTGTGCTATTGGTCATGGTGGTGATGGGCATCGTCCTCGGCCTCACAGATGGCGGCGCTCGCGAGTTGTTGAATCTGATCTTTGGCGTTTAATGAAGATTTGAGGAATCATGTCGTTGTTGGATCCGCAGGAAGAATTTGAGGGTAAATCCGTTGAGTCAACCGAAGAGTTGACTACAATAGATTCTACGCTTGTCGAATCGGACTCTCAGGCGCAAATCAGCGAGCCTGAGCCTGTTGACGTTCCTGTAGATGAAACGCCCGCCCCTGTTGAAGAATCGACGGAGATAGGACAGGATGCCGAACCGGCGCCTCATTCTCCGGGGAAATCTGCCCCGGCTTCAGACGCGTCGCCTCACCTTGGGGAGGTGGAGGGACCGGCTTGGTATGTTATTCACTGCTATTCCGGTTACGAGAACAAGGTGCGCCATAACCTCGAGCAACGCATCGAAACGATGGGCATGAAAGACAGGATCTTCGATGTGATCATCCCGACCCAGGAAGAAGTCGAAGTCAAAGAAGGCAAACGCCGTACCGTGGAGCGACACATCTTCCCCGGGTATGTGCTTGTGAACATGGCGTTGAGCGAAGAGTCATGGTATGTGGTTCGGAACACGCCCGGGGTGACCGGGTTCGTCGGCATGGGCAACACGCCCACCGCTCTGCGCCCGGAAGAGGTCTCGCAGATCGTCAAGCGCATGGAAGCCGAAGCGCCGATGGTCAAGGTCTCGTTCAAGGTTGGCGAGCGCGTGCGCATTGTGGATGGTCCGTTCAACGATTTCCGCGGCAACGTGTCGGAGATCGACCTCGAACGCACAAAAGTCCGCGTATTGGTCAACTTCTTTGGGCGCGAAACGCCGGTGGAGTTAGACTTTTTACAGGTAGAAAAAGCGTAATTACTTCGTATTGCGAATGTAGAAAAACTCGAAGGTTGAAAAAAGTATACAGGCAGGAACAGGTTGAAGGTCGGAACGAAGCGTGAATCCGAATCGTCAGCCTGATGCAGTGGGAGGGCGTCCCGCACAAGAAATCGCCCGCTAAAACCACATAGGAGTAGAAATGGCAAAGAAGTTCAAAGCAATCGTTCGTCTCCAGCTTGAGGCTGGGAAAGCCAACCCCGCGCCCCCGGTGGGTCCGGCGTTGGCGGGCCATGGTATCAACATCATGGCGTTTTGCAAGGAGTACAACGCGCGCACGTCGAACAGGCCCGGCGAGGTTCTGCCCGCCGAGATTACGGTATTTACCGACGGCTCGTTCACGTTTGTGTTGAAGACCTCGCCCGCGGCTGTGCTGTTGCGCAAAGCCGCAAACGTGGCGAAGGGCTCAGGCGTGCCGAACAAAGACAAGGTCGGCAAAGTGACGCGCAAGCAAATTCGTGAGATCGCGGAAACAAAGTTGAAAGACTTGAACGCGATCGATCTCGAAGGCGCGATGAAACAGATCGAAGGCACCGCCCGCTCGATGGGCATTACGGTGACCGATTAATTTTGTGGGAGAGTCTAGTCTCTTAGTCGCTTGGTCGCATAGTCTCTTGGTCTCGTGCATACGACGATCTGACTACCAGACGATTGGACTATTAGACAACACAGACTCGCTTGCACCACGGAGGAAACTATGGCTACAAAACACGGTAAGAAATACAAAGCCGCATTGGCTAAGGTGGATTTAGACAAGGAATATTCCGTTCGCGACGCGGTTGCGCTTGCGAAGGAAACTACCACGACGAAATTCGATTCGACGGTTGAAGTGCACATCCGCACCGGGCTCGATCCGCGTCAATCGGACCAGCAGGTGCGCGATGTGGTCGTCCTGCCGCATGGGTTGGGCAAGACCGTCCGCGTATTGGTCTTTGCGCAAGGTGAAGGCGCCGCGAATGCCCGTTCTTCGGGCGCGGATTTGGTTGCCGACGATGACGAAACCTTGAAGAAGATCGAAGGCGGCATGCTGGATTTCGATGTTGCGATTGCCACGCCGGATGCGATGGGCAAGGTCGGTCGTCTCGGACGCGTGCTTGGTCCGCGCGGGCTGATGCCGAACCCCAAGGCTGGAACCGTCGTCCATGCCGATGATCTGCCGCGCGCCATCAAAGAAGCGAAGGCGGGGCGTGTTGAGTTCCGTCTTGATAAAACATCCAATATCCACGTTTCGGTTGGCAAAGCATCGTTCTCCGCCGATCAGCTGTATGAAAACTTCGGCGCGTTGATGAACGCCGTGCACAAGGCGCGTCCGTCTGGGGCGAAGGGCGACTACATCAAACGCATCACCCTGACCACCACGATGGGACCTGGCATCAAGGTGAACGCCAGCGACACGCATAAGATCGAGGTATCCGAGTAGACTATACTCGTTAATCCTATAAGCCACTTCGCCAAAGACGGCGGGTGTGGCGTTCGGTTTCGACGCGAGCGGGAAAGTTCCGCTTTGCTCATCTATCGAGCGCCGCTTAATGTCCTGCCCAGGTGAAGACGACAAGCATATCATCCCTCCTGTTGGGGTTTGCTGAAGTCTTTGCCGCGCGCGTGGCAAAGACTTTTTTGAAAGGAGGTGAATGTCCTTTGGCAGTATCAAAAGAACGTAAAGGGGAAGTGCTGGCAACCTACGATGAGTGGTTGAAGAAGAGCCAGGCGGTGATCCTTGTGGAATATACCGGCGCCAAGATGAAAGATCTGGACGGTATTCGCGCCAAGGTGCGTGAAGCCGGCGGTGAATTCCACGTGGTGAAGAATACTCTCGCCCGTCGCGCTTTTGCCGCAAGCGGAATGGAACTCCCGGCCGATTATCTTATTAAAAGCACGGCAATTTCCTTTGCTTTTACCGACCCGGCTTCCACCGCGAAAGCCCTGACCGACGCGATGAAAGGCAAGGATTTTATCAAGGTCAAAGGCGGATTCATGAGCGGTAAATCGCTCAATGCCGCGCAGGTGAAAGCCCTGTCGGATATGCCGCCGTTGCCTGTTGTCCGCGCCCAATTGCTGGGTGTGTTGCAGGCGCCCGCTGGCAAACTGGTCCGCACGATCGCTGAACCCGCTCGCGGTTTGGCGGCTGTCATTAAGGCTTTCTCCGAGAAGGCATCTGCCGCGGCGTAATCGGCAAGTTTATTGCGCAATAAAACTAAATCTATCTCATAGTAATGGAGTATTAAGAAATGTCTGAAAAGCTCGATAAACTCGTGGAAGAACTCTCCACACTGTCTGTGCTCGATGCCGCTGACCTCGTCAAGAAACTCGAGGAGAAGTGGGGCGTTTCTGCCGCCGCTCCGGTGGCTGTTGCCGCTGTGGCTGGCGGCGCCGCCGCTGCCGCTGAACCTGTCGAAGAGAAGACTGAATTCGATGTGGTCATCAAGGATGCCGGCGCGAAGAAGATCGACGTGATCAAAGTGATCCGTCAATTGACCAACCTCGGTCTCGGCGAAGCCAAGACCATGGCGGAAACCGCGGGCTCGAAAGTGCTTGCCGGCGTGGGCAAGGATGCCGCCAACGAAGCCAAGAAGAAACTGGAAGAAGCCGGCGCGAACGTTGTGCTCGAGTAAGAAAATCCCTTCTTCATAAGAAGGACCAAGGAAAGACGACCCAGTACCATCGGGTCGTCTTTTCATTTCTGCAAGCGCGTTGCCACGACACATGTCCTACGAAATTGGTTGATTTTCGATCTTGCGATTCCTATAATGGCTGCAATTGGTCTGACCACAAGACCACGAGAAAAAAATATGAAAATACAAAAAATTTCACAGAAGTCACTTGTCAAAACTGCGGCGGGCAGGCTTGCCGCATCCCTGCTGGATGGCACACTGCCGCAGGGCGCGCAACTCCCTCCTGAACGCGAGTTGATGAGTCAGTTGGGAATCAGCCGCACTACGTTGCGCGAAGCGTTGAAGATGATGGAAGAAAGTCGTTTGGTTGAGTCGCGCCCGCATGTGGGGTGGTTTGCGCGAACGATCGAGGAGTCGAACATTATGCAGGCAAAAGAACTGGCTGGAGGCGCGGATATGAAAGCGTCGAATCCTGCGGCGAGCGAGCCGTTGACGGGCCCGCGCCGAATCCCGGTCTCGCCGGAGAAGCCGATCCGTATTCCCAACCTTCAAAAAGATCGGCTTGGCACGTTTGAGTTCATCTCGTGGTGGGAGCGCGAGAAAGTGAAGAATGCGAAGGTGTTGGTGATCGGCGCTGGCGCGCTCGGTAATGAAGTGATCAAGAACCTGTCGCTGATGGGCGTGGGCAATCTCTTTATCATCGACTTCGACAAGATCGAAGCCGCCAACCTTAGCCGTTCGGTGTTGTTCCGCGAAACAGATAACAATCGCAGTAAAGCCGAAGTGGCGGCGGCGCGCGCGAAGTCGGTGAACCCGGATGTGCGGGTGCAATATTTGAACGCCGATGTGACGACCGGTCTGGGGTTGGGGGTCATCCGCCGCATGGATGTGATCATCGGCTGTCTCGATAACCGCGAAGCGCGGCTGGCGGTCAACCGCTTCTGTTATTGGATGAACAAATCCTGGGTGGACGGCGCGATTCAAGAACTGCTTGGGCTGATGCGCGTGTTCGTCCCCGGCGAAGGCGCGTGCTACGAATGCACGCTCACTGAAGCCGCTTTGCGCGATCTGTCTTTGCGCTATTCCTGCCAATTGTTGGCGCGGCAGAATGTTTTGCTTGGCAAAGTGCCAACGACGCCGACGATCGCTTCGATCATCGGCGGCATGCAATCGCAGGAAGGATTAAAGTTGATTCACAGCATGCCAGTGGAGCCGGGCAAAGTTACGCATTTCAACGGTCTCACCAATCACATGCACACGACCGCCTACGTGCCGCGCGAAGATTGCGAAAGCCACTGGACGTATGGCGATATTACCGAACTCCCTGCGCGCGCCGAACGCGCCACGCTTCATGACCTGCTTCGAATTGCCCGCGCCGACCTGGGACAGAATGCCTTTATTGAACTCGATCAGGAACTGGTCACCTCGCTGGAATGCCCAAAATGCCAAACGAAAGAAGATGTGCTGAAACCGCTGAGCGATATCACCTTCGAGGCGGGGCACTGCCCAACCTGCGGCACCCTGCGCGAAGCGAGCTTTACGCACATGATCACCGGCGAGGAAAATTTCCTGCATCGGACTCTGGCAAGCGTGGGCATCCCGTCTTTGCATATCATCCGCGCGCAAAACGGGATGGAATACCGCTTCTACGAGTTGACCGGCGATCTGCCGGAGGCGCTTCACTTCCGTCACTTCGAACAGACGATCAAACTGGCTGGCGCAGATTCTTTGAAGATCGGCGGGCGCGTGCGGTTGAAGGATGAGATTCGAAGTATGGACCCGGTAAGCGGCGCGGTTCGGGACCGAATTCGGTTCAAGGATCATGCGGCGCAAGAAGTTGTTTCTATCCGACCCGTGACCTCCGAGCCGGTTCATATCCGCAAGAAGAGCCTCGTCAAACTTGCCGATGCCCAACCCGCCAGGGCTCAGGCGAAAGGCGAAGGACATTCATCGAAGAAGATCGTTTTAGCCAAAACAGATGATGCGCCGAAGCCCGCGAAGGAATAGCCGATGGCGACCCATGCCGCGACGATGAGTTCCATTCATGCTCCTATGTATGCAAGAGAATCCGATTCGTTCATGCGCAAGCTGACGATCTTGATCTTGCTGGTCGTCAACGTTTCGCTGGGTATTGTGCTGTGGTTCCGCCTTGGTCGTAACCTGCCGTTGCTTCTCCCCACGTTTTTTGCAGATGCGTGCATTGGTCTGGTCGCCGGGTATGGCTCGCGCATCGTCTATCGCAATTGGAACTTGGCGGCGCAGTATATCACTGCCATCCTTGCAATGCTCGTTGGAATGATCTTAATCGGATCGTTGACAAAATCGGTGTTGGGCATTGGTCCCCTGAGGTTTGGGCGCGACGCCTCCACACAGATTCGCGGGCTCAGTTTTGACAGCACGTTATCAACTCAACTGCGCAACTTGGACCTCGACCCGCTGACCTTGTTTGATGTTAGCAAAATGGAGGCGAGCGATGCGGCGCACCTTGCCGTGAGTTTGTTGTTGACCCTGCTGTCTTTGCAGGCTTGGAGGCAGTCGTCGCGGCAGGTGATCGAGGTGGAGCCGCTGGGTCATGCGCAGATCGAGGTGGAGCCGCGAAACATCGGCGTGAGTATTTCGCCGGTGGAATCGCGCGAGCCGCGCGTCCACCAGCCTGTCACCTGGTTTCGCAGTCCTGCGCCGAGCGCGCCGCCGAGGCCCCGCATCCGCACGAAGAACAGAAGCAGGACCGAGGTGCGGAAGGCGGCGAAGGCAAGTTCTCCACGAAAGAGCCGTTCGCGGCGTCGACCGAACATCCAGTTGGCGGTGGTGGAGGAGCATCGCTGTCCGTATTGTCTCGACCCTGTCATTCGAAACGATGCGCGCGGCGTGCAGGAATGCGACGTGTGTCACACACTTCATCACGCGGATTGTTGGGCGATCACCGGCTTTTGCCAGGTGCCGCATCTAAATTCTTGAATTGGAAGGTTGAATTATGGCTGATCTGAATGTAACTCTTGTTATGCCGAGCGGAGGCGCGCGCGCCGCCGAGGTGCCCGCCGATGTGAAAATGCGAGACCTAATGACCGAGCTTGTATCGGTATTAAGCCTCCCAATCGTTGGTCCCGATGGGCGCCCGATGACCTATCGCGCAGATAGCAAGGCTCTTGGGCGCGAACTCAAAGAAGACGAAACGCTCACGGAGGCCGGTATCCCGGATCATGATCGCTTGATGTTGACGGCGGATATTACCGCCGGCGCGATGTCGGTGGCTGAAACCCCGCGGATGCGGCGGTTGCGCGGCGACTATGAATTGATGATGGAACTGTCCTCTCGCAGTGATTTGATTTCCTTCGTCGCTTCCTCTCCGAACCCGAACTTGCCGCCGGAGCGCTACATCGTCACCTTCAAGTGTAAGAGCATCTCGAATGTGGACCGGCAGGGCAACCCGAAATTTTCCGAGCATCATCAAGTGGAAATTTACCTGCACAATCAATACCCGCAACGCTGGCCCGGCATGAAGTGGTTGACCCCGATCTGGCATCCGAATATCAACCACGTCAACGGCAGCGTGTGTATCGACGCCGCATGGTGGGCGGCAAGCCGCTCGCTTGACAGGCTCGTATTGATGCTTGGCGAAATGCTCCAGTGGAAGAACTTCCACGACGACCCGACCAAACCGCCCTTCCCTTGGGACGCCGAAGCGGCGCGCTGGAGCCGTGAATATCGCAAGAAACATCCCAACGATTTCCCGGTGGACCATCGTGAATTGTTGCGACCGGAGCGCGTGAAACTGAATCTATCCGAACCGGCGAAGAGCAAACCAGCCGTACAGGTGAAACTTCAGCCTGCCGCGCCGAAAGCGATCGACAAACCCAAAATTAAATTGCGTTGACAGTGCGCACTGCCTCGCAATAGCGGAACATTGACGTGGCTGTGGTTCAGCCTAAACCATACTTAGCAAGAAAGGAGATAAACAATGGCAGACATTCCCGTTACGATCGTGCTTCCCTCCGGAGGTAGCCGCAATGCGGAGGTACCCTCTGAGGTGGCGGTCAAGGAGTTGATCCCCGAGTTGACGACCTCGCTCGAACTCCCCGTCACTGGTCCGGATGGTCGCCCCATGTCCTATCGCCTGGATAGCAAAGCGCTGGGTCGCGAATTGAAAGAAGAAGAGACCCTGTCCCAGGCAGGAATCCCTGAAGGCGACCGTCTGATGATGACCGCCGATGTCACCGCGGGGTAATTTCCCTGCGCGCGGACCGCTTCGCCACAAGCGGAGCGGTCCGCGCAACCTTCCACTGATTACCTTCATGAAGAGAACACCTATGCCAGCCCTTATTCGAATTGCCCCGCCCGAAGTTGGAAAGCCCGACACCACACCGCCGCCAATGGAGTTTGCCCGACGCTGGGACTCTCCCTTCGACCGCGGCGACCTTCAGCCAACCGTAGCCGTCTTTTTGAACCGGCTCGCATATTTCCGTATCACGGCTCATGCAGAGAGCGCGGAGGTGGAAGTGGGCGGCGTGTTGATCGGTCAGTGGTGTGAAGAAACACCCGGTGGCAGTCAATTTATTGTGATCAATCACATGATCCCCGCCCGCCATACCCGGCAAGGCGCGGTCTACCTGACCTTTACCAAAGACACACTGCTCGATGTTCATGATCAAATTGAAAACCTTTACCCCGGCGAAAAAATTGTGGGGTGGTATCACACCCACCCGCGCATGGGAGTTTTCCTCTCGCACTACGATACCTTCCTGCACAATAATTTTTTCCCCGACCCGTGGCAGGTGGCATTGGTTGTAGAGCCGTTTTCCTCGGTGGCTGGGTTTTTCATCCGCCAGAACGACGGTTCGCTCGACCCCACCCGTTACTTTGGGTTTTACGAAATGGATGGAGCCAATGGGCGCAGGAGCGTCGTCCACTGGCAGAACTTGCATAAACCTGAAAATGAAGACCAAGGAGGTACCCCCTATGAATAGACGAATGCGTTCCTATTACTATGCGTTACTCGGAGCATTGGGCGGATTGTTCGGCTGGCAGGTGAGCGATCAGATCGGTCTTTCGTTCTCCTCGAACCTATATCTCAGCGAAGCGGTTGTCGGCGCGCTGGTTGGCTTGTGCGTGGGGCTGTTCATCGGTCTCACCGAAGGCGCGGTCACACGCAACCCGGTGCAAGCCATCAAATCCGGAGTATTTAGCGGATTACTCGGCTCGGGCGCCGGCGCCCTTGGTTTACCGTTGAGCGAGTTTCTCTTCCAATCGGTCGGCGCGGGCATTGCTGGTCGCGCGCTGGGTTGGGGCGTGTTCGGTCTATTGATCGGTCTCGCCGAAGGCATCGTTGGCAAATCACAAGCTTGGAAAGGCATGCTGGGCGGCTCGTTGGGCGGCGTGTTGGGCGGCATCTTGCTGGAGGTAGTACACAGCCGCCTGCAAGACCCGTTAACCGGCAAAGCCGTCGGTTTGGTTTTGCTCGGCGCATCGGTAGGCGCCTTCATCTCGTTGATCGTCGTCCTGCTCTCGCGCGCCTGGCTTGAGGTGGCATCGGGCAAACTCAAAGGAACCGAGTTCATCCTCGACAAATTCATGCGCGCAGGCGGTCCCGCCGTCGCCATCGGAAGTTCGCCCCTCAAATCGGAAATCGTTTTGCCCGACCCCGATGTAGCCCCGCAACATGCCATGCTCACCGGAAACGGCGCGGCTTTCTCGCTCAAAGATATGAGTCTCGCCGGCACGTTTATCAACAACCGAAAGATCGAAATCGCGCAATTGACAAATGGACAGAAGATTCGCATGGGCAATACCGACCTGGTCTACCACGAAAGGAGATAACATGAGTAGGATCGTTCGTTTCTCTCTCAATGTGAGCCTGATTCTCACCCTGATTTTTATTCCCGCCCTGACGGTGTACGCGCAGGAGCCTGAAACCCCGCAAGTGCGCATCACGCAAGTGGACAATTCCAACTTCCCCAACGTCACCGTGTACCTCTCTGCCACGAATGCGGCAGGCGAACCCGTCGGCATAGACCCGTCGACCATCCAGATTCATGAAGACGGACAACTGATGCAGTTGACAGACGTGAGGGGCGGTGGGGAAGCGCTGGGTGGCGAGGCTATTCCCATCACCACCATGCTGGTGATCGACATCTCAGGCAGTATGGATAAGGGAAATAAGATCGGCGCCGCCAAAGACGCGGCAAAGACCTACATCAGCGGAATGCGCGCTGTTGACCAGGCAGGCGTGATCGCCTTCGATACGCAAGTGTATCGAATTCAAGAAGTCACGTCAGACAAATCCGCGCTGACCGCCGCCATCGATGGTCTGCGCACCGGCAGTGATACCGCCATGTATGAAGGCATCATGGAAGCCACCAAAGCGCTCGAAGGTATCTCGGGCCGTAAAGCGATCCTCGTTCTTTCGGATGGTTTGGATAATCAAAGCGTCGCCACGGAAGAGAGCATCGTCAGCAATGTTGGACCCAGCGGATTGACCGTCTCCGCGATCGGCTTCGGCGATCCATCGGGCACCGGGCAGGCTGGCATCGACGAAGCCGGGCTACAGTCCTTGACGAGTCGCACCGGTGGCCAATATGCCTATGTTACGGATGCCGCCACCTTGACCGCGCTGTACCAACAAACCGGCAAGGCATATCAAAGCGAATATGCGGTCACATATGTATCTCCGTTTACTTTGCGCGATGGCGTTAACCGCAACCTCTCAGTTGCGCTGACTGGAGCGCCTACAGTTGCGGAAGGGACCTACAACCCCCGGCGGCGTGTTGCCGGAAGTTACCGCTAGTTCATTACCGCTGTTCCTGTCCATTCTTGCGGGCTTGCTGGCTCTGCTATTCCTGCCCGGACTCATTGGCGGCATCGCCAACCTGGCAGGCGGAAGGAAACAAGGCTCAGGATTCGGGCTTGGCAAACAACAAGCCAAACCAGCAAGCGGACGAATCAAACTCAAATAATGTAAAAAAACGACTGGCATAAAAAACCAGTCGTTTTCTTGGAGAGGCAATTCAAAAGAGGCGGCTCGGTTGAGTCGCCTCTTTTGATGGTAGCGGGTTATGTTACGCAGCGAGCGGTCGTTCCATTTTGCGGATGACCATGACCACCTTGCCTTTGATCTCCAGTGGCTCAGACTTTTTGATGAAGATCGGCTTCATGGTGGGGTTGGCTGGTTGCAGGCGGAAGCGTTCCTTCTCTTTGAAGAAGTATTTCAAAGTTGCCTCGTTATCGCGGGGAAGCCACACAGCGACCATTTCACCGTTGCGCGCCTCACTGGCGGGCTTCATCACGACGATATCGCCGTCGTTGATCATGGCGTCGATCATGGAATCTCCCTTGACCTCGAGGGCGAAGAGATTGTCGCCCTTTTCTTTGGAAGGGAGGAGAGTCCGCGCAATATCTACGGCATTGGCTTCGTTGTCGGAGATGAAGCTGACGTTGGGGTCAAGTTCGGGGAGGGGGATGCCAGCCGCAATTGGTCCGAGAATCGGTACCCGTAGTGTGTCTGCCGAAGCGTGGTATCCGGAGACGCGCACGCCGCGCGAGATCTTGCGGTCGCGCTCGATCTTTCCCATTTTCTCGAGTTGGTCGAGGTAGTAGTTCACAACCGACGTGGATGTAATGCCGGTCTTCTCGCCGATTTCGCGGATGGAAGGCGGATAGCGATTTTCACGCTGATACGACGCAAGGAAATCCAAAATCCGTTGGTGGCGTTCGCCTAAACCTTTGCTTTTTCGAACCATCATCATAGCAACCTCCAGCCCAATTGAGGGCATTCTTCGCTCATTTGTGCTATGAATAATACCCGAACGCCTGTTCTGTGTCAAGCCCGATTTTGAAGGCGCAAGGTTACAGGCTAGATCCACGTGCGGCGGCGCATCCAGAGATACATGCCGATGGGTAAAAGCACATTGATCGCCAGCGTGATATAGAAAATGGGGTTGGTTGTCCAGTTGGTCAATCTTCCCTGGGGTTCGAAGAAGTTCATTCCAAAGAAGCCTGTGACGAATGCTAGCGGCATGAAAATGGTGGTGATGATGGTCAGGGTCTTCATAATATCGTTCATGCGGTTGTTGACCACGGAGAGATACGTATCCAACGCGCCGCCGACGAGGTCGCGCAGGTTTTCATTCAGATCGTGTAGGCGGACGAGATGGTCGTAAATATCGCGGAAGAAGATGCGGTCCTTGGGATCGATCACGCGATAATCGTCGCGGGCGAGCTTGTTCAAGACCTCGCGCTGTGGGAGGAGAATCCGCCTCATGGCGAGTAACACGCGTTTGAGGGCAAACAGCCTCTCCAGCGTTCGAGGCGAGGGTTTATCGAAGATGTGGTCTTCGAGTTCGTCGATCGCGGAGTCGATCCGCTCGACGGTGGGCATGTACCCTGCCACGAGGAAATCCATGATCTTGTAGAGCAGGTGATCGGCACCCTCTTGCACGTTACGGACATCGCGGTCGCACGACGCCCAAGTTTCATCGATGGCGGGGATTGGAAATTCGTGATGGGTAACGATATAGTTGGGTCCGAGGAAAATATCCAGTTCGTCCACATCGCTTTCCCACAGTTTGCCGTTCTCTTTCACGTCCATGTAATTCATGACGATGTAGAGGTAATTTCCCCAGTCGTCCAGTTTGGGCGAGTGGGTTTGTTGCAGAGCATCTTCGATGGATAACGAGTGAAAGCCGAAGCCCTGCAAAATGGGGAGGGAGTTTTCATCCGGCTCGTTGACGAAATCCACCCAAAGCAACGAGCGGCGATCACGGATAAGTTTTGTAAATTCCTGAGGGGGAATATCCTTGCGTATAGGCTTTCCTGGTGAGTAATATAGCGAACGGATCATGTTTTCTCCAGAATTTTCATATTTTTACGACAAATTCAATATTTCAAAACATTGTTTCATTTTATTGATTTATCCTTGACAATTTATGAATAATGGGTAAAATGCAGTTATGAATTATGAAGATCAGGATAAAAATATTGATATTTTCACCCGGTTTTCAAAAGAATCAAGATGTGTGGTTTTCTTTTGACGCCGAACCGCTCCAACTTCAGAAAGATTGATCATGTTTCAAACACAAATACAGAAAGCGATCGACACGTTCAACGAATACCCGCGGACATTCTGGAAGGTGGTTTTCATCACCTTTATTGACCGAGTCGGCGGCGCGTTGATCTTTCCGTTCTTTGCGTTGTATCTTACCAGCAAATTCAACGTTGGCATGGCAGATGTGGGCATTTTATTTGCCACCTTCTCCCTCTCCAGTTTCGCCGGGAATGCCATCGGCGGCGCATTGACAGACCGCTTCGGACGGAAGAAAATCATTATCTTTGGGCTGATTGCCTCCTCGTTCAGCCTGGTTGCCATGGGCTTTGCCGCTTCATTTCAGACCTTTTTCGCGCTCGCCCTCTTCATCGGAATTTTCACGGATGTGGCTGGACCCGCGCGCGACGCCATGGTCGCCGATATTCTTCCGGAAGAAAAACGCGCCGCGGGGTATGGCATCCTGCGGATTGCCTTCAACCTCTCGATTACGATCGGACCAGCCATCGGCGGTTTGCTTGCGGGTGTTTCCTATCTGCTGTTATTCATCTCGGATGCAGTCATTTCCCTGCTTACGGTTGTGCTGGTCGCCACTCTTTTGCCGGAAACCAAGCCGCAGCGCCATGCTGACGCTCCTCAAGAAACTGTTGCCAAGACGTTTGCCGGCTACGGCAAAGTGTTTCGTGACCTGGCTTTCATGCTCTTCCTCGGATTTGTGGTCTTGCAGGTATTGGCTTACATGAACATGAACACCACATTAGGCGTCTACTTGCGGGATCAATTTGGCACACCCCCCACCAAATACGGATTGCTCCTTAGCATCAACGCCGCAATGGTCGTACTCTTTCAATTTGCGATCACGCGCCGTGTGGAGAAATATCCGCCCATGCTGATGATGGCGTTGGGAACCTTCTTGTATGCGATTGGTTTTAGCATGTATGGATACGTTTCCAGTTATACAATGTTCATTGTCGCAATGGTTGTCATTACGATCGGCGAAATGATCACCGCGCCGGTGCAACAAGCCATCACCGCCAAGTTCGCGCCCGAAGAGATGCGCGGACGCTACATGGCGGTTGCCGGTTTGGCGTGGGGCATCCCTTTTATGATTGGACCTTACCTGGCTGGCCTGATCATCGACGGACCGCGCCCGGAACAATTATGGTACATCGCCGGTTTCATCGGCGTACTCTCCGCGTTTGGTTTCCTCAATCTCAACCGCGCAATTGCGCGCCGCCGGGGCGATCAAGCACAATCGCAGGTCATCCCTGATACGGTATAGAAAAAATCTGGAGGTTCAAAATGTATTCTGCGCCCACTCGATGCCCGGTCTGCCAATCTGAACTAGAGATCGCCCGTCTGCACTGTTCCACATGCGATACCTCCATCGAGGGTCGTTTCAGCGGCGGACCGATCGCTCACCTTACGCCCGAACATCTCGATTTCATCATCACGTTTGTCCGTTGCGAAGGCAAGATCAACCGCATGGAACAAGAACTTGACCTATCCTACCCGACCATCCGCAACCGACTGCACGAGGTGATCCGCGCGCTCGGGTATGAACCGGGCAAGGATGAGCCTGTCGAAATCACCCCGGAAAAACGGAACACTGTGCTCGAAGATCTGGAATCCGGCAAAATCTCAGCGGATGAAGCCATGCGTATGTTGCGTGGAGAGGAGCAATAAACCATGTCGCGTTCATACCCCATTTCTGGCAATACAAAAATACGAGTGGAGTTGGCTGGCGGCGATCTCAGCGTTGTCGGCTGGGAGGGGAACGAGCTGTTGGTTAAAGGGGACGATAAAGAAGTCCGCGTCGAATCGACGGGTGAGGCTGTTACCGTTTCCTCCACCGACGATCTATCCTTACGCGTTCCCCGCTCAGCGTACATCGAATTCGTCAAAGTTGGCGGGGATGTGTCGCTGCGAGGTGTCGCCGGGGGATGCGAACTCAAAGAAGTGAGCGGCGATCTGTCGGTCCGTGATGTCGGTTCGATCTCGATCGATACGATTCAGGGCGATATTTCACTATCGAATGCGCGGGGAAACGTGTTCGTCAAAAACATTCACGGCGACGCGTCTCTGCGCGAAGTGGATGGCGATGTGACGATTGAAATGCTGGCTGACGATCTCTCCCTGCGCGGGGTGCGAGGCAACTTGCGCGTCATCAACTTGCACGGCGACGCCTCCATCCATGGCGTGGACGGCAGTGTCGTTCTCGATTCGGTGGCGGACGATCTTGCCTTGCGCGGTACGCGCGGCGATGTGCGGGTCAATGTGGGGGAGGATGTGGTCGTCTACCTTGACCCGCAGTCGGAGGCTGAGTACTCCATTAATGCCGGGGAGGATATTCTAGTGGTGCTGCCGAAGAATACGAACGCCACGCTCGATATCCGCGCCGATGAAATTTACATGGATTGGAACGGCTTCCAAAACGATGATTCGACCGAGCGCGTGGTTGTGCTTGGCAATGGCGCGGCAAAGCTCTTGCTCAATGCGGGCGGGGAGGTGCGGGTTTCGAACCGCGCCGACGCCGGCGAATCAGCCGACGAGTGGGGCAACTTTGCGGGCCTGAACTTCGACTGGTCCGATTTTGGCGAACGCATTTCACGCAAGGTGGAGCAGGCTACGGCGCGCGCAACCAAACGGGCAGATGAAGCGGTGCGCCGGGCGGAGCGTCACGCGGCGCGGCAGGCTGGTCATGCAAAAAGAGGGTTGGTCATCGGTCGTTGGAATTGGGATTTCAAAGGCGCGCCGAAACCGCCGGTTCCTCCCGAACCTCCCTCTGAACCGGTTTCAGAGGAGGAACGCATGGCGATTTTGAAAATGCTCGCCGAGAAAAAGATCACCGCCCAGCAAGCCGAGGAACTGTTGAACGCCCTCGATGGAGGTAAATAATGTCATCGGAAGAACGCCAGAAGATTTTGCAAATGGTGGAAGAGGGGAAGATCTCTGCCGAAGATGCCGCGAGCCTGATGCGCGCCCTCGATGAGGACGCGGAAGACGCCGGGGCTGAGATGGAAGTCATCCAGCCCGAACCAAGCTCAGGCTGGGAGAACGACGCGTCGGGCGAGACGAGGCGAACCGCGGCTCCCGAGTTCGATCAGATCAAAATGCGGGCGCGTCGCTTCGCGTTGATCCCGTTGTGGGTGGGTGTTGTTGTCACTGTGTTTAGCGCATGGGCGATTTATGCTATTCAGCAAAATGCCGGCGTAAATTTTTGGTTTTACTGCATGATTCTTCCATTGATGTTGGGCGTGTTGTTGATCGCGCTCGGTTCGGGCGGGCGCTCTGCGCGCTGGATTTATGTTGATGTGGATCGCCGCGACGCGAAGCCCGGTGATGGACCGCGGCGTATCACGTTGGGTCTTCCCGCGCCGCTGGGCTTGTTGGGTTGGTTCTTCAGCACGTTTGGTCAGAACATCGAAGGCATGGGTGAAGGCAAAGGCAGGGCAATTGCGCATCTGATGGAAGCCGCCATGACCTCCGACGAGCCGTTGATGGTCAACGTGGACGATGACGATACGCATGTGCAGGTTTATATTGGCTAGGAGTTGAAATGACAGATGTTGTAAAAAAACAACCGTTGTTGAGCGGCTTGCTAATTTTGTTCCTCACCGCGATGATCTTTGCGAACATCGGTGGGAACATGTATGATGGCTTGTTGCCGTTGTACTTGAAGGATTTGAAGGCGTCGATTCCTCAGATCGGTTTGTTCTTCACGCTTTCACAAGTTGTGCCGCTGTTGTTGCAAATCCTCGGCGGATGGGTCTCTGATTCGCTCGGGCGCTTGCGCGCCATCGCCATCGGAAGCGTGTTCGGCGTGATCGGTTTCATTCCGCTGGTGTTGGCAGATACCTGGCACTGGCTGTTGCTGGCGGCGGCTGTCGGTTCGGTAGCGCGCGCGCTGGTGGGACCGAGTTTCGACGCGTTCATTGCGGAACATTCCACAGAGGAGAATCGCGGCAAAGTATATGGCGTTTCGCAGGCGATCTTTATGATTGTGATGGTTGTCGGTCCGCCGGTGGGCGCGTGGTTGGCTGGTTCTTATGGATTCAAATTCATGTTGCTCACTGCGGGTATCTTTTACTTGATCGGCGCGGTGATGAGAATCGGGATGGCGCGCGAAGCCGCGAAGGGACAGACCTCCAAGCCGACGCTGTCTCTCGCCGGGTTGAAATCGAACCTCGGCGCAATGTTCGGCTTGATCTTCTCTGGCGGACTCATGACATGGATTTTGATCACCGATGGTTTCCGCGATGTCTCGTTTCAACTCTCAGGGAACTTGTTCCCGGTCTACATGCAGGATTTCGGCCGCTTGAGTATTCAGCAGATCGGCTGGGTCAATTCATTATTCGGCTTGAGTATGATGTTGACCATGATTCCCGGCGGCTGGCTTTCGGATAAAGTAGGCGAGCGCGTGGGGATTGCCTCTGGTATGATTCTGATGGCGGCCGCGTTGTTTCTTTTGATCAACATCCCGCAGGGAAATTCGGCATTGTATTTCATAGGTTGGGGCATGGCAGGAACGGGAGTCGGTCTCATGTCTCCCGCCTATCAATCGTTGATCAGCAAATCTGTGCCGCAACATTTGCGCGGAACGGCGTTTGGATTGTTCAGCACCAGCTTGGGCATCGTTTCGCTCCCCGCCCCGTGGATCGGCGCGCAATTATGGGATCGTGTCAGCCCGCAATTCCCGTTTACAATCACCGCGATCGCCCTGTTGTTGACGGTCGTTCCGATCTGGTTGAAGTTCAAACTTCCAAAATTGGAGACGTCGGCAACTACAGCGGAAGAACCTGTCAAAGAATCTACCCTCACCCCTGAACTGGGGTCGTAACGGAGGTCGTCATGGCATCGACAGAAGAACGAATGAAAATTTTGAAAATGATCGAGGAAGGCAAACTCAGCGCGGAGGAAGGGACGAAACTGCTCGCGGCGTTGAGCGCCAAACGTCCGCTTGCGCCTCGCGCGCCGGGGATGCCTGGCGGCGCCAAGTGGCTGAGGATCCGCGTCACCGACACGCGCACGGGCAGGTCGAAGGCTTCGGTGCAGATCCCGCTCGCGTTGGTAGACGCGGGTCTGAAGATCGGCGCGCATTTTGCCCCCGAGGTGGAAGGCGTCGATATGTCCAACGTGATGGAAGCCATCCGCTCGGGCATGACCGGCAAGATCATCGACGTGACCGACGGAGAAGACGGCGAACACGTGGAGATTTACGTCGAGTAGCCGGAGCAACTTCAATCGAGGAGAAACGCGCATGGCGAACACATCCAACCGCCCAAGCGGCATGTTCGGTTTTACCATCGTCTGGATCGGGCAGATCGTCTCGGTGCTTGCCAGTTCGATGAGTCAGTTTGCGTTGACCATCTACATGTTCAATGAGACCGGCAGCGCGCTCGCGATGGGGACGATGCAGGTGTTCTTCATCACGCCATTTTTATTGATCTCACCGCTCGCCGGTGTGTGGGTGGACCGCTACAACCGCAAGATGATGATGATGGTCAGCGACGTTGGCGCAGGCATTGCCACAATGATCATCTTGGTGTTGCAAGCGCTGGGAATCCTTGAATATTGGCACTTGTATGGCGCGTCTATTATTTATGGGTTGAGCATGGCATTCCAATGGCCCGCCTATTCCGCCGCAATTTCCACAATGATATCGAAGGAACAACTGGGCAAGGCAAACGGCATGATGTCGCTGATCGAAGCGGGACCCCAGGTGATTGCGCCAATTTTGGCTGGCGCGTTATTGCCCATGATTACGCTCACGGGCGTCTTGTTTCTGGATGTGATCACTTTTTTGTTTGCTATAGGCGCGTTGATGGTTGTCCATATTCCGCAACCAGCGCGGTCGGAAGAAGGGATGAAATCGCAGGCTGGAGGAATTCTCAGCGAAGCCGCGTATGGGTTCAAATATATCTTTGCCCGCCCCAGCCTGTTGGGTTTGCAGATGGTTTTTTTCTTTGGGAATCTCTTCGCGGGCATCGGCTTTACCGTTCTCGCGCCCATGATCCTGACGCGCGCGGGCGGCGATAGCCTGGCGTTCGGAACGGTTCAATCGGCGGGAGCCATTGCCGCTGTGGCGGGAGGCGTTCTCATGAGCGCGTGGGGCGGATTCAAACGCCGCGTGCATGGCGTGCTCTTCGGTTGGATTCTCTGCGGGGTGGGCATGGCAATCGCTGGGTTTGCCGGAGGGTTGCCCGTTTGGATCGTGGGTATTGCGCTGGCGTCGCTTTTTAGCCCGCTGGTGAACGCATCCAACCAAGCCATCTGGCAATCGAAAGTTTCATCCGACCTGCAAGGGCGCGTTTTCTCTGCCCGCCGTTTAATTGCATGGCTTACCAATCCCATCTCTCCGCTCATCGGCGGCGCGCTTGCAGACTTTGTGCTTGAACCCGCCGCAATGGCGGGGACCGGTTTGCCTTCCGCGTTATCCGACCTCGTTGGCGCGGGAGCGGGAGCCGGGATGGGAACTTTGATCGTTTTCTGCGGGCTGGCTTCCGCATTGACCGGTCTGGCTGGTTACTTTTTCAATTCCATCCGCAACGCCGAAACCATTTTGCCTGACCACGACAGCCTTGCAAGGACAGACGGGCAGATGGCTTGACGCCAGTTAAATTTTACAAGGAATTTACAACGAACAACCCTGGTCAAGGGTTGTTTTCTTTTTTGGGCTGTGTTATTCTCCCGCTCAGATGTCATTATCGAATTGGGCTTTGCCCTTCCAGCGTCCGCGGGGACTGCGAGGGATCTTCATCATCTGGTTTGGGCAGATGGTTTCCGGAACCGCCTCCGCCATCGCTTTTTTTGCGCTCCCCGCGTGGATCTTGAGCAACACCGAATCGAGCGGCAACGCTCTCGGCTCGTGGGAGTCGTTGTACTTCGCCTCCTACCTTGTTGTCATCCTTTTTGCCGGCGTATTTGTTGACCGCTATCCGCGTAAAGCTATGATGCTGGTGTACGATGTGCTCTCGCTCATTGCGGCAGTGCTTTTGTTGGTCTTTGAGCGAGCGGGGACTCTTTCCATCTGGCATCTGTATCTGGCGGGGATGTTACAAGGGATCGGCTATGCTTTCCAATCGCCATCCTACTCTGCGGCGATCACCACAATGGTATCGAAAAAATATTTTGTGCGCGCCAACGGTTTCCTTGCCCTGCTCGATAGCGCGCCCGGCATTATTGGGCCCTTGCTCGCCGTGTTCCTGTTTCGGTCCATTGGGTTGGCGGGCATCCTGGTCGTCAACCTGCTCTCGTACGCCGTTTCCATCACAGCGTTGTTAAGCGTCGACGTTCCGCTAACCCCGCACACCGAGGAAGGGGAGCGCGCGCAACACGGTTTCCTCAAAGAAGCGATGTACGGCATCCGTTATATTTTTCAACGCCCGGGCTTGTTGGGTGTAATGCTCATTTTCTTCTTTGGAAACTTTTTCTCCGGGGTTGCGCTTTCGGTCACATCCCTATTCACCATGGTCTCGCTCCGCACAGGCGGCGACCCCAGTTCGGCGGGCACGGCGCAATCTGCCGCGGCATTTGCCGCGCTGGCTGTAGGAATTGTCCTCACCACCCTCGGCGGGATTCGACGCCCGGTGCGCGCTATTATTTTGGGCTGGGTGTTGTCGAGCCTGTTCGGGCTGTCGCTTCTGGGCATCGGAAAAATATTGGTCTTCTGGGTAATCGCCGCCGTTGTCGATGCGGCATTCGAACCGATGGTCAATGTTTCGCTAGATTCTTTCCTGCAAGCGAAAGTTCCCCCCGACGTGCAAGGACGCGTCTTTGCTGCCAGTGAATTTTTAGCGCAAGCCATGATACCTCTTACGCCCCTTGTGGCTGGTTTTTTAGGCGAAGGAATCTTTGAACCCGCCATGCAAGCGGGCGGACAACTCGCGCGCTACTTCGGCTGGATCGTCGGCACGGGGCCCGGTTCCGGCTTCGGCTTGATGATCTTCCTCTGTGGCATGGCTGGCACGCTAGTGGGACTCTCCGGTTACTTCGTTCGCGCCATCCGCGATGTGGATGTGATCCTGCCCGATTTCGATACCCTGCCGAAGATCCCAAACCCTGTTCAGCCTGAAATCCCCGCTAAAAAGAAACGCGCCGCAAAACCCCGCCCGAAAAAATAATGCTGATTTGATTTCCGTAACGCGACATTCATGTCGCTCTTTCTCGAGACCACCACACCTTGATGGATGAACAGCATAAAATCAAACAGGCTGAAGACTCTAGACTCCTCAGCCTGTTATTTTTCATGTGCGAGTTAGCAACACCCGCCGCCACAGCCACTACCGCCGCAACAGGTTTCGTCACAGATCACGTCCAGTTCCATATCGTTCACCTCCTTTCGTGGATGATTTTTCCAAGGGAAATCACTTGGGCTTGTAAGCGGTAATCTTCGCGCTGTAGACCGCCCGATACACTGCCTCGCGCGGATATTGATTCACGTCCAATTTCATTTCATCGAGCGCGGAATCCACAGTTTCTTTATCGAAGAACACCGGCGTAACCGAAACATCCGTGAAGCCGACGGCTTCCATCATGCCGATATATTCGCCCGCTTGCACGGCGCCTGCCACGCATCCCGCCCACGCGCTCAGGCTTTGTTTTACCGCCTCAGGTAATAGACCCTCGGTGACAATATCTGAAACCGCCAGTTTGCCGCCGGGCTTGAGTACGCGGAACGTTTCGGCGAAAACTTTCGACTTGTCCGGTGAAAGATTGATCACGCAATTCGAGATGATGACATCCACCGTGTTCGATTCGACGGGCAAGTCTTCGATGTATCCCTGTCGGAATTCAACGTTGGTGAGGTTCATCCGCTGCGCACTGGATTTGGCGCGTTCGATCATTTCAGGCGTCATGTCCACGCCGATCACATGACCGGTCTCGCCGACTTTCTTCGCCGCAAAAAAACAATCCAGCCCCGCGCCGGAGCCGAGATCGAGGACGACCTGTCCCGCTTGCAGAGACGCGAGCGTGATTGGGTCGCCGCATCCGTAACTGACAGCCGTTTCGCCTTCGGGAAGGGTCGTGAGCAATTCGGCGGGGTAGAGGGCGCTCTCGGATGTGGAACAGCAAGCCGAGCCGCCTCCGCAACAGGAAGCGTTGCTCTTGATCCGTTCCGCGTAATGCTCGCGGACGGCATCGTGAATGGAAGTATTCGTAGTCATTTTGTCTCCTTGTATCGAAGCCTATCTATATGTTTTTGCATAATAAACGGGATGCCGCCTGGGATGGCATCCCGCGTTTAGCTTTGAATGGTCTGTTTAACGGTCAGCGTGGTCTCCGATTCGGGCGCGAACTTGAGCATGATCTGACCACAGCACACGGCGATACGTTCCTGATAGAGTGTATAGAATGTTTGCTTGCCTTCCTCGCGGACGTTGACGAGACCGGCATCGCGCAGGATGGCGAGATGATGAGAGATGGTGGGTTGAGTGAAGCCGATTTTTTCAACGATCTCATTGACCGAGAGTTCGCGACAACAACACGCGCTCATGATCTTCTGGCGCGTATCGTCGGCGATGGCTTTGGCAAACAGGACGGGATCGAATTTCATGATGAGAACTCTCTCTGCGCGAGATTATATCGAAGGTTGTCTATTTGTCAAGTGATAAAAGACCTCCGAGGTTTTCAAAACCTCGGAGGTCTGATCGCTTACTTGCTTGTCAACACTCCCAGCCGATCCACATACTCCTCCAGCACGGCGAAGGCGTCCTCGATGGGTTGAGTAGTGGTCATATCAATCCCAGCGACGCGATACACATCCATTGGCGATTTCGATGAACCTGCCTTGAGGAAGTTGATGTGATCTTGCGCGGCGTTCGGGACTCCGTCGAGAATCCGTTTGGCGATGGCGTTCGCGGCAGAGATGCCGATGGCGTATTGGAACGAATAGAAGTCAATGTAGAGATGCGTGGTGAAAGTTCCCCACGTGATGCCGACCCGTTGACGGTCCAGATTCATTTCATTGCCATAGCCTTCGCTGAACAAGTCCGCCATGAGTTCGATCATCGAGTCTGCCGTGAGCGGCTGACCCTTTTCCACGCGCTGATGCGTTTCCAACTCGAAGCGCGCGAGCGTGGGCATGATGAAGAAGTAACGATGGAAATTGTCCATGGCTTCTTCGAGCAGGGCGGTTTGAAAATATTTGTTTTGATTCGTCTTGAGCAGATGCGCGCGCGTCATCGCTTGGTTGAAATTCGACGCGGTCTCCGAAATGATCGAAGGGTAGGTGTAATAGATCATCGGTTGAGCGCGGCTCGCATAATATGCGTGCATCGAGTGACCGAGTTCATGCGCGAGCGTGCTCATACTGCCCACATCGTCGGTGTAACTCATCATAATGAACGGATGCGTGTCGCTTGGCACGCGCGTCGAGAAGGCGCCTTGTCGTTTGCCCGCGTTGGGCGACCAATCTACCCATCGGTCATTCAGGCATCCCCGTCGCATGACGCGGACGTATTCCTCTCCCATCGGCGCGAGTCCCTCGCAGATCCAATCCACTGCTTTTTCAAATGAGACTTTGTGAGTCTTCGTTGTGAGCGGCGCCCACACATCATATGGATTCAACGTCTTCACGCCCAATGCTTTGCGGCGAATTTTCCAATACTTGTGCCAGAGCGGTAAATTCTTTTTGAAGATGTTGATGAGATTATGGAACATCTCGATTGGCACATTGCCGTTGAAGAGCGTGGCTTCGAGCGCGGAGTTAAATTTACGCGCCTTCATGTTGAACACGTTGGCTTTGATCGACGCGGTGAGATTGCTCGCCAGCGTGTTCTTTGCTTCAAGATATTTATCGTTGTAATTTTCCCACGCCGATTGACGCGCCTTGCGATCTGGCTCATTGAGGATCGCGTCGAACGTACTTTGGGTCAACTCCACTTTTTTGCCTTTGCTATTTTTCGCGGGCTTGAATTTGAAATCGGCATTCGCCAACAAACTCGCCGTGTTGCGCACCGTGCCGAACGGATCGCGCAACATGCCCATCAACTCCTCCACCTCAGCACTGCGGACGTGCGCCTGCTTGCGAAAGAGATCGTTGACAAAATGCTCGTAGACTTTCATCCGCGCCTCGGATTGGATCCACTGATGCAACTTCGCTTCACCCACCGACAGGAGTTCTGGTTCCACATAGGACGCCGCCGCGCCCACCTGAGCCAGCGCAGACATCGCCTTCCCGTTCATCGCCGCGCCCTGTTCATCGTTCGCATCCACCGAACTCGACATCGTCGCATACACGCGGACTTTCATCGAGCGTTGTTCGAGCGCGTCCATCGCGTTCATCGCTTCGAGGAACATATCCACGCTATCGCCGAGATGTCCTTTGTATTTCTGGATCGAAGGCAGCGCGTCGAGGATACTTTTCACCTCAGCATCGAATTGACTTGAGGATGCAAACACGCTTTCAGCGTTCCACGTTTGGTTCCTCTTCACTTTTGCGCGGGGTAGGGGGGCAGGCATGATGGGTCTCCTTTGTGTTTTTCAATGAGGTGATAAATTTCTCACGGTCATATCATTTGCGCTATAGTAGCTAATTTCTTTTTCTGCAACTCGAATCATTTTGCCCATATGTTTCTGTTTTGAATCTAATAACGAATGGTCGAACAAATTCCTCAGCCGTTGCGGGATTTCACGCGCGCGCGAATCGGATAGGGCAAAGCAGACCATGCAAAATTGCCCGCTGATTGCAGTCTTTCGCCAAAAATCCTGTTCGTTGATCGTGACGAAGGTGGGTTGATTTTCCTGTTGAAGGAGTTTTGGTATGGCGTCATCTTTGATGACCGTGTTAGGACGCAAGTCCGTAATGAAACAAATCGCTCCCTGATACCAGCGAGCGATCTGTTCTTCGATATTTCGACCCAACAGTTGTTCGTCGAGGACGATCATCAGGCTGTTTCCAATTGAGGCAATGACTTGACGAATTGACTGGCGATCAGTTGGATTGCTTCAATGACCGCCTCGCGCGAAATTGTATTGCGGTACCCCGCAACGATTTGGTCCATGTTCTCGCCTGCGGCTAAACGGTCTAATGTTCCAGTGATCTCGATCCGTGTGTACTTGAACGTGGGACGCCCATTACAAACCCCAGGCGCGCGGACAACGTATTCTCCAAGCGGATAGTATTGATACGGTTCGTTCCCCACGGTTTCAGTGATTAACTTTTCCATTGGGTCTCTCTTTCGCTTGGATCAAATTATAAGAATCTCTCGCGAATCATGCAAGTAGTTGATTCTCCCTGTCCTCGTGCCTGATGTTACGCGCCGTCCCGCAGGTTTGACGGGACGGCGCGTAAGGTGAGTTACAAATCCTGAAACGTCACTCGATTTTTGGCGAGGTAAAGTATCTGCCGAGGAAATCTTTCACCAGCATCCAGCCGGTCCAACAGCCGTCGATCTGTTCGCCGAGTTTGACCTCGATCCATACCGAGCCGTCTGCGAGGCGTTGTACCTTGCTAGTGTTGACGTACCAATACGTGTTCGGCATGGCGGAGGAAAGGATCTTCGTCCCGCCGGGCGCATTGCGGATGTATAACCCGTCTTTGTACGTGATCTTCACCAGCTTGAAGAAGTCCGCGCTTGGAGGCTGGGTGGGGGAGGATGGCGGAGGCGGCGGGGGATAATTCGGCGGAGGCGTGCCAGCGCCGACAGGCAGGTAGATCACTTGTCCCGCGTAAATGAGACCTGGATTCGTGATCTGCGGATTCACCGCAAGCAACGCGGCTACGCTTGCCCCGGTCTTTTGGGAGATAATGCCGATGGTGTCGCCCCATTGCACGGTGTAGGTGCCGCCATACGTCGGTTGTGAAACGGGCGGCTGGGAATATCCAGTGGGGATGTAGAGCGTCTGCCCGGCGTAGAGCCACCATCCCAGCCCGGGGTTGGCGGCGCGGATGGCGTCCACGGTGGTATCGCACGTCAGCGCGATGCCGCCGAGCGTGTCGCCCCATTGGACGGTGACGTAGGCGGGACATTGCGCCCACGCCCGCGCTCCTCCCGCCGAAGCGAAGGACGCGATCAGGAGCATGAAAACCAGCGCGATTTGAACGATTCTCTTGGTCATTGCATCTTCTCCTTGGTTGGCTCGAGCGCGGCTCTTCTCGCGCGTCGATGCTTCAAGAATACTCGAAAAGAATCTTTTTTTCAACCGAAAGATGAGGATTTTTGCTGACTCTTCATTCTCATTATGGATGTTGTAGTATCCGAGTTCCACAGGCTGATTGATGGTCTCGATCATGTTGGATGATGCTCTGTTGGGCTTGTGGCAGTACTAGACCGCCAGCCGCCTCATCAGGGAGGATGGCGCATGGCGCAAAAACCATGCGATCCATCTCCAACGACCGGGCGTGTATATCTCCTGCCGCCGTTGACGGATTCCGCGCCAGATATCCGACACTGCGGTCTCTACCGGCGCAACCCAGAAACTTGCGCCGGCATTTTGAAGCATGTCGGTGGAAATAAAACCCGGTTTTACGGTCAAGATATGCACGCCATATCGGGACAGGCGATTCCGAAGCGATTCGAGATAGGTGTTGAACGCAGCTTTCGATGTGTTGTAGGCAGGCGCGCCGCTTCGTCCGCGCTCGCCGCCGACCGAGCTGATGCCTACGATCTGCCCGCGGCCTTGCGATTGAAAATAGGCGGCCGCCTGATTGAGCCATGCCATCGCGCCGAGAATGTTGGTTTGCATGACCTCCATATCTTTCGAAAAATTGAACTCGTGTTTTCCTGTGGGGATTAGAACTCCCGAGTTGAAGACGATCAAATCCAATCCGCCGAGGAGTTCGATGGCTTGTAGAAAGTCCATCGGAACGGAATCGAAATCGGTAACATCGTGAACGATGAAGCGAGCAAGTCCTTCCCGAATCTCGGATCGAATGCGCTGACAAAGCGTTTTGAGTTTCTCTTCGCGCCTCGCCAGCAAAACGAGTTGATATCCCTCGCGGGCGAGTGTGAGCGCCAGTTCCGCGCCGATACCGCTGGAAGCGCCGACGATAATCGCGCGTTTCACTTTCATATTTTGCATTGTGATTTCCTAGATCATGATGAGTGGGGTAAGCAGATCGTATACCATCCCGATGATGATCGCGCCGGCGACTAATGTCCCGAGCACGATGGCGATCACACGCCAGCGGGCAATGGTGAGCGCGCCGGTCAGCGCGCCTATGGACGTGCCTGCGCCCGTGATCAGGAATGCCAGCGCTGCCCCCTCGCTCATGCCCGAATCCATGAAGGCGCGGACGATTGGCATGGAAGCCTCGGTATTGAGATAGAAAGGAATTCCGAGTAATGCCGCGAGTGGAATGCTGAAGGTCTCTCCGGAACCGAAAACATTTTGAATCCAGTCTTGCGGAATCAACTCGTTCAGAAAATAGCCAATGAAGGAGAAGCCAAAGAACATCAATGCTAATTTCCACGACACCTCAAAAAATTCACGCAAAGTCGCCCGAACAGTGACCTTTGGTTTGCCGGGGCGGGGAAGTGGCTCAAGCGCTGGCGAGGCAGTTTCACGTTGGGAAGAGAGGCGGGCTTGATCCTTCAGCCAGCCGCGCGATTCGACAAATCCGGCGAATGCTCCGCCAGTCAATCCCAAAATGATGGAGGATGCCATGAAGGCAATGGCGAATGGCCAGCCAAACAACCCAGCGCTATAGATCATTTGTTGAGGAGAGGTCAGCGGAGATGCGACAAGGAACGCCACAATGGGCGCCCATGGAATGGTGGAAGCCATCATGCCGAGAACCACAGCTGTGGTGCCGCACGAACAAAATGGGGTAGCCACAGCGAGCGCGGTGGACATAACGACACTGTTACGTTGGTTGCGTTTGAGGAAGGCCGCCACGCGGTCTTGGTCTATGAAGAGTTTGAGCGCCACACTGATGACAACGCTCAATAAGAGAAGGGGCCAAAGACCGAAAAAGGTCTCTGTGGCTTTACTGAAGGCAAACTGAGATGTTTCGAACAGGTTCATGGGTGAAGTCCTTTATATAGATGTATGTCTATGTGTAATGGCAAAAAAATAGCCCGACACGCGCCTCTGAGCCTTGCGTGTCAGGCAGGAAAGGCAAAGCGCGTTCAGAAGTGGTCCGTCGTTCGCGGCGTTTCGGATTTGCGCCTGCATTTGCAGAACCCGCAAAGCGATGCGCCGCGGGTTAATAGAAAAAGCAACCCTCTTTCCATGGTTCCTCCTTTTCTAAAAATTTTGCAGAATCTTCCCGTGCAATTGAACTGAAAACTTGATTAAATCCAACTCCAATGAAACATAGACAATCTTCTATATGACATTATATGGAAGTTTGTCTATTTGTCAAGGCGCTACCGAACATGCAGAATTCCGCCCTGGTCTACAGTCGGCTTCGTGGACCAATTCCTTGGAGAACCGAACCATTTACTTGTAATATGATCTCATGTGCCAATCAAGGATTCATTTGCCCGTTCAGCCATGTATGGATGGCGTTCTCTATTTCCTCGGGCTTTTTCACGATCAGAAAATGATCGCTATCTATTTCCACGTAGGTTCCCAACTCTCCAACCTCCGCCGCAAATTGACGCGCCATCGCAGGTGGGACTCGTTCATCGCGCGCGCCTTCAATGATGAGAACAGGCAAACCCATCCCTCTGACACCGGTCCCGTTCGTGAAGCCGTCAATAAAGAACAAGCCGACAAGTCCGCTTTCGTTCCCCAATTCGGAAGCCAAACGCCCCATACTGAAGCCCCCATTGGAAAAACCGCCGAGATAGAATCTTGTTATACCTTGCCTTCTAAGATACTCAAAAGTACGTTTCAGGATCTGATGACCGCGCGGTTTCCACCATTGACCTGTCCATTCTGTGGATGGGCAAACGGTCATGCCGCCGATGTCTTTTACGGCTTGCGCAATTTCCCAACACTGCGCTGTGACGTTTCCCATGAAGCCGTGGAGAAAGATCACTCCAAATGTCGGCTGTTCCCGCGGCTGAATAATGACCGCATCGAAGGCGTCTGGTTGTTGAAGGTTCAGATACGTGCTGATGATAGGAGATGGGTACATGCCTTGAGTTCTCATCTCGGAGTATGCCGCCTCGAAAGCAGGGACAAGACCCTCATGCTCGCGAGTGGAATCGCCTCCAATGAAATGAAACAACTCCTCGCCAAAAATGAGAGCGTCCTGTTCGTCAATGATAGAACCCAGCCAGCGCGGACCGTGCCCTTCGGGCAGTGTGACCATGCGAATTTCGGATGACTGATTCTGCCCCATGAGAATCGATCGGGCGGCGATGACTAGACAGAATCCGAGCGCACCGGCGAAGATCAATTTCAGGGATTGTTTGTATGACAGAGGGACAGCGATCAATCCAAGCACAAGCAGTGAGCCGACGAGCAGATACAGCGCTCCCGAACTTGTTATCGGCAGTCTACAGGTTAAAACGATCAGCGTCAGCAGAGGCGGCGCAAGAAGAATACCCAGCAGGCGGAGCGCATAGGGAAAAATCGGTCGCATCAATCCACATCTCAATATTTTCGACAAGTTCAGTAGGAGATTTTATCGTTGATCGGGTCTTGGCGTATCCGGCATAAGAGCAAGGTGGCGATGATCGATCACCATTGTTCTTATCGAAGAGTTGATGCCGCTTCGGTCTGGCGTAAATCTGCAATCAAAGGCAATGAGAATCTCAATGAACAGCTCGCCGTACGCAGAACGTCCCGAAGGTTCTCGTTAATCAAGTCTGGTTTTATCCAAACCATCGGGATGGCGCGTAATAGCAGTGAATAGTTCAAACATCTCGTCGTCTTATGATTCCCAAAACTTCATGATCCCACCGAGCCCCAAAAGGATCACCCCCAAAGCGCCTCCCGCAAGCAGAAGCAACGGTGTGAATGCTCCGCCAATTCCGCCATACAGATACGTCCACAGCCAGACCTCGCCGTTTTCGAGCAGCGCCACTTCCACATGCGCCGAATTCTCCGCAGACACGACGCAGTTCCTGCTTGAGCGCGCAACGACTTTCCCTGGCGGCGAAGAGACGCTGAATCGGCTCTGATCGTCGAGTTGGCAGGGTGTGGCATTCATGTCTTCGGTTACCTCGTCATATAACTTCCATGGCTCATTAGCCCACAGACCTCTTCTATACACGTTACTGCTTTCCGTGGCGGCAAGGATCAACCCGAAATCGGTCAATTCGATGGTGATGGCTCGTTCGGGGAGAGGTGAGAGTCGCTCCCATTTCGTCCCCAGTCCGGGGAACGCCACAGTGAAGAAGTAACAACCGAATACGATCACAATCCAAATGATCGCCACCGTCAACATGCGATTTGCCCGAGAAGCCATGTTGCGCTCGTTTCTGCCTGCCGATTGCGCAGACTCTCGCATTATATTCCATCGCCACTGTAAGGTTGCGGCCGCGCACGTGTTCATAAACACGGGCTATGCGGTACTGCCAGCGTTGACGATGGCGTCGGCTTGTTTATCCTATTCCGTTGACTTGCAGATCAAACAAGGTATCCGAATCGACATCATACTTGAATTGAAAAAAACAATCGCCGCCATCGAGCACCATAACAAACTCCTCTCGCCAATCGATATCAAAACTACTGCAAAAGAAATTGGCGTAGACGATTCGCTTTTCATCCAGAACGATGCCGATGTATTGGCGGTTGTACTCATCGAGTCTTTCCCAAACAGGCGTTCCTTGCTCATAAAAGCGATCTGAATTTTCTTGCAGGAAAACGGCTACGCCATCTTCAAGGGCAAAGACGCTCTCTTGAGCAGGCGTCCAATAGTCAGCGGTATGACCACTCGTTGTTACCCAACCAGCGACGCCTAATTTTCTTGCTTGTTGTTCAGGAAAGATCGTCCAGTGTTCGCCCTGTAAATTCTGAGCAGGGGAGGAACATGCAACAATAAGGTGCAACGCGAACGCAATATAAACGAAACAAAATGTAATTCGCCTGGCAATCATGAGAGTGTCACTCCTGTATGTTTTATTCCAACGTCAAATTTCCTAGCCACCTGACACTTTTCTTTTTTTGGGCGCTGAGAAACACAGATGAACGCGGAGGTTTCAAAAAAACAAGCAAACATTGATCAGCGTTTTCAGCGTTCACGCCGCACTGGCGCTCGGCGCAAGTGTCTGGGTCCTATTTTTAGAACTATCAGGTAGGCAGCAAATTTCCACTTTGATCGAATGAAAAATACGGATTGTACGCCACCTCCCACAGAAACCCATCGGGGTCGGCAAAATAAGAACTGTACCCGCCCCAAAAGACCTTCTGCGGTTCTTTCACGATCTTCACGCCTTTTGATTTCAAGTCCGCGATGATCTCGTCCACTTCCGTTTCGCTTCTTGCGTTGTATGCCAATGTGAACCCTGCAAAGCCGCTCCCTTTTGCGGATGTCAACGCATCTTCTGCCAACTTCTCGCGCGGATAAATCGTAAACACAACGCCTCCCGCCTGAAAAAAAGCGACATCGTCACTGCTCGCGCTGGCTGGCTTCCAGCCGAGAGTTTCCTCGTAAAATTTTTTCGACTTCTCGAAATCCCTCACGCCCAAAGTGACAAGATGTAAACGTTGTTTCATGACCTGACTCCTCGATGCTGGATTATCCCACGGCGCGATGCCACGCTTGCCCGCTTGTTGCTTTATGCAAAGTGAGAAATAAATTCGCCAGGCGAAAGAATCTTGATTTTTTGATATTCGCCAATCGTCAGCAAATGGTTGTCGCTTGATATGATAAAGGATGCATTCCCTGCAATCGCGCATTCGATAAATTTATCATCATCAGCATCTGCGTGAACCATTTTCAACTCTCCGGGTATTTCAACCTGTTCCCCATATTTACGAATATCGGCAACGACCGTGTGGATTTGATTTTCTGTATACTTGAATTTTTCGCGTAACTTTTCAGTGAGCTCAGCCAGCATCGGATTGCAATACACAGATCGAATTACCCCAGTCCGCGCCAACAGCAGGCAATGATAGGATTTTCCTTTCCACAATAGACCCGAAATCATTGCGCTTGTGTCGAAAACAACGCGATCCGCCATCAAGCCTCATGCAAAATATCGCCGACCAATTTTTCGCGTTGCTCTTCGTTCAAACGATCCCAGTCCATGCCGCGTTGCAAGGCAATCTCTCGAATTCGGTCATCGCCGTATTCAAGCAATTGCTCCAGCGAGTCCATTTCGGGAATCAAGACGCGCAAAAGGGACTGTTTGACGGCGGGTGATAAACGCCGCACCCATTCAACGAGTTGAGGTTCGGGGACTTCAAGCGTGACAGTTTCCATGTCAATACTCCTGATGCTGTGAATTATACAACTGTTTTATCCCGCGTCCCACGGAGCGACTCCGCGCCTGCCCTCGCCTCTCAACGACCTTTGAATTGCCTCGCCCAACCCTGGCAGGACCTCCCCTGTTGCCGCCAGCAGACCGAAGCACCCCGCGATCATCATATCCCCGAACGGGACAGAAAAATACGGTCGCAGACTCCCCCTCTCCCTGTGGGAGAGGGTAGGGGTGAGGGAGAACATGCTCCGCCTCGGTCCCGTCACCACCACATCGAATTCATCCTTCCCAAACTCAAACACCTCATCGGTGTACATCAACGCGCCATGACCCATGTCATTGAAGACATCTTCGTGTTTCAAGGAACCATCTGCAAGTTTATGAATCAACTGTTCGAGTTTCTGCAAATCAATCTCGCCCGTGTGATGCTCAAAGACTCCCTCGATCCCCTTTTTGCCCAGACGAAACGCCAGCGTGTGGAAGTTGCCCACGTTGCAAATGATTTTCTTTTTCCGCGCAGTCACTTGAGGATCAAAGTTTGCTCCAAACACCGCCGCGGGAGCCGTATCCATCACCACCAGCGGACATGGCAACTCTCCCGCCGAATCGACAACCGATTGCAAGCGCGTCATTATTTTTGGAACATCGTGTGATAAATAAGCAAACGCAGAAAGTGAGTTCTTGGCTTTTATTCTTTCATCCAAATAATCAAACCGAAACTGCCGATCCGAAACCCCCGCAGGCGCATTGCCATGATCGAACACCGCCACCGCGATTGCAGATAAGTCATCAAGTGAAACACCATAATCCCTGAACGTCTTGGAAATCAACTCAAAATCAAAATCCCTCAACTCCAAACTTTCCACTTTCCACTTTAAACCTTCAACCTCATCTTCTCCAACTATCTTTATCCCCAACGCCTCCACCTTCTCCAACTCATCATTGATCGTCGTCGCCGCAGACGGGGTCATGTACACGGGAATCCCTGCCCGCGCGTATTCTTCGATTGCCCACGCCGAAGGACCGCCTCCCATTTGATGCCCGGTGAGCAGGATCGGGGTCCGCGAAAGAAGCGACTGCTTGAGGCGGCGATGAACCATCATGGTCGGCGAAGGCAGGACGAGTTTGAATCCGTTCTCGAGGTCGAGATTCGAATCGTAGAGGAAAATATCCTGCGTGCCTGTGCCGATGTCTACTGTGAGAATTTTCATATTGCCCGTAAGACAAACTTCAGTTTGTCGTTACACCTCGATTCCCAACCACATCCGAATGAAATACCCGATGATGAATGAGAACAACGCCACGCCGAGACTCAGCCCCGCCATCTCCAAAAACCGCGCGCGGAATGATTCATCTTTCGCCACTGAGATGTAGTAATTGAACGCGGCGATGATGATCACGGCGGTGGTCAATGCCCATGCCAGATCGAAAAAATAATTTTCGAACAAAAGATATGGGAGGATAAGCAGGAAGACTGTGCAGATGTAGGCGATACCCGTGTAGAGCGCAGCGCGGGCGGGATTCTTGTTTGTGTTCTCCGAACGCGTGGAGAGATATTCGCTCGCCGCCATAGACATCGCCGCCGCGATGCCCGTGATCAAACCCGAAAGGGCGATCAACTTCACGTTTTGCAGGGCAAGCGTAAGTCCCGCGAGAGCGCCGGTGAGTTCCACGAGCGCGTCGTTGAGTCCCAGCACCACCGAGCCTGCGTATTCGAGTCGCTCCTCGCTCAACATGGCGATCAACTGTTCCTCGTGTTCGTCTTCCTCGTGTTGAATCCGCGCCGCGTCTGGGATGACCTCCGCGACGGATGCGTAATTCTTTTGCGCCTTCTCCTCGCCGCGTTCCATGAGTTTGACGCCAAACGTGTACCCGAACACGCGGCTGACGAAGTAATACCACCACACTTTGAGCCATTGTGGCTGGACATCAGCGCCGCTGTGCTGTTTCCATTCATTGTAATGACGCAGTTCGTCCTGCGAGATTTTTCCAGTAGCCTTGCGTTTTCAGGCGACTTGATCCGTTTCGCAAGCCTGCTATAAATGTGATATTCGGTGATCTCGGCGCGTTGAAAATCCAATATTTTTTGTTGCACGTCTGCAGAAAGTTGCATGGTCGTCTCCTTGAGGCTGTGTTTGTATTGTAAGCCATTTTATAACGGATCATATGTAGCCATATATAAGGGTGGGCAGTGTTGCATCTAGGCTTGTAACTCTTTATTAACGACCCTCCTCTTGAAATTTTATCGAACGTGTCATATTATGTTAAAAACCCGATCGGGAGGTACAGATCGAAGACAATGCCCGTGTTGCAAATCAAGAAATTATCGAACAGTTCATTCATACTGAGTGATTTTGGCAGTTTGTGACGGCGCAAAACTTTTCTTAGGCAGTCAGGAGAAGTACTGTAGGCACATCATATTTGTTCCAAACGGAGAATTCAATGAGACCCTTCAAATCGAATCCTTTTCTACTCTTCATTTTTATCCTAAGCGTGACGGCGTATGCCTGCGGAGGGGCTCTCGCCGATCCAACAGCTACCAGCACGCCAAATCCTACAGCCACCCAAACGCTCGTTCCAACAGCCACCGCCACGGCGACCAACACCCCTCGCCCTACCCGCACTCCCAATTTGGCGGCGACCCAAAAAGCGGAGGAGATCCTCGCGGAAGCGCAGAAATATGTGGAAGAGGGCTATCTCTCCAGCGCGGAGGGAAGTTTCAAAGAATACGATGATTTCCGCGAAGAATGGGCGCAACTTGGGTGGTATCAGCGCTGGCACTTTAGTGAAAAGGCACAGAACTTTTCCCTGAGCGCGCACTTGAAATGGTCGAGCGCGTATCGAAATGCGGATATCTCAGGGTGCGGTTTTGTGTTCGCCGCGCAGGACAATGGCGATCACTACGCGGTTTTTCTTGACCGCACACAAGTGCTTATGCTCTATGCCGACCTTGCTGCCGGATTCTCCCGCCGTGTCGGTGTAACCAGCGGCACTGGGCGCGTGAAGTTCGATAATCCCGCCGACCAGCCCGTCGAAGCTGATTTCACGCTGGTAGTCAACGATGGTATCGCCTACGTGCTTGTCGATGATGCCATGATCGGCAAATACACTCTCTCGCAAAGCAAGAACCTGAACGGCAATCTCGGCCTTACACTGCTTTCCGGCACGAATAAGGATTTCGGCACTCGCTGTGAAATGACAAACATCCACGCATTCTATCCGGATAACTAAACCCATTCGAAAAATTCCCGCCTTCTCGCGCTCACGAGGAGGCGGGCGCTTTCATCACAACATAACATTCCTGCCGGCATGTTTCCCTGTGCAAACGGGTGATGCGGCGGTATCATTTCCGCATGTCTAATCCCGCGCTCGCGGAAGTTCTCGCAAGTTACGTCCCAAAACTGATTCAAAAACGCATCGTTGCCGACTCTGTTCCCATCGACTCGCCGGCGACGGAGGAGTTTCAAGCGGCAGTTTTATTCGCCGATATTTCCGGTTTTACCCTGCTGACCGAACGCCTCGCCGAAAAAGGGCCGACCGGCGTCGAGAGTCTGGCGCGCATTCTCAACGAATATTTCGGGCAACTGATCGACATCATCCACGAATATGGCGGAGATGTGGTGAAGTTTGCCGGCGACGCGGTGATTGCCGTCTGGAATATCGCCTCAGACGACGGGACGGCTGGCTCGCCCACCCGCGCCGACCAGTGGCAGTGGACGATGCGCGCCGCCGAATGCGCGCTCAAAGTCCGTGAGAAGCTCACCAACTACAAAGCTGAAGACCAAAACCTCTACCTCAAACTTGCGGTCAGTATGGGGAACATCACCACCTCCCACGTGGGGGGCGTGTTCAACCGCTGGGAATTCCTGCTCACCGGCAACCCGCTCGTGGAAGTGGGCATCGCCAACAACCTCGCCCAAGCCGGCGAGATACTCATCACACCCTCCGCATGGAAGTTGATTCGCAATGACAGCATTGGCGGACCTATCGAATTTGAATTGAAAGAGACAATAGCCCAGGGCGGGCGGCTGGATGGGCTGAACAAACCATCTTCGATCTTCAACATCCCAGAAAAACCGACCATTCCCGGCGGCGTGGAAAATTCCCTGCGTCCTTATATCCCCGGCGCGATCATCAACCGTCTCGCCGCCGGTCAAACTGCGTGGATCGCCGAACTGCGGCGCGTAACCGTGCTGTTCATCAACCTGCCCGACCTCGATCAAACTTCCAAACTGGAATTTGCTCAGGAGATTGCCCGCCTGCTCCAGCGTTCGGTGTATCGCTACGAGGGTAGTATCAACAAAATTAACGTAGACGATAAAGGGATCACGCTGGTTGCCGCCCTGGGCTTGCCGCCGTTCTCGCACGAAGACGATCCCGCGCGCGGAGTGCAAGCCGCCCTCATGATCCGTAAAGAGCTCAACGCGCTCGGCGTGCGCAGTTCCATTGGCGTTGCTACGGGGCGTATTTTTTGCGGTTCGGTGGGCAATGAAGAACGCCGCGAATATACGACCATCGGCAATGCGGTGAATATGTCGGCGCGGTTAATGGGCGCGGCGAGGCTTCAGGATGAGATCATTGGCGAGCACAAGATACCCATCCTATGCGACCGCGCCACCTACGACAGCGCAAAAGACGCGATCGAATTCCAAACGATCAGGCCCCAACAGGTCAAAGGTCGCGTGGAGCCGGTGGAAGTCTTCCACCCGTTGGACGTGAAGCGCAGTATCATCCGCTCGAAGACCGAACTGATCGGGCGTCAGGATGAAAAGATTCTGCTCGGCAACGCCCTGCAAGAACTATCGCGCGGCGCGCCGCGCCAGACGATCGTGTTTCAAGGCGAGGCGGGAATCGGCAAATCGCGCTTGTTCGAGGATTTGATTCGCCAGGCTGAAACCCTGCGCGTAAATCTGTTTCGCGGCGAGGGCGATGCCATCGAAAAAAACAGCCCCTATCACGCCTGGAGGCCCATCTTTCACCGCATCCTCGGCGTGGATGAGATCACCATACAACAGGAATTCAGCGACGATGACCGTTCGCTGATTCATACAAAAGTAGTCGAGACGCTCACCCGCGTCGACCCCGATCTGGCGCGTTACGCTCCGCTTCTCGACGTGCTGTTGCCTGTTCCCATCCCGGATAACGAACTCACCTCCGCCATGGCGGGCGAAATTCGCGCGAGCAACACGCGCGAATTGTTGACGCGCCTGCTCAACCAGGTGGCGAGCGATGCCCCGCTCTTGATCGTGATAGAGGACCTGCATTGGTTCGATTCGGCATCCTGGGCGTTGCTCGTCGATGCGCAACAAAAAGTGCGCCCGCTTTTGCTGACGTTGAATACCCGCCCGCTTGCGGAACCCCTGCCTGAAATTTTCAAACAGATCCTCGCGGCGCCGGGCGCGCGCTTGATTCGGCTCGAAGCCATGCCGCTCGATGACGTGGAGGCGCTGGTCTGCCAGCGGCTGGGCGTGCGATCCATACCGCCCGCCATTGGGAGTTTGATCCGCGAAAAGTCGGAGGGGCATCCTTTCTTTGCCGAGGAACTGGCGTATGCTTTGCGCGAGAGCGGCTTCTTAATCGTCCGTGAGCATGAGGCGACGATCAACGAATCGTTCACGAACTTCTCCGAATTAACCCTGCCCGATACGCTCCAAGCCGCCATCACCAACCGTATCGACAGCCTCGACCCCTCGCAACAACTTGCCCTCAAAGTGGCGAGCGTGATCGGTCGCATATTCGCCTTCCGCGTGCTTCAAGCCGTGTACCCGATCGATTCGGACAAGCCCGCTTTGCGCGAATATATGGAATCGCTGACGCGCTTGAGCCTCACGCTGGTCGAATCGGAAACGCCCGACCTGGCGTATATTTTCAAGCATGCGGTCACACAAGAGGTGGCATACAACTTGATGTTGTTCTCCCAACGCCGGCAACTGCATCAATCGGTGGCGGAGTGGATCGAAACCAGCAATGAAGGCAACCTTGATTCGTATTATCCCCTGCTTGCTTATCACTGGTCGCAAGCGGCTGAAACGCCTGAAACCTCGCGGAATCATCAGATCATCGAGAAAGCGGTGAAATATTTGGATAAAGCCGGCGCGCAGGCAGTGGAAAATAATGCCAACCGCGAGGCGATCCAATTCTTCAAAGACGCGCTCACCTGGGACTCGCGCCTTCCCAAACCTGCCGGCGCGAACGAAACCCGCGACCGCAAAGTGAAACGGGCGCGTTGGTACGGGCAGATCGGGCTGGCGTATTACGGTTTGGGGCTGTTGCCGGATTGCGAGAAAAATATCCGCGAGGCGTTTCGCACGCTGGGCAAGCCATTGCCGAAGTCGCCGTGGCAGTTTGCCCTGGGGTTGATCGTGCCGGTCATCCGCCAGATTTTTCACTGGTATGTCCCATCGCGGATCGGTTCGGCGCGCGGAAGCGAACGGGGCGCATCCCTGGAATTGGCGCGGTTATATGAATTGATCGGCAGAATGTATTTTTATGCGAACGAAACCCTGCCGATCATGTACTCGATCTTGCAGTTCCTCAACTCGGCAGAGAAAGCCGGCGCTTCACCCGAACTGGCGAACGCGTATTCGGGGATGGCGGTGCTGTCCGGGTTTGCCCGCTTGCACCCGCAGGCGGAGCGATACGTGCATCGCGCGTTGACCGTGGCAAATGAGGTCAACCAGCCGTCGAACCTCATTACGGTCGGCGTGGTGACCAGCGTGTACCGCGTGAGCGTGGGGCAGTGGGATGAAATTCGCAAACAGGTGACCGCCTCTAAAATGCTGTGCGAGGAACTTGGCGATTCTCGCCAGTGGGGCGATAGCACGGTCTTGCTGGCAGAGAGCGCGTATCTTGCCGGCGACATCGACTTTGGACTGAACCTCCAAAAAGTGTTGCTGGACGATGCGCGGAAACGCAACAGCCCGCTTCATATCGAATGGGGGCTGGCTGGGGTTGCGGCAAACAGCGTGAGGTTGGGGAACGAAGCGGAAGCCATCCCGATGCTGGAGGAGGCGTTGCAGATCCTTGAGAAGATTCCGAACCGCGCTTCCTCCATTAATACGAATGCCCAATTTGCCCTGGCGCTCTTGAAGACCGGCGATACGCGAAAGGCGAAATTGCACGCGGCGGAAGCGCTCAGGCTGGCGAGGGGAAGTTCGCCGACCAATTACGCTATGCTCATCGGGTTTTCCGCCGCGGCGGAAGTCTATTTCACGTTGTGGGATGAAACGCTTCGCGCGCGCGACGGAATGGTTGACGCCGCCGACTTGAGGGCTTCCGCCGAAGAAGCGCTGACCCTGTTGCATTCCTACAAAAATGTTCTTCCGATCGGTCAGGCATATTTTGGATATTTCAAAGGCTGGCGCGAATCATTGATCGCGAAACCAAACGTCGCGATGCGATCGTGGTTCAAAGCGCTGGAGGCGGCGGAGAAATTTCATTTGCAATACGAGGAGGGAATCGTGCGGGTGAAATTAGCGCAACACTTGGAACGCGGACCCAGCCGCGCGAGCCGAACATCTGGCGCGGGCGCAGCGACTCTTTGAGGCGATGGGGGCGGCGCGCGAATTGGACGGCGTTCGGAAACTTATGGGGTGATCACCACGCGCACATCGCCGGTGAATTTTTCCAGATCATCGAGTCGCTGATTGATCTTTCCCGCATCGAGCGGTATCACTTGCGACACCACGCGCGAGGTATCCAGAATCCCTCGCCGCGCCCACTCCACGAGCAGAGGCAACTCGCTCAGCAGATGATCGTTCGAGCCGATGATCTCCGCTTCTTTGCCGAGCACCTGCGCGTACGTGTTGATCGAGATCGGTTGTTGATTCAATCCCACCATCACGGCGCGTCCCAGATTGCCCACAGAGTCAATCGCCTGCTCCATCGTCTTCCGCAAACCGATCATCTCCACCGCAACATTCACGCCCCTGCCCTTCGTCAACTTGCGGATCTCCTCCACCGCGTCGGCGCGGCTCGCGTCGATGGGAATCGCGTCGTATTCAGAGGCGAGTTCGAGTTTGTCGCGCTGGATGTCCACCGCGTAGACTTCGACCGCTCCCATCGCTTTTGCCAACTGGATGGCAGACAGACCGAGTCCTCCCACGCCGAAAACTGCCACAGTTTCCCCAGCCTTGATCCTGCTTTTGGTTAACGCGTGCAGGGCGGTGGCTGAGGCGCACATTAACGTCGCGCCTGCCTCGAAAGGAATCTCGTCGGGCAAGTGAATCGCGTTCCGCGCAGGGACGGCGATGTACTCCGCGTAGCCGCCATCCACATGATGACCGAGCATCTTCACCGAGTCGCAGAATTGCTCGTTGCCCGTACTGCAAGAATAACAATCGCCGCATGTGATGTTGTAATGCAAACAGACGCGCTCGCCCACTTTGACGTTCGTCACTTGCGAGCCGATCTTTTCCACCACTCCCGCAACCTCATGCCCAAGTGTGATCGGCATGAATCCCATGGCAGAACGCCCGGCGCGATAATGCGCGTCGGAGTGACAGATCCCCGCCGCGCGCACGCGCGTGAGAATTTCGCGTTCGCTGATGTTCGGGATGGGAATCTCCTGCAACTCGAGCGGTTTGCCAGTTTCCACCATCCGCACTGCCTTCATCATCGCAACTTTCACATTAATCTCCAGTCTCCAGTCTCCACTTTCCTCCCCTCCGTTTCTCCAGCCTCAGACCACCAAATTGCCAATTACTAATTTTCCCATAGTTCACTTATCCCCTCGCCCATCCCGCAATCACACGGATATCCTCCGGTGTGGTGCGGCAACAACCGCCGATCATGCGCGCGCCCGCTTCATACCAAACCCGCGCCTCTTCTCCAAACGATTCGACAGCCGCATGCCCATCCCAATCGTTTTTGGCCGCATCGTATCCTTCGCCCAGGTTAGGGTAGACCAACATAGGTTTGCTGGTGAACCGCTTGCCCTCGCGGAGCAGTGACGAAACATACTTTGGCGATGTGCAGTTAATGCCCAAGGCCGCGATCTGCGGATGTCCCTCAAGCAGTTTCACACAATCGGCAAAGGATTGACCTTCGGAAATGCGCACCTCATCCCGCGCGGAAAAACTGAGCCATGCGGCGATGTTCGGAAATTCATCGAGAAGTTTTACGATTGCCCGCGCTTCGGTCAGGGAAGGGATGGTTTCACACGCCAGCAGTTCGGCGCCCGCTTCGACCAGCGCTTGCATGCGCCCGCGATGGAAATCCATCAACTCGGTTTCGCTCAACCCATAGTTGCCGACGTATTCCTCGCCATTGGCAAGGAACGCGCCGTACGGTCCCACCGACGCGGCAACGAACGGCTTTGACCTGCCCGCGCGATTCGATTCTTTCGCCCAAAATTCATCCCGCGCCGCTGTTGCGATCCGCACAGACTTTTGAATCAACGCGATGGCTTCTTTTTCATTCAAACCGCGCCGCTTGAATCCCTCCACGGTTGCCTGATAACTGGCGGTGATGGCGCAATCTGCGCCCGCGTTGAAATAATCGTAATGCACTTGTTGAATCGCCTCGGGGTGTTCGAGCAAAATTGTTGCCGACCACAGATCGTTCTTCAAGTCGTGCCCGCGCCGTTCCAACTCGGTGGCAAGCGCGCCGTCGATGACGAGAACGGGATGATGATGTAGGATGGTGTCAATAGGATTCATACAAGGATTTCAGTATAGTTGCGCTCGCCGTGTTTATATTGCGCATGAACCCTTGCGCCACTCGATCATTGCAAGGCGAATGCCACATGCGAAGGGTTCACCAATACCAGCGGCACATGCAGCGGGGTCATCTGCGGCAGGAACGGGTTTGAAATCTCCGCCTCGTACAGCGACATCCACGACACGCGCGACACTTCAAGGCTTTGCGACATTTCAGTCTGAGTCGAAATGCGAATCTTCCCCTTCATCAAAAACGTGCCCGCCATCACCACAATATCCTGCATCTGGCGGTTTATTTCCGAAGCGTCATAATCCAGCGGCTCATCGGATGGCGGCAGCGGATGGAACGCCGCCAACTCAGACACGGGAAAATAAATCTCCTCGAATGACATCATTTTGGCTGGGCTTCCGCCGAACACCAAAGTCTGCGGCTTCAACACATGGATATGTTTCGGCGCGCCATCGGTGCGCAACCAGATATTCACGCGCACGCTTTGCTTTGTCACCACATCCCCCCGAATGAACGACATGTTCGAATATAGCATCACAGGGGCCGATTTTTCATCGGGTCTTAAAATATACATGGCGCCTCCGAGTTTATTGGATTATACACTTGCCCGCCCCTCCAATCCCGGCGTATACTCGGATTGACCCTTATGGATGACCGCAACGGGCGACCCTCGCCTCTTTCCCCCATTGACATCTGCCTCGCCCTCCTCATCGGACTCGCTGCCCTCGCCTTATACATCCGCACCCTCGCGCCTTCGTTATTATGGGGAGATTCCGCCGAATTCCAGACTCTTTCCTACACCCTCGGCATGACTCACCACACGGGCTACGCGACTCAGATCATCTTCGGAAAAATCTTTACCCTGATTCCCATCAACGGCATCGCATGGCGCGTCAACTTGATGTCTGCGTTTTTCGGCGCGTTGGCGGTGGCAAACACGTTCCTCATCGTCCGCTTGTTGACTGGTTCACGCACCGCCGCGACTTCCGCCTCGCTCGTCCTCGCCCTCACCGACGGATTCTGGTGGCGCGCGCTCGTCGCCGAATCCTACGCTCCCGCCGCAGGGATGCTGGCAACGGTGTGGCTGTTATTTCTTTTGTGGAGAAGCACAGGTAAACCGCAATATCTTTTCTTGTCGGGTTTGGCAGGCGGATTAAGTTTAGGTATTCATAGTACGGTCGTGATGACAGGCGCGTCCGTGCTGGCAGTGATGGCGTTCACCGCCCGTAAACGCGCGGAGTGGTTCAGCGCGGCGGCGGGAGCGACCCTGGGCGTGGCGCTCTTCCTCGGATTCTTTTTCTTCCTCGATTACAACGACCCGCCTTCGAGCGTTCACAATGCGGTCTTCCGAGTCAACTTGAGCGCGGTGGGATTGACCGAAGACGAATACGATTCTGCTTGGGATCGTTTCAAGTTCATCTTCCCTGCCAACCGCGCATCGTCGTACTACTTCACCGCCACATCTACAGACATGCGCGATAGACTGATCGAATATGTTTCGTATTTTCCATGGTGGCAGTTGACTCTCACCATCATCGGAATCGTTTGGTTGTTTTTCGGCGGCAGATGGCGCGAGGGACTGTATCCACTGATTGCGTTCATTCTCATTTGGGGACTCGCTATCACGGTTTCATTTTCGATCTATCGCGAGTTTTATGTGCCGGCGGCGGTCGTCACGTCGGTGTGGTTCGGCGCGGGGGCAGGCGCGGCGCTGTCCGCGTGGGAGAGGTTGACGAAACTGAACCAGCCGTCCCTGCGAATGACGCGGGTTCTCATCTCCATCGTATTAATTATTTTGCCCATCTGGAATGCGCGGCAAGATTTGAGTCTCGCGATCCAAAAAGGTTTTACATCGTTCATCCGCGATAATCATATCTATCCCGTGTTCGCGCCTGATAAAGCCATCCGTGAGGCGAAACGAATTATCAACAATGTTGAAGACAACGCAATTGTTTTTACGAATTGGGATAAACTGTATTCGTACATATACACCGCGCAGATCGAGGAAGGCAAGATGGATATTTCTTTTCACGAGGTTCTCGATGAAGGAGATCAAATTTTGCCGACGACGCTGATGAAATACATTGACGCGAACATTGACACGCGCCCGATTTATTTTGCCATTGATGTTCCTGAACTTTCCGAGTTGTATCAAGTAACAAAAATTAACGACACGCTGTATCGAATCAATAGAAAATAACATGTTTAAGTTCTCGACGCAGTTGCACTGCGTCGAGTTTCGCGGCAGTGCAACTGCCACGAAATCTAGAATGCACAAAATGACACACAACAAACGCTGGGTTATCGCAAAGACCATCACGCAACAAGCCTCCGAAGCATTGACGGTTGTGCCGCCGATTTTGCGGCAGGTGTTGTTCAATCGCGGCATCGGCACGGAGGAGCAAGCGCGCGCGTTCGTTGCCGCGAAAACGTTGGCAGACACGAATCCGTTTCAGATGATCGGCATGCAAGCCGCGGTGGATCGAATTAATTTTGCGCTTGAACATCACGAACCCATCGCGGTGTATGGCGATTACGACGTGGACGGCGTGACCGCGACCGCCTTGCTCGTGGAAGCATTGCAAAAATTTGGAGCCGATGTTCGCGGCTACATCCCGAATCGATTCGAAGAGGGCTACGGACTCAACAAAGACGCGTTGGATTCGTTGAAAGCGGACGGCGTGAAGTTGGTCATCACCGTGGATTGCGGAATCCGCTCGCCAGACGAATCGCTTCACGCGCAGACCATCGGGCTGGACCTCATCATCAGCGACCACCACCACCCCGACGGCGAAAACCTGCCGCCCGCGTTTGCAGTCATCAATCCAAAACAACATGGCGATCCGTATCCCGATAAAGATTTAGCGGGAGTGGGTATTGCTTATAAAATTGTTGAGGCGCTAGCGCAAGAAAGAGGAAAGACGAAAGAAGACGAAATCTTTCCTCTTTCCTCTTTCCTCGATTTGGTCGCCTTGGGAACCGTCGCCGACCTCGCTCCCCTCGTCGGCGAGAATCGTTCACTCGTCCGCAATGGACTCAAACAACTGCGCGAAACGAAGCGGCAGGGATTATTTTCACTCGCGGGCGTGGCACAGATCAAAATTGACAAGATCACCGCAGGCAACATCGGATTCATGCTCGGTCCGCGTTTGAACGCGTCGGGGCGACTCGAGTCCGCGCTCGCGTCGTTTGAATTGCTCACCACCACCGACTTCATGCGCGCGGGTCAACTCGCGCAGCAACTCGATGTGCAGAACCGCCAGCGACAAACGATCACCAAGACGATGCAACAGCAAGCGGAAGAGATCGCCATGCAGGATGACCCCAATGCGTTTCTGTTATTTGCCGCGCATGAAAGTTTCAATTCGGGTGTGGTCGGCTTGGCATCATCGCGGCTTACGGAAAAGTATTATCGCCCGTCTGTTGTCGCGGCAAAGGGAGCCGAGGAAACGCGCGGCTCGTGCCGTTCGATCCCCGAATTCCACATCACCGACGCGCTCGATCAATGCAAAGACTTGCTCGTCCGTCATGGAGGTCACGCCGCGGCGGCTGGCTTCACGGTGAAAAATGAAAATTTGACCGAGTTGGTGGCGCGGCTCAAAACAATTGCAAAAGAAAAATTGGACGGGAAGGACCTGCGCCAAACACTATCCGCCGATATGGAAGTTTCCCTCGCGGATATGAACTTCGGCATTTTGAAACACATCGCGTTCCTCGAACCGACGGGTTACGGAAATCCCGACGCCATCTTTGTTTCGCGGAATGTGAAAGTGAAATCGTTTCGCGCGGTTGGTTCGGAGGGCAGGCACTTGAAACTCACACTCGAAGACGGTCCCGCGTTGAAATACGATGCGATCGGTTTCCGCATGGGCGACGTGGCAAAGTCACTGCCGCCGCGCGTGGATGTGATGTACACGCTCGAAGCAAACGAATACAACGGACGGGTATCTCTGCAATTGAATTTGAAAGATGTAAAAGAGGCGGGGGTGGCGGATTAGGGAGGATGTACACAGGTACATAGGTAAACAAGTAGACACGTTACGAGATACGGGATACAACCTGTGTACTTGTCTACGTGTGTACGTGTTTCCGTGTATACGTTCGCTCTCTACTTCGCCCTTAACTCTTCTTCCCGTTCAGGTATCGTAAACCGATTAATCGTTGTGTAATCCACAAACCAATTGAAATTGCGGTTCATCCACATCGTGAATGTCCACAGCCAGGGGATGATCCACATGGCGCGCGGGCGGCGCACGAGACTCACCACCGCGTCAGCAACTTGTTCAGCCGTGAGCAACATAAACTTGGGGGTTGTGGCTTTTGTTTTACGTTTGATGCCCGCGTGTGAACCAAATTCTGTTGAAACGCCGCCGGGGTAGACCATCGAAACGTCAATGCCCCATGGCTTCACTTCGCGGCGCAACGCTTCGGAGAATCCATGCACGGCGTGTTTGCATGCTGAATAGATTGTGTAAGTCGGCGTGCCGACAAGTCCCGCCATCGAACACATTTGAATGATGTGACCTGACCGCTGTTGGATCATCACCGGCAACGCCTGCCGCGTGGTCTGAACCACCCCCATCACATTGACATCGAATTGACCTTGAATATCTTTCACGGGATCGAGTTTCTCCAGCCAATCCAATCGCCCGAAACCTGCGTTGTTGACCAACACGTCAATGCGACCGAATTTTTCCAGCGTCTTTTGAATCAGTGATTGAATATCTTCGAGTTTGGAAAGGTCTGCCTGCACGACCAACACATCTGCTCCCGCGCCCATACCTTTGATCTCATTCGCCAACGCTTCGAGTTTATCCACGCGCCGCGCGGCGAGGACAACCCTCGACCCCTCGCGTCCAAACTGACGGGCGGTTGCCTCGCCAATCCCCGACGATGCCCCGGTCACGATCACAACTTTGCCCTTTGGATCCATGAGAGACTCCTGTGTCAATATGTCACCCTGAGGGAGCGCTCGCTGCGACCGAAGGGTCTCGCTCGACCTGATGGGGACGCTGAGTGGCGACCTGCGCCACTCAACATGATATTCGTTGAGAATTATCACATTACAAACTGATCAAGGTCCCCAGCGCGGCTGGTAATCGCAATAACTGTTGTTCGTCAACCGCCGCAAGTCTGTGCCGTTGGCGCGGATCACATAGATCTCGCATCCATGATCGTCGCCGTAATGATCGAAGTACGCGGTGAAGACCACCCACTGTCCGTCCGGTGAAATGGATGGTCCCTGGCTGTTGCCGCCCGTCGGCGTGAGCTGGCGCGTGTTCGACCCGTCCGCGCTCATGATGTAGACCTCGCGATTCCACGGCTCGCCGGAGTACGTGACGATGAACGTCCCATCGGACGACCAATCGCTTCTTCCGCGGATGGACGGCAGATTCGTGATCCTCTTGATCGCGCTTCCCTTCAGGCTGACCGTGAAGAGTTGAACGCCTCCATCGCGGTCGGAGGCGAACAGAATCGATTTCCCATCCGGTGACCAGGTCGGGTCCCAGCCCAACGCTTGCGGAACATTCGCGGGGTTATCGCCGTTTCGATCCATGACCCAGATTTGATTCTGTTGGGTGTTTGGGTTTCCGCGCATGAATACGATACTCTCGCCATTCGGCGAAACTTCAGGCGCGTTAGACACGCCGAGTCGGTCTGTCAGCCGATTTGTATTGCCCGCGGTGAGACTCAATTCATAAATCTCGTAGACATTTTTCTCGCGGAATGCCGAATACAACACGCTTCCCCCATCCGGTGAAAGGGACGCGTAAAAATGACGCGCGTTGTCGCTGGTCAATTGGCGGAATCCCGATCCGTCCGCGTTGATGATGCAGATCTGGTCGGAGGATTGAACTTTATTGACCTGGCATGTGAAGACGATCTTCCCGGTCAATTGATCGGAAGGCGACGGGGATGGAATCGAATTTTGAGGTAGCGCGGTAAACGTGGGAGTCGCAAAATTGAAATCAGGCGTTGCAATGGATTCGGTCGCGGGAGGAGGAGTAAAGTTGGAGGGCGTAGACGCTTGAAGAGTGGCAAACAGGTCTGCCGTCGGGGTTGAAGCGGCGGGGAGGTTACATCCAGAAAATAGAATGAATGTCATTGCGAAGGCGATAGCCCTCGCAGTCCCATGTTGTTTTTTATTCAACCTCTTCAAGAGTAAACTCCTCGCCCGATAAAATTTTCGCGCCGAAACTTCCGCAATAGGGGCAATGAATCTCTCCGCCTTCAGGATGATATTTTTGGAAGCATGCCATACACTGAACTTCGGCAGTGATGAAGCGGAAGCGCAATTCCGCCTGTTCAGCAAGCGTGCCTTTGCCGATCTCGCGCCAGTGTGATTGGATCAGATCGCGATCGAGTTCGGCGATCTCGCCGATGGCAATGTGAAGTGTTGTGATTTGCTTCGTGTTGGACTCGCTCGCGCGTTGAAGAGATTTTGCAAGGATGGATTGCGCGAGCTCGAATTCTTTTTGATGATTCAAAAAATTAATCCTCTTGTGCAAGTTTTGAACCACGGAGTCACGGAGACACTGAGAGAAAAAACGGGTCTCCCGTAATTAACGGGAAAGAGCTTCACCACGAAGGGCACAAAGTACACAAAGGCAAAAAAAGAGCCTAGATTCCTTGGGTTTTCCTTTGTGACCGTCGTGTCCTTTGTGTTTGAAAAAAAGGTTTCCCGTTAAAAACGGTAGAGCCGAAAAAACAAAAGAACTCCGTGACTCAGCGTTTCCGTGTTTAAGGGCTTGAGGCTTTTCTAAGAAATTCAATCAGTCACCTCAGGTCGGTCTATAAGCCGCATTCTGTCCGTGACGCGAACGCCACTGTGCGATCATCTCTCTGGGCGGCGCGTCGCCGCGCCGCTCGGTGCAGCCTACCCGGGACTGACCCAACCACCGCGTGATTGGATACCTATGAAGACGAGCCGTCTCCCGCCATCCGCAGATGGCTTCGTCCCTGCTTGGCCTTGCTCCCGGCGGGGGTTACCTGACGATCTGCATTACTGCAAACGCCGGTGGTCTCTTACACCACCTTTTCACCATCACCCCCTCACCCCATCCCCTCTCCCATTGGGAGAGGGGCGCAGGGGTGAGGGTGGCTGTTTGTTTCTGTGGCCCTTTTCCGGCAGGTTCGCTCCTTACGGAGGCTTCCCCGCCCCGGGGACTATCCGACGCCGTGCTCTATGGAGTGCGGACTTTCCTCGATGGCGTCAACGCGCCACCGCGATCGCCCGACCAACCTGAGGCAAGGTCATCATACACGCAAGCAGAGGGAGCGTCAACATCGGGGCAGAACTGACAAATGGGACTTACGCAGTTGAACCTGTTGCGCCGTAGTTGCACTGCGGCGGCGGCAGTACAACTGCCCGCCCACTGCGTAAGTCCTGACAAATTTGAAAACGCGGACAACTTCACTGGATTATTTTTCAAAAAACATTAGAATAGGAGTTGTATAATGTTTCCTTGAGGAGTCATTGTGAGCAAAAGAACTGGCAAAACGATCATCGGTCTAACCGGCAATATCGCCACCGGCAAAAGCGTGGTGCGGCGCATGATGGAACACCTGGGCGCCTACACCATCGATGCGGACGCGCTGGCGCATCGCGTCATCTCGAAGGGCGCGCCGGGCTATCAGCCTACCATTGACCGGTTCGGCAAATGGCTTTTGGATAAGGAAGGGAACATCGACCGCGCTAAACTGGGCAAACTTGTGTTCGCAGACGCCGAAGCGCTCGCCCAACTCGAAGAGATCGTGCACCCGTACGTGTTGCAAGCGGTGGATTTACTCATCCGCCGGGCGAACCAGCGCGTGGTGGTAGTGGAAGCGATCAAGTTGATCGAATCGGGTATGCGCGAGCAATGCGATTCTATCTGGGTCACCGACGCGCCGCAGGAAGTTCAGGTCGAACGGCTGATGCGCAAGCGCAACCTAACTCGTGAAGACGCGTTGCAACGAATCGGGGCGCAGGCTCCGCAAAGCGACAAACTCGCCGCGGCGACGGTCATCATCCGAAACACCGGTTCGTACGACGAACTGTGGAAACAGGTGACCGCGGAGTGGAAACGCTTCGCGCCCAAGCCGGAAACTGGTCCACTTCCCTCATCCAACACCCAACCCGGAACGTATTTACTCCTGCGCGGCCGCCCCCGCGACGCGCAAAGGATTGCCGAGTTCATCTCGCGCCAGAGCAAGGGACGGCGCGTCATGCATGCTGACGATGTGATGGAGTCCTTCGGCGAGAAAGCATTCCTCATGCTCTTTAGCGGGAGCGAACTGGTGGGCGTGGCAGGCTGGCAAGTGGAAAACCTGGTGGCGCGCACCGACGACCTCTTCATCGACCCAAAAGTACCCGCAGAGAAATCACTGCCGCTTATGCTCAATGAAGTGGAGGAAGCCTCCAATGCCCTGCAATGCGAAGCCTCACTCGTCTTCCCGCCGATGGACTTGGTGGGTTTCGACACGGTTTGGAAACGACTCGGCTATTCGCGCCGCGCGCCGGAAACTCTCGGCTCACAGGCTTGGATGGAAGCCGCCAGCGAATCGATGCCGCGCGGCGCGGCGCTGTTCTTCAAACAACTACGCGCCGACCGCGTTCTGCGACCGATCTAACAGGGTAATTTGTAAAGAAGGGGAATCAAAATACCTCGCCTGCGCCCGAACACGAAGCTTGCCGGCGTTTCAGGCTTTCTCACGGCCGCTTGACTGATTCCGGCTCTACCGGTTTTAACGGGAAACCTTTTTTTCAAACACAAAGGACACGACGGTCACAAAGGAAAACCCAAGGAATCTAGGCTCTTTTTTTGCCTTTGTGTACTTTGTGCCCTTCGTGGTGAAGCTCTTTCCCGTTAATTACGGGAGACCCCTGATTCCTTACCCTTTAAGGGTCTCCCGTAGTTAACAGGAAAATACCTCGCCACGCAGGCTTGCACTGAGTCTATCGAAGCGACACCAAGGGGAAAAGGACCCGGATTCCTTGTGTTTTCCTTTATGACCCTCGTGTCCTTTATGTTTCAGGACTTACGCAGTTGGCGGGCAGTTGTGCCACATCCGCCCCAGGGCAACTACGGCGTAACAGGTTCAACCGCGTAAGTCCTATGTTTGAAAAAGGTTTCCCGTTAAAAACGGTAGTGCCAAAATGGGAAAACCTCCGCGTGTTCCACGATATTCGCGCGCGCAAGAGTCGTCGACCCGGGTTGCGCGAAAGCCATGTGTAAATGTTCCCGCCCCATTTACCAATCCCCAATTACGAATTACACTTCCACCCGATGGCGAACTTTTTCGATAACATCTTCTTCATTTTCGAGCGTCTCAACTGGCTCAGCGTTCTGGATATTGCGCTGGTCACGTTGATCTTTTTTGCATTGCTCTATACCTTGCGCGATACGCAGGCAATGGTGTTGTTGCGCGGCGCGATTTTCCTCATCATTGCCCTGATCTTGCTCACCTCGCTTGTTGAATTGCCGGCGTTCTCGTGGTTGGTGCAAAGCACCCTGCCCGCCCTGCTCCTCGCCATCCCGGTTATCTTTGCCCCCGAGATACGCCGCGCGCTCGAACGGCTGGGACGAGCTGGCAACTTCGTCACCGGAAGCGGACAACCGCAACAAGCCGATATCGTCAAAGTGATCCATGCGGTGGTCGAAGCGTCGCGCCGCCTCTCGGCGCGGCAACACGGCGCCTTGATCGTCATGCAACGCACCGATAGCCTCGCGCAATACGCCGAGACCGGCGTTCAAATGTACGCGCAAGTGACGCCCGAATTGCTCTTGCAGATCTTTTACCCAGATACGCCCCTGCACGATGGCGGCGCCATTATCGCCGACGGGAAGGTGCTTGCGGCGGCGTGCGTCATGCCGCTCTCGTCAAGCGGTATTCTCACCCGCAACCCCGAACGACAAATGGGATTACGCCATCGCGCCGCGCTCGGCTCCTCCGAAGTGAGCGACGCGGTCGCAGTCGTCGTTTCTGAACAAAGCGGTTCGATCTCCATCGCGCATGCCGGGCGCATGATTCGCCGCATCGACCCGGAGCGGCTTGAAAACATCCTCATTGCGTTTTACCAAACCGATGTTTCCACGCCGCGCAAAGTCTGGTTCCAACGATTCTTCCGCAGGGATAAATAACATGCGCTGGCTCGCTACCAATATCCGCACGATCCTCCTCGCCTTTGTCCTTGCCGTCGCGGTCTGGATTTCTGCCGTCACTGCCGCCGACCCGGATGAGATCCGCGCGCCCATTGCGGTGCCGCTTGAAATCGTCGGGCAGGAGCCGTCGCTCGTCATCACCAGTGAAATCCCAGCCAAAGTGAACGTCACCTTGCGCGCGCCTCGTTCGGTTTGGGAACGGATCTCCGCGCAGGAAAATTCCATCCGCGCCATCCTGGATATTTCCAACTTGAGCGCGGGCGAACATACAAAGGATATCCAGATTCAGATCGCGGCGCGACCGATCCAACTCGTTCTTTCGGACCCTGCTTCTGTTTCTGTCACCCTCGAGCGACTCGCCACCCGCGCCCTGCCCATCGACCTCTCCCTGAGCGGACAGCCGGCGGTGGGCTATCAAGCCGGAGATCCGCAGGCTGATGCGAACGAGGTGGTGATCTCCGGTCCCGAGTCGCTGGTCGAGCAGGTGCAACGAGCGCGCATCCTGTTGAGTTTCTCCGGCACGCGCGAAAGTATCGATCAAGCTTTGCCTGTGCTGGCGCTCGATGCGCAAAACGCCGTCGTGGATGGCGTGTCGATTAATCCTTCGTCGATTCATGTCACCATTCCCGTCACGCAACAAGGCGGTTTCCGCGATGTGGCGGTAAAAGTTATCGTCAGCGGACAGGTGGCGGCGGGGTACCGGCTTGAAAATATTTCGGTCGTCCCGCCGGTGATCACGGTGTTTGCCTCCGACCCACAATTGGTGAATGCGTTGCCCGGCGTGATCGAAACCGAAACGCTCAATTTGCAGGAGGCGAAAGAAGCCATCTCTACGCGGCTCGCGCTGTTATTGCCGGCCAACATCAGCATTGTTGGGGCGCAAACCGTGCAAGTAACGGTTGAAGTTTCGCCGATCCAGACCAGTGTAACGCTGTTGAATCAACCCATCCATGTGACCGGCTTGAGCGATGGGCTAGCCGCGCAGGTTTCGCCGCAAACGGTGGATGTGATCATCTCGGGTCCGTTGCCTGTGCTCGACGCGCTGACGCCGCAGGATATCATCGTAAATATCGATGTGACCGGGCTGGAGGCTGGCACGTATCAACTCACACCCACCATCGAAATCCTTGTCGAAAATGTGCTGGTCGAATCGATTTTGCCCGGCGCCGTGGAGGTGGTCATCTCTGTCCCCGGCACCGGAACGCCAAGCCCGTAGGTTGCGGCAGGGAATAGTGATCAGTTGAAATCGTAAATCGTAAATCGTAAATCGCAAATCGTAAATCGGAAATCATACATGCCTAAACCTATTGTTGCCCTCGTCGGCAGACCCAATGTTGGAAAATCAACTTTATTCAATCGCCTCGTCGGTGAACGCATGGCGATCGTGGACGATACGCCCGGCACCACGCGCGACCGCCTGTTTGGCGAAGCGGAATGGAACGGGCGCGCCTTCCATGTGATCGACACTGGCGGCATCGACCCGACGCATGGCGGCAAAACACCGCTCTCGGTCGGCTCGGCGGATTTTATCGAGGATATCCGCGCGCAAGCGCAAGCCGCGATCGACGAAGCGGATGTGGTGCTGTTCGTCAACGATGGGCAAAGCGGCGTGACCGGCGCAGACTTGGAGGTGGCAGACATCCTGCGCCGCTCGCAGAAGAAATTGCCGGACGGTTCGTTCTTCCCGCCGATCCTTGTGGTGGCGAACAAATGCGAGGCGCGCGAAACACGGGATGCGGCGAGTCAATTCTACGAGTTGGGGCTGGGCGAGCCTCACCCGGTCTCTGCCGTGCATGGAAGCGACACCGGCGACCTGCTCGACGCGGTTGTGGCAAACTTCCCTGCGGAGGAAGCGGCGGAGGAGGATGAGAGCATCAAGATCGCCATCGTCGGCAAGCCGAACGCGGGCAAGTCCAGCCTGCTCAACAAACTCGTGGGCGAGGAACGCGCCATCGTCAGCCCGATCCCCGGCACCACGCGCGATGCGACCGATACGCTCATCGAAATGGAAGGGTTGCAGGTTACGCTCATCGACACGGCGGGCATCCGCAAGCGCGGCAAGATCGAGCGCGGCGTGGAGCAGTTTAGCGTGTTGCGTTCGTTCAAAGCCATCGAACGCGCCGACGTTGCCCTGCTGATGATCGACGCCACAACGGGCATCACTGCGCAGGACGCGCACATTGCGGGCTTTATCCTCGAGCAATGGAAATCGTGTGTGGTGATCGTCAACAAGTGGGACGCCATCGAAAAAGATTCGTTCACGATGGAGGAGTACACGCGCAAGATTCGCTCCGATTTGAACTTTATGGATTACGTTCCGCTGTTATTCATCTCGGCGAAAACCGGTCAACGCGTGGATACTGTCTTGCCGATGGCGTTGCGCGTGCAGGAGGAACGCCTCGCGCGTTTGACCACCTCGAAGATTAACGCGGTGATTCACAAAGCGCAGGACGCTCATCCGCATCCCACACATGCGGGGCGCGCGTTGAAAATGTTCTACGGCACGCAAGTCCGTTCCGACCCGCCGACGTTTATGATCTACGTCAACGACCCGAAGTTGATGCACTTTACTTACTTGAGGTATTTGGAAAATCAGATCCGCGAGGAATATGGGTTTTTAGGTACGCCAATACGGATTGTGACGAAGGGGAGGCGGGAGTAGTCAGTTGGAGAATAGAGAATAGGAGAATAGAGAATAGAGAGTAGAGAGTAGAGGTTGAAAGGCGAGGCGGGGGAGTTGTGGCGTGAATTGTTTGACGCTTTGCTTGATGGTGAAAATATTTATCTTCCGATGAGCAAAATTCTTTCGGTGGGCGAAACTTCGGGGTCAGACGCGTTGGTGAGATTTCTTGCCGTAATTTCAACGTACTCACGGCTTCCACTGTAATTTATCCAATCGAAAATCGGACGTGGATCGCCCGGCGGGCAAGTCTGCTAATACGATTGGTGCAGGTATATCGGAAGTCAGAGATATATCCGACAAATCCAGGAGAAAGACTTGTTTGTCACTGATGTATGCAAGGCAATTTCCGTCTGATGAAACTGTCGGTGCATGGGCTGAGTCAGCTAATTTGATTAACCCTAAGCCGTCCGCATATGCCAGATAGATCGCGCGGTCGGACGCGCTCATGCCAAATTCAAAGACAAGGAATTTTCCATCTGATGACCAGCTGAGGTGAGCAACATCGGGAATAGTCGAACTGTGTCCTTTCGGGATAGGCAATGAGGCAATGATAGATTTGTTGCTTCCGTCTGGATTTTGAAGGATCAAGACTGCTTCTCCTGAAGTTCTTCTCATTTCAAAATAGGCAAGTCTTGAGCCATCTGGCGACCATGCGAAACTATTGTCGTACTCAACAAGCGCGCTGATTAATCTTACCAGCCCGCTTTCTAAATTTGCCTCGAAGAGGCCAGTACTTGGACCTAGACCATAAAAAATAATACTCTGGTCATTAGGCGAGAATTGCGGAGTGGATCCGATCTGTTGATCGCGTTGAAATTCGGTAACTGTAGATTCAGCGTTATTGATAAGATAGATCACAGTAGGATTTGCAACCGACCATGTCAGAACTCTTTTCCCATCACGCGACCAGGCAACATCCATTAGGTATCCTAATTCTGAGTTTGAGAGAACAGGTTGAAGTTGACTGCCAGTAGAGTCGGTTAGATAGATATTGCCTGTGCCTGTTGTATTCCCAACAAGAGCCAATTGTTCGCCGTTCGCCAACCACGACAAAGAGCGCAACTCTCCGATTGTTCGCTGTGGGTCAAGATCGATAAACTCTGTTTTCTCTGAGTTGCTTATAAATGCCGAAAAGCCATGCGCGAGCGCGAGCGGACCTTCGCAAATAATTCCCTGCCTTACATTCGATTCGAATGTATCAGAAGAAATTTCAGTGCTAGATGAGCCAGGCACTTGTTCGGATGGGACGAGCGAGCGGATCGTCCAGTGGAACAAAACGAATCCGAGCACGGCGGCAACTGTCCATGCGACAGGCACGACGAGTTTTGCAAACCAGCCTGTTGCAGGCTGTGATTTGTTTTTATATGCGTCCATTAATCGAGTCTCCAATGTCCATTGAAAGTCTTGAGAAACTTTCATGTTGTCTGCTACTGAATTTAATTTCGCGGCGACGGATTGTTCGTCGGCGGGGAGTTGGTCGAAGAGTTCTTTATTCATAGTCCATCTCCAATGCAATGGAAGAACGCGCGCGCAGGTCTTGCAGTCCGCGCGAGACGAGCATTTTGACGGCGGCTTCACTTTTGCCCAGCGCCGACCCCGCTTCGGCGAAACTGAGTCCGCTGAAGAAACATAGGATCAACGCTTCGGCGCGGTCACTGCTGAGTTGTTTGATCGCGTTGATGATCTGAGTCCGCTCGAGGCGTTGAAAAGCCGACTTGTCGGTAGGCAGGCTGGGAGTCGGGATGTGAAGCGCCGCATTCAACGGGACCTCAGGCTTGGTGCGCCGAAACAAGCGTCTGCGAAGCCTCGACGCGATTCCCATCAGCCACGCAATATACGGAGCCGCGCCGCGATAGGATCGTATCCCCTCCAACGCCGCCATGAACGTCTGCGAAGTGAGATCCTCCGCATCGTGGACGTTTCCCGTGTGCGCCATATGATAGCGATAGACGCTCGCAACGTGACGGCGATATAACTCGGCAAACGCCTCTGGCTCGGCGCGCGCCAGCCGCGCAAGGTGAGCATCGTCCATAGACGGGTAGTGAGGGATGGTCATAAACGTGTGAGGCGTCTCCTGCTGTGTTGTGCGCACAGTAGGAAGTGCCAGTAGAGGCTTGAATCGTAACAGGGAATTTGAAAAGACCTCGGCGTTCTTCAAGAACTCCGAGGTCTCTCTCGATGTCGTTCACCTTTTCACTTCTTCTTTTTGCCAGTTTTATATGTCCCTTTTTTCTCGCGAACCATTTTGGCAATATCGTCAACTGTGAATTTATCCAGCCACTCGTGTCGGTCTTTGGAGTAATCGCCCTGTCCCAGTTCGAATTGTTGCATAAAACGAATCATCCCAACCAGACCCAGTTCGCAGGAAAGCGCCGCCAAACCAGCGACACGAATTTGTTGAGGCGTCATCATTTGTGCGTTCATTAGATATTCTCCTTCATCCAATCTAAAGGATTTCCGATTTTACTTTAGAAAGCGGCTTGAATACTATACCCAATGCTCGTTCAATTCCACGTTTCGGCGGGATAAATCCCTGCCTCAGTTCATGAAAGTCGGCTGGAAGCCGACTCGCTCGTCAGCCCGAAGGTGACACGTTGAGCTTGTCGAAACGGCTTCCACGTACTGAGCAACGGGCTTTAGCCCTGCGGTATCCCGCCGCGCTAAATATATTCATCCTCTTCGAACAATTGCATCGTTCATCGCATCAACAATTCTCTTTATATATGCTCCGTCTTCTGATACCAAAATATTAGTTTCTCCCGACGCGCTTCCTATTTTTACAATGTATGCAGGCTTAGTATTAACGGCACGTATTCCCAAAATGGCAATTATCAAACCGATAATCAAGAATCCCCAAAACTCTCGAATACCGACTATACCTAAAAATATAAAAAACGCCCCAACAATGACCAGCAAGAAGGGTATGTTACTTGCCGCCTTCTGGCTTTTGCTTACAGATGTAACATTAGATATTGCATAAGTTTTCGTTCCAATGATGGCCCTTAGGTTGGTTATTTTTACCTTATCATCTTCAAAGATTGTGATTTCGCCTGTTTCAGTCATTTTGTCTTCTTTCCTGTATAGGGATTGAATCGTGTTTTACGCTTCTTAAATTATACAACTGTACAACTTAGCCAAGTATATTAAAAGCCTCGGAGACATTATTCTCCGAGGCTTTTCTAATTTACTTCACGCGCTCAAATCATACCCCTCAGGCAACCAGCAACACAACACCAACTCCCTCGCCGCTTTGACCTCATCCATGCGCCCGAACTGCGTATTATTCGGCGCGGACCTGACGATCTCAGGCGTAGACTTCGCTTCCTTGGCGATCTGGATCATCGCGTCGGCGAAGGCATCGAGCGTGTCTTTGTTCTCGGTCTCGGTCGGCTCAATCATCAACGCTTCGTGGACGATGAGCGGGAAGTAGTTTGTGGGCGGGTGGAAGTTGTAATCCATCAGTCGTTTGGAGATGTCCAGCGCGCGCACATCGCTTCCTTCAAATTGTCCCTCTGCCACGAACTCGTGCATGCAGATGCGGTCAAACGGGATGTGATAATGGTCGCGCAACCTTGCTTGCAGATAGTTGGCGTTCAACACGGCGTATTGCGCGATGTCTTTGAGTCCATCGGGTCCGTGCATGGCGATGTAGGTGAACGAACGGACGAAGCCGCCGCCGAAATGTCCGTGGAAGGCTTTCATGCGACCGATCGTCTTCGCAGGCTTGACGAATCCATACAGCGGAGGCATTTCATCATTGCCATCTTCGACGATTCCAACCAAAGGCTCAGGCAAAAAGTCTACGAGTTTGGGACCGACTCCAACAGGACCGACGCCAGGTCCGCCGCCGCCATGCGGTACGGCAAACGTTTTATGCAAGTTGAAGTGCATCACGTCGAAGCCCAAGTCGCCAGGGCGGACGATGCCGAGCAACGGATTCAAGTTCGCGCCGTCACCATACATCAAACCGCCGCATCCATGCACGAGCGCGATCACCTTCTCGATATGTTCATCGAACATGCCGAGCGTGTTCGGGTTGGTGAGCATCATGCCGACGACGGTATCGTCGCACGCCTCTTCCAATTTTTTCAGATCAACATTGCCGCGCTCATCGGAGGGGATCGTCACAACCGTCATGCCCATCATTCCAACAGACGCGGGGTTCGTCCCATGCGCCGCGTCGGGGATGAGCATCTTCACGCGCTTATCGTCGCCGCGCGATTTATGATACGCGCGCATCATCAACACGCCCGTAAATTCTCCGTGCGCGCCCGCGGCGGGTTGCAACGTCACGCCCGCGAATCCCGAAATCTCTTTCAACATTTCCTGCAACTGATACATCAACGCGAGATTGCCTTGCACGGTCTCAACAGGTTGCAGTGGATGCGTGAACACGAAGCCTGGCAGTCGGCACGTGTCTTCGTTGATCTTCGGGTTGTATTTCATCGTGCATGAGCCAAGCGGATAAAATCCGCCGTCGACGCTGTAATTAAATTTTGAGAGTCGGACGTAATGGCGGACAACGTCCACCTCCGCAAGTTCGGGAAGCGGCAGTTCGGAGCGCAGCAAATGCGGAGGAGGCGATTCAGCCGCAGGGACGTCTGATTCGGGCATCCGCACGCCGACTCGTCCGGGCGAGGATAAGTCGAAGATCGTCGGCTCCACTATCTTCGCGCTGAGCGGAGGGACTGTGTTCGTCAGTCCCGCAGACGAAGCGCTGCTATTGCTAACCATGTTTCACCTCCGACAGCACCTCAACGAGCGTGTCAATTTCTTCTTTTGAATTCATCTCGGTGACGGCAACCAGCAAATGATTTTTGTGCGAGGGATAATCCTGACTCAGATCGTATCCGCCGAGGATGCCGTGTTCGAGCAAATGCGCGTTGACCTCGCTGGCGGGCTGCGGACATTCCAACACAAACTCGTGGAAGAATGTTTCGGACGAAACTTTATAGCCTTTGAGTTTGCTCAATTCGCTCGCGGCGTAATGCGCTTTTTGATAACAAAGATTTGCTACCTGCTTCAATCCGTTTTTGCCGAGCACGCTGAGGTAGATCGCAGACGCCAGCGCGAGCAAGCCTTGATTGGTGCAGATGTTCGACGTGGCGCGTTCGCGTTTGATGTGTTGCTCGCGCGCGGTGAGAGTCAGCACATACGCGCGTTGACCTTTGTTGTCCACCGTTTCGCCGATCAAGCGTCCCGCCATTTTGTGGACGTATTGCTTGCGCGTCGTGAAAAATCCGACGCTGGGTCCGCCGAACCACATCGGGATTCCCAGCGGCTGACCATCGCCCACGACAATGTCCGCGCCCATTTCGCCGGGTGTTTTGAATAACGCCAGCGCGGTCGGGTTTGCAACCACACAAACCAATGCGCCCTTTGCGTGAACATCATCAATGAATTTTTTATAATCGTACACGCGCCCGAAGAAGTCGGGGTACTGCACGATGACGAGACACGTATCCTCGCCAACATGTGCGAGCAGATCGCTCGGATCGGTATCGAGTTCCGCGTCCGCTTCATCGCCGACGAGGTGCATGTCCATGCCTTGCGTGTACGTGCGGATCACCGCGCGGTATTGCGGATGCACAGTGGGGGAGATGACCACCTTCTTGCGTTTGCCGCGGAATTGCGCGTTCGCCAAGTTCACCGCTTCGGCAGTGGCAGTCGCGCCGTCGTAGTGCGACGCGTTCGACACGTCCATGCCTGTCAACGCCGCCATCAACGATTGATATTCGAAGATGGCTTGCAACGTGCCTTGTGAAATTTCGGGCTGGTACGGCGTGTACGCGGTATAAAATTCTCCGCGCCTCAACATGTGATCGATCACCGACGGGATGTAGTGATGATACATGCCCGCGCCGAGGAACGAGATCAGATCGCCGCGCACATTCTCGTTGGCGCTGGCAATGTTGGACAGTTCCTCCAACGCTTCCATTTCTGTCCACGCGGGAGGCAGGTCAAGTTTGGGGAAGCGATGTTTGGCAGGCACGGCATCGAACAAATCGTCGAGCGATTTAACGCCGACTGTTGCGAGCATCTCATCGCGTTCGTGGGGGCTTATGGGAATATATGTCATGGTGACTCCAAGACCAGTGAGGGAGTTATCAGTGATCAGTTATCAGTACTGATCACTGTTCACTATTCACTGATTACTAATGACTTCTCTCCTCACAATGCTTCTCATACGCCGCCGCGTCCATCAGGTCGCCCGCGGTCGCGCCTTCGAGCTGGATCATCCACGCCGCGCCAAAAGCATCGGTGTTGATGGTCTCGGGCTTGTTGGCGAGGTCTTTGTTCACCGCCGCGACTTTTCCGCTGGCGGGTGCATAAATCTCCGATGAGGCTTTCACCGACTCCACCGAAGCGATTGGCTTGCCCGCCGCGATCTCTTCTCCTGCTTCGACCAGGATCTCCACGAAGACGATATCGGAGAGTTGGTTTTGGGCGTAGTCGGTGATGCCCACTTTCCCGCTCGCGGGGTCGAACCATTCATCGGACTTTGCATATTTCAAATTGGAAGGGGTGTTCATTATCAATCTCCTTGGTGATGTGTAGCGCGAGATTTATCTCGCTGCTTGCGAGTTGCGACATGAATGTCGCGTTACGATGCGGCGAATCAAAAAGGCGCACGAAGTTAATCGCGCGCCTCTGTAATGTGACCTGAGAGATTAGTTCGTTAGTTTGGTAGTCAGTTAGTTAATTAGTTTTGTAGTTTTTCAACTACCGAACTATTGAACTACCAAACTATCCAACTAACTAACTTTACACCGTCGGTATTGATGTCTCGCAGTTGAACTGCGAGACAATCAAACTTTCCAGAGTGGATTCGGGGACAGGGTCCTTTTGCCTGAGAGATTCATCTGGTTTCGCCTGATCCAGATTTGCACCTTCGGCGCCCGTGTTGTAGTGACGACTTCAGTCGTCAGCAAGTAACGACTGAAGTCGTCACTACTTTTGAGTCTCTTCCCTGTTGCCCGTTCAATTGTGATGTGATTTTACGGTTGTGGGGGATGAGAGTCAAGAGCAAAGTCCCCCGAGTTCTTGAAGAATTCGGGGGACTGGTTGCGAATCTACTTCTTTGCCATTTTTCGCGGCGTCCGTTTCGGTTTGGGCGTTTCGATTGGAGATTCCTCCGCGAGGGCGGCGGGGGATTCAACGACGGGTGGGGGCAACGCTTCCGCGGCCGGGGCAGGCGTCACGTCGGAGGGTGATGCGGGCGCGAGAGTCCCGGTATTGAGACGGGTGAAGTAGTCTTTGACCATCGCGTCGTTATAAAAGACCAGCGAGAGGATGCCGACCGCCATCGAGAAGGCGTTGCCCAGCAGAGCGCAGGCGACTTCAAAGACGGCGATGTTGGTGGATGGCTGGACGGCTTGCGGAGGATTACTGAAGAGTTTTGCGGCGTAGATTAGTTCGAATACGCCGAGGATCGTGGGCAGGATGGTGAGCGGCACGCAGATGGCGCCGATCAAGGTGCCGAGGGCAGTGCCCGATGCGGCAAATCCCCAGACGATGTTGACGATGCCGCTGGCGAGGGTGGTCCATGCGATGACGTGGACGAGGGTGGGTTTGGTAGTGTTCATAACGATCTCCTGATTTATTTTCTATGGTTTATACGAGAGTTCAGGAGATTGGTTGCGTGAGTCAAACATCCCGCAAGTTTCATAAACCTGCGGGATGTTTGTTGAGACAAAATTAGCCTTGAGTCATTGCTTGATTTTGCCCATACGCAATGTTGCCAAATTGACCAAACAAATGACCGTAGATGGCGGTGGTGTATACGATGATCCCAAAAGCGAGGATGAACGCGGCGACTTGACCAAGGCAGGGGATGAAATTCAGAACAAATTGCGCCGTGCTGACGATGAGACTCACGCCGATGCTCGCGCCGATGCTCACGCCCCATGCCGTGAGGAAGGGAGTTGAGTTTTTGCTGATGAGTTCAAACACCTCGCGGAATTTGAAGCATGAGGCGAGCGTCCCTTCGCGGGCGAAGATCACAAGAATGGCGGGGAAGATCACCGAAAGAGCCAGCGAGTAGACCACGAACACGCACAGGAGACAGAAAAACAACGCGGTTCCCAACCCGGCGACTGCTTCCGCAAGCCCTTGCATATCTGCGTTCCCGGAGAGGATGGCTGGCACGATCATAAAGCTCATCGGCAGGCAGAACACGATAATGATCGGCAGGGAGTATACAATAGTTGCCACGGTCAATAGCAAACCGTCGGTCAGTTTTTTGCCGAAGTCGTCCCACGTGGGCAGGGGTTCGGGCGAGTTGTTCATCACGTTACGGATGATGGCGACCATGTACCCCGTCCAGGCAAAGTTGACGATGGGAATGACAGTAACCAACGCGCCCAAGCCGAGTTTGCTGATCCATTGCTTGTCGTCGAATGCGTATGAAAATGATTTGCCGATGTTCATGTGTGTCTCCAATGTTTATATCGTCCCGCCGGTTTCTGGACACGCGCAATTCGCTGGTTTTCAGCCTGCGAGACGAGGTGAGTTTTGTAAAAAGTCTATCACAAAAATTAAACAAAAAGACCCACTGTTTCCAGTGAGTCTTTCGTCGTGAACGTTGTTTAGCTCTTGAACATGCCCGAAATGACGGGGATCTCAATCAACTGACCCTGATACGCTTGATAGCCGCAGTACAACTGGTAGAACCAGATGAGAATACCGACACAAAAGGTGGAAGTAACAACGGTGACGATACCGAGCACCAACGCCTGTGTGTTATGCGCCTTGATGAAAGGGCGATCCTTCTTGTCGGGCATCAGCAGGATAATGATGGGGACGAGAGGTGAAAAAACGTACGCCAACGCCGCCCAAAGTTTGTCATCGCTTGTAGTTTCCATTGCTTTATTCCTCCGAATAACTTGATTTTGAATTTCGGCAATTGTACAACCTTTACAGGCAAAGCGCAACTGGCTTTTCTTGCAAAAATGTTACTATGCTAAAATCGCCGCATGATAAAAATCGTCTTCATGGGGTCGCCCGAATTTGCGTTGCCGAGCCTGCGCGCGCTGGCGGGCGCGTACAACGTGGTGGGCGTGGTCACACAACCCGACCGCGCCTCCGGGCGTGGGCGCGAGGTGAAGATGCCTCCCGTCAAAACGCTCGCGCTCGAGTTGGGACTCCCGATCATGCAACCCGAAAAGTTGCGCGCGCCCGAAGCGATGGATCAACTCCGCGCGTGGTCGCCCGAACTCATCGTCGTTGCCGCGTTCGGTCAAATTCTCAAACAAGATGTTCTTGACTTACCGCGCTACGGATGCCTCAACATCCACGCCTCGTTACTTCCGCGTTGGCGCGGCGCGGCTCCCATCAACGCCGCGATTTTGCATGGGGATGAAGAGTCGGGCGTGACCATCATGAAAATGGATGCGGGACTCGACACCGGCGCGATGCTGGCGAAACGCGCAATACGCCTCTCTTCCGACGGGACGGCTGGTTCAGTCACCGACGCGTTATCTCACCTTGGAGCCGACTTGCTCATCGAGACTCTTCCGCGCTGGATCGCCGGCGAAATTCAACCAGAGCCGCAAGACGATTCACTGTCAACGTACGCGCCGATGATGAAAAAGGATGATGGACGACTCGACTTCGCGCGCGATGTGAACGAACTTGAAAGACAAGTCCGCGCGTTGAACCCGTGGCCCGGCGCGTTCATGGAATTCGATGGGGCGATTTTAAAAATCCATCGCGCGCACGTACGCCAAACTTCCAGTTTGGCTGTTGAACTTGTGAAAAACGCCGAGGTAGGGCAGAGGCTGACGCAGGCGAACCAGCCCGCCGTCGGCGCGAGAGGCGGGGTTCTCATCCTGGATGAGGTACAGCCCGCTGGGAAAAAATCCATGAGCGGGAAGTCGTTTCTTGCGGGCGCGCGTCATTGGGCGTGACTCATCATCCCGCGAGGGGTTTTATCTTCAAATCAATCTGTGGAGGAAGCATGTTCAATGCAAAAGTGTTTGTGGCTGAATTGATCGGCACGTTTGCGCTGGTGTTCATCGGCGCGGGCGCGGCAATCTCTGGCTTTGGCGGTTTGGTGGGGGTGGCGCTGGCGCACGGATTTGTGATCGCAACGTTTGTGTACGCGTACGCTCATATCTCGGGCGCGCATTTCAACCCCGCGGTGACGTTCGGACTCGCGCTCAACGGCACGGTCCGGTGGGGCGAGGCGTTGTATTATTGGGCGGCGCAATTTCTTGGGGCGGCGATTGCGGCATTTTCGCTGAATCTGTTTGTGGGGAATATCGGCGTGAACGGCATTCAAGAAGGCGCCACGATCGGTTTGCTCACCAGCCCTTCGCCGTTCATTGCCATGGCGGTTGAAGCGGTGTTGACCTTCTTCCTCGTCAACATGGTGTTGCATGGCATGGTGGCGGGCAAGGCGGGTTCGTTTGCCGGTTTGGCGATCGGTCTTACCGTGACGTTTGCCATCCTCGCCGGCGGACCGATGAGCGGCGCCTCGCTCAACCCGGCGCGTTCGTTCGGTCCCGCGATCTTTTCCACCTCCATCGATCTGGAGAATCCCGATCTTGCAAATTGGATCTTTTATGTGGCGTACTTCGTTGGTCCGTTGCTGGGGTCGGCGGCGGCGGTGGGTGTGTTCAAGTTTTTGAATAGCGGCGGCGTGGAAGCCGTAAAGACGCCGCCAAAGAAGAAATGAAACAAAAGTTTCTTCGCCACAGAGATCACAGAGAAAAAAAAGAGATTTTCTCAAAGGTCTCTGTGGACTCTGTGGCGAAGCGAATTTCAATCTAGAAGAGAGTCCCCGATGTTTTCAGCGGAGACTTTTGTTTTACAATGGGGTAGAGGTTTCTCATGGCAAAATACGTCGCGGCGATTGACCAAGGGACGACCAGTACGCGTTTCATTGTTTTCGATCATGGCGGGAATGTGGTTTCTGTCGCCCAAAAAGAGCACAAACAAATTTTCCCGAAGCCCGGCTGGGTGGAGCATGATCCGCTGGAGATTTGGAGGAATACGCTTGAAGTGACGGAGCGCGGACTTAAGTCCGCACACCTTCAACCCGCTGACCTTGCCGCCATTGGAATCACAAACCAACGCGAGACAACTATCGTGTGGGACAAACACACCGGCAAGCCCGTCTACAACGCCATCGTCTGGCAAGACACGCGGACGGATGAGATCATCAAGAAATTGGCTCGCGCTGAGCGGAGGTCTGAGCGAAGCGATAGCGGAGACGAAGACCGAAGTCGAAGCGCGGGCGGACAGAATCGCTTTCGGAAGAAAACAGGTCTCCCGCTTGCCACGTATTTCTCGGGTCCAAAAATAAAATGGATTTTGGATAACGTGCAAGGCGCAAAGGCGAAAGCCAAACGAGGGGACTTGTTGTTTGGGACGATTGACTCGTGGTTGATCTGGAATCTCACAGGTGAGCACGTCACCGATGTGACAAATGCCTCGCGTACCTTGTTGATGAATCTCAAGACCTTGGATTGGGATGAGGAGATTCTCAAAGTAATGGGCATCCCGCGCGCGATGTTGCCGACGATCAAATCGTCGTCGGAAATTTATGGATATGTAAATGCTCGAGGCGGCGTCCTCGCCGCCGGGGACGGCGGCGAGAGCAATTTATTACACGGCATCCCTGTCTCTGGCGATCTCGGCGATCAACAAGCCGCATTGTTCGGTCAAACCTGTTTCAAAGCAGGCGAGGCGAAGAACACCTATGGCACAGGTTGTTTCATGCTGTTGAACACCGGCGAGAAACCCGTGCAGAGCAAAGCGGGATTGCTCACCACGTTGGGATACAAAATTGGAAACCGCAAAGCCGTCTACGCGCTCGAAGGTTCGATTGCGATCGCGGGCGCGTTGGTTCAGTGGCTGAGAGACAACCTAGGGTTGATTCAGTCGTCCCCGGAGGTGGAAGCGTTGGCGAAGTCCGTCGAGGATAACGGCGGAATCTATTTCGTCCCTGCGTTCAGCGGACTCTATGCCCCATATTGGAAATCCGACGCGCGCGGCGTGATCGTCGGGATGACGCGCTACGTCAACAAAGGTCACATTGCCCGTGCCGTGCTCGAAGCGACCGCCTATCAAACGCGCGAAGTACTCGATGCGATGGAAAAAGATTCGGGCGTGAAATTAACATCGCTAAAAGTGGACGGCGGTATGGTGTTCAACGAACTGCTCATGCAATTTCAATCGGATATTTTGAACGTGCCAGTGGTGCGACCCAAAGTAGCGGAGACCACGTCGCTCGGCGCGGCATACGCGGCGGGACTCGCCGTCGGCTTTTGGAAGGATTTCGACGAGCTCAAAAACAACTGGGGACGCGACAAACAATGGAATCCCTCAATGGACTCGAAAGGACGAAAGACGTTATACTCGGGTTGGAAGAAAGCGGTGACACGAACTTTTAACTGGATGGAATAATTTTTAACACGAAGGACACAAAGGTCACGAAGGATTCTTTGTGTTGAATTAAAAACTTTGTGTACTTCGTGTCCTTTGTGTTTAGAATCGAATGAACCGTTCCGGAAACTCTCGCTGCCCTCAAAAAAAATCCAAACCCCTCCGTCCTCATCATCGGCGGAGGGATCAACGGTATTGGCGCCTTCCGCGACCTCGCCATCAACGGCGTGGATGTTTTGCTCGTCGAGCGCGGGGATTTTTGTTCGGGCGCGTCGTCTGCCTCTTCGCACATGGCGCACGGCGGGATTCGTTATCTTGAAAACGGGGAGTTCCGTCTCGTGCGCGAAGCCGTGCGCGAGCGCAACCTCATGTTGCAGAACGCGCCGCATATCGTCAAGCCCCTTCCCACTGCCATTCCCATTTTCAAACGATTCTCAGGTCTGCTCAATGCGCCGCTAAAATTTTTTGGCTGGCTCGATAAACCCAGCGAGCGCGGCTCGCTCGTTATCAAGATCGGTTTGATGTTCTACGATGCGTTCACCGGCAAACAGCACACGGTTCCCCGTCATCAATTTTTCTCGCGCAAGAAATCGCTTGCCAAATGGAATCAGATCAACCCAGAGATCGTCAACACGGCTGTGTATTATGACGGCGCGATCACCAACCCCGAACGGCTCGGCGTTGAAATGATCCTCGACGCCGAAGCAGAAAACGTAAACGCGCGCGCGCTCAATTACGTCAGCATGGTGGGCGGCGCGGAGAACACGATCATCCTGCGCGACGAGCTCACCGACGAAACCTACGACGTTCACCCGCAGCTTGTCATCAACGCGGCGGGCGCGTGGATCGACTCGACCAACAAAAAACTCGGCGTGTCCACGAACTTCATCGGCGGCGCGAAAGGTTCGCACATCGTTGTGGATCATCCCGAACTCCGCGCCGCGATCGGCGACCACGAATTTTTCTTCGAGAACGACGACGGTCGCATCGTGTTGATCTTTCCGCTGTTCGATAAAGTCCTCATCGGCACGTCCGACATCCCCATCGAGAATCCCGAAGAAGCGCGATGCACCGAAGACGAAGTGGATTATTTTTTGCGGATGACGAAACGCGTCTTCCCGGACCTCGACCTGACTCGCCAGCGCATCGTTTATCGCTACTCCGGTGTTCGTCCGCTCCCGCGCTCCACCGCGAAGACGGTCAGCCAAATCTCGCGCGACCACACAATTGAAGTTTTGAGCGGCGACTGGACCAACCTCACTTTCCCGGTCTTCTCCCTCGTCGGCGGCAAGTGGACATCTTTCCGCGCGTTCGGCGAACAAGCGGCGGATAAAGCCCTCGCGTATCTCGGTCTCACGCGCAAACGCGACACGCGCTCCATGCCCATCGGCGGCGGGCGCGGTTATGAACGCGATGTTCTGGAACCGAATCGGCAAATGGGAAGTCTCTTCGCATGGACGGGCGTTTCGCAAGAACGGCTGAAAATCTTGTTCGAGCGTTACGGCACGCGCGCCGAAACTATCGCCACCTACATCAACAGCGGCACCGACTCCACCCTCAAGTCACTGCCCGATTATTCCTTCCGCGAAATTGCGTATCTCGTCCAGCACGAAAAGATCATTCACCTCGATGATTTCCTGCTGAGGCGATCCATGCTTGCCATGCTGGGACGGTTAACGCGCGAGATGATCCTCGAACTCACGCATACGCTGGGCGACATCCTCGGCTGGGACGGCGAGCAGAAAAAAGCCGAAGCGGCGCGCGCCCTGTCCATTTTGGCGGACAGGCACGAGGTCCGGTTATGAAGCGCGCAGGTGGTAGAATCTCGTCCCGATGAATATTTCCATTGTCGTCCCCGTCTATCGCGGCGAAGCGTTGATCGAGTCGCTTGTCGAACGATTGGCGAAATCCCTGCCCGCGTTTTCAAAAAAATATGAAGTGTTGCTCGTGAACGATGGCAGTCCCGACAATAGCTGGGATGTGATCCAAAAACTCGCGCGTAAATACAAGTGGGTGAGGGGCATCCGCCTGATGCGAAATTATGGACAGCATAACGCCACCCTCTGCGGAGTTCGCGCCGCTCAATATGAAATTACGATCACGATGGATCAGGACTTGCAGCATCCGCCCGAAGAGATTCCCATTTTGTTGAAACAACTCGAAAACGGATTCGACGTGGTCTACGGCGCGCCGAAAAAACTGCCGCAGGGATTCTTGCGCAACGCGATGACCGAGAACATCAAACGAATTCTTGCGCGGGTGATGGGCGTCCCGTCTGTGAAAAACATATCCGCCTTCCGCGCCTTTCGCACCGAGTTGCGCAACGCCTTCACGAACTTTCAAAGCCCCACGTTGATCATCGATGTGTTGCTCTCATGGGGCACGTCGCGCTTTACATCGGTTTCCGTTGAGATCGAAAAACCCGAAGAACGTTCGAACTACAGGTTTTCCGCGCTGGTGAAAGCCGCGTTGTTGATTCTCACCGGCTACAGCACTGCGCCCCTGCGCCTGGCAAGTTGGATCGGATTCTTGATGACCGTGTTTGGGCTGGGCGTGTTCATGTATGTGGTCGTCATTTCATTTATGGAGGGCGGCATCCCGGGCTTCCCGTTTCTTGCCTCCATCATTGCGTTATTCAGCGGCGCCCAATTATTCGCGCTGGGAATCTTCGGCGAATATCTGGCGCGCATGTTCGACCGTAGTATGGATCGTCCCACGTACATCATTCACGAGACGGTAGGGAAATGAACGTCGTCATTTTGCAACCTTCCTATATCCCTTGGCGCGGTTACTTCGATCAGGTCCACCGCGCAGACCTGTTCATCTTTTACGATGATATTCAATACGACAAACACGGCTGGCGTAACCGCAACCTGATCAAAACGCACCAGGGAAAACAATGGCTGACGATCCCAGTCAATTCAAAAGGCGTTACCCAGGGCGTGCCGATCAAGGACGTGCGCATCGACTGGTCCAAGCCCTGGGCGAAGAGTCATCTCAAAACGTTGACGATTTCCTATTCCAAATCGCCTTACTTCAAGGGCTATCTGTCCCTGCTCGACGAACTCTATCAACGCCGCGACGAGTTCCTCGCCGATTTCACCATCGAGTCCTCGATCCGCCTCGCGCGCGAGTTGGGATTCACTTCCACGAGATTCATGCGCTCCTCCGAGTTATCGAACGTCGAGGGACAAAAAACCGACCGCGTGATCAACGTGTTGAAACAAGTCGGCGCGACGCATTACATTTGCGGTCCCTCGGCGAGTTCCTACATGGAGCCTGAAAAATTCGAGGCGGCGGGCATCACGTTTGAATACATGGACTACGCCTACCCTGAATACTCGCAGATGTATCCTCCGTACGACCCGTATGTTTCCATTCTAGATTTGCTGTTCATGACGGGAAAACAAGCGGGCGAATATTTTGAAACTGGAAAGGAACGCGAATTCCGTCCAAATTTCATTTGACGGAATCTTCGCCACACTTCAACATGAGCATGGATGAAACCCAGAAAAAACTCGGCGAATACTTTGTTGAAAAACTCGAAGAATTCGGCGCGACGCCCAAAGGTGTGGATTACAACGGACTCGAATCGCAGGCGTTGCGCTTCGAGCAACTCGTGAAGGTCATTGACGCCTCGCAGCCATTTTCCGTCATCGATTACGGAAGCGGCTATGGCGGAATGTTTGATTTCTTACACGGTAAAGGTTGGCAGTTCGAATATTACGGCATTGACCTACTCGAGAAAATGGTTGTGGCTGGGCGTGAATCTCACAAGGATTTTCCCAACGCTCATTTCACCACGAACGAGAGCGAAGTTCCCATGGTCGATTATCTGCTGGCGGGTGCGATCTTCAATATCAAATTGGAAGAATCGTACGACGATTGGCAGAAATTCGCCTGCGCAACGCTCCAACGCATGAACGCGCTTTGCTCGAAGGGCTTTGCCTTCAACATGCTCACCAAATATTCCGATGCCGAGCGCATGGCGCAGAGACCCGACCTCTTTTACGGCGACCCAATATTTTTCTTCGATTTCTGCAAACGCAATTTTTCGCGTAACGTGGCATTGCTTCACGATTATGGATTGTACGATTTCACGCTCCTCGTCCGCAAGAATGTGTAATCAAGAATGTGTGCGCTAGAGAGCGCCATCACACAGGATACTATTTGTGTAGCGGACGTTCTCTAGCGTCCGCTTTTAGTAAAATGAAAACCATCCTCGCCCCGCGCGCTTCTGCGATCCTCTATAATTTGCTGGCGAGCCAAAAACAGGCAAAGCCGTGGCTGTTGCCCGCGAACATTTGTCCCATCGTGCCGATCACGTTTATGAAGGCGAAGATTCCATTTGAGTTTGCGGATATTTCGCCAGAGTCCTTGCACATGGATTTGGATCAGGCAGAAGCGCGAATGAAGACGCACGAGTTTGGTGGTTTGCTGTACGCGCATACCTACGGGGACGAGTCCACGCCTGATGATTTTTTTGCGCGGGCGAAATCGTTGAATCCCGAATTGTTGATCGTGGATGACCGCTGTCTGTGCATTCCAAAGTTTGAATCGGAATCCTCGGCTGACGTTGTTTTGTTTAGCACGGGCTACGCCAAGATCGTCGAACTTGAATTTGGCGGATATGCGTTTATGAAGGATGATGGGAAGTGCGAATCCACGCAATTGAAATACGCTCCTGCGCATCACGAGGAACTTGAAAGGGACTATAAAGCTGCCGTTCAGAATCTGACGCGATTTGAATATGACGATAGCGATTGGTTGCAGACAGAAGGAGAATTGCCCGTCTGGGAGGACTATCGTCGTATGGTCGCGGTCGGGTTGGAATTGTCCCTGCTACAAAAAAGAAGATTGAATGCGGTGTATTCAGCCCGTCTGCCAATCGAGATACAATTACAGCAACAATATCAAACGTGGCGGTTCAACATCCGCGTGAAGAATAAGAAAAGAATGATGGATGAGATCTTTGCAAACAGGCTGTTCGCCAGTTCGCATTACGCGTCGCTGGCGGGAATTATGTCCACTGGGCGCGCGCCGGTGGCGGAGGCATTGGCGGGGGAGGTGATCAATCTGTTCAATGACCATCACTTTGACTATGATCGAGCAGAGAGATTGACCAGCCTGATTTTGAAATTTCTGGCTTGATCGAGGAGAATATATTAATGAAGTTCCCGAAGGTTTCCCCCCGCCTGGAAGGCTGGCTTTCAGCCGCTCTTGTGATGACTGTCACCTTGCTAACATATGCTCCGCTTGTGCCTTCGCTCGGCTTCTACCGTGACGATTGGTACCTGATCTGGACGGCACAGGCGCGCGGGGCGCAGGGAATCATGAGCCTATTTCAAGGAGACCGTCCGTTTATTGGGTGGCTCTACGCGCTGGATTACAACCTGCTGGGCAACGCCCCGTTGAACTGGCATGTGTACGCGCTGATCATCAAAGCGTTGAGCGCGCTGGCTTTCCTCTGGCTATTGCGGGTGGTTTGGAAGGAACGGAAGATCGAGACCACCCTGATCGCGTTGTTGTTTGTGGTGTATCCGGGCTTTTATCAACAGCCAAACGCGGCCACCTTCAAGAATTTGTTGCTGGCGTACGGCGCGGCGATGGCGTCGTTGGCGTGCACAGTTCTGGCGCTGAAAGGTCGTTCCCTTCTTCCGAAAAACGACGCTCATTGTTGCTTCGATCCTGCTAGCCGCCCTCAGCATTTTCATCTACGAAGCATTGATCGGCATCGAAGCCGTGCGTCTTATTTTGATCTGGTACGCGCTGAAACGTGATGGAAAGTTAACCATCCGTGAGTCGCTTCGCAAAACGATCGTTGCCTCTATTCCCTACCTGACATTTGCCGCCGTATTCTTATTCTGGCGCTTGTTCCTGTTCGAAAGCACGCGTCGCGCCACGAATGTAGACGTGGTGCTGAGTAACTTTGGCCCGCTTTCGTTGACCAGCGTGCTTCACATTGCCGTGGAAATGATTCTCGATTTAGTCGAGACCAGCCTGCTTGCATGGGGCGTCCCTTTTTATCAGTTTTCCACGAGCGTGGGGGATGCGCGCATCACCGCGATGGCGATTGGGCTGGCGTTGATCGTGTTATCGCTCGCAGGCGCGTATCTCTTTCTCATGCGAGGGCAGGCTTCCCCGTTGGGTGAAGCGAGTGAGGATCCGCAAGCAAGCCGAGACTGGCTGTGGCTTGGCGCGGCGATCATCTTCGTCACCACATTGCCGATCATCCTCGCGGGGCGGAACGTGATCTTCGATATCCAATGGGATCGTTATACCTATCAATCCGTGGCGGGCGTGGCGTTGTTCATGGGCGGGATTGTTTTTTATGGATTGAAGGGACGGTTGCGCTGGGCGGCGCTATGCCTGCTGTTGATGAGCGGCGTCCTCACCCAGTTATTCTCGGCAAATTATTATCGTAGATTTTGGCGGGTGGAAAGCGATGCCATGTGGCAACTGGCATGGCGCGCGCCACAGATCGAAGATGGCACAACGGTCGTGCTGGTCTTGCCGGGCAATTACGCGCTCGCGGAGGAATACGAAGTCTGGGGTCCGATCAACCTTGTGTATCACCCGCGCCAGGAATTGAAAATCGCGGGGCAGGTGATGTACGATGAACTATGGCTTGAGGCGGTTCTCGGCGCGCAGGAGGAACGGCTCGTGCGCGGAACGGTAACCGTGAAGCGCGATTACACCAAACTCTTGCTGGTGACACAGCCTTCGGCATTTTCGTGCCTGCATGTGATCGATGGCGCGCGCGCGGAACTCACCGCACAGGAACGGCTGGACGTACAACGCCTCGCTTCCTTTTCGGACGTGAACTTGATCGACCCCTCCGGAGCGCAGGCTGTCCCTCCGGGCGAAATTTTTGGGAGTGAGCCCTCCCACGATTGGTGTTATTACTATCAACAAATGGACCTTGCCCGCCAACGCAAAGATTGGGAGAGCGCGGCAACATTTGCCGATGAAGCGATTGCGCTTGGCTATCAACCTTATGAAGTGTCGGAATGGTTGCCCGCCCTTGAAGCCTACATCCATGTTGGCGATCAGAAGATGGCAAAGCGCATCGCGCTCCTCATCCGCGTGGATAAAAAGACCTATCAAAGCATCTGCCAAAACCTAAAACCACTCGTCGGAACTCCTGCCGAATACGACCGCGAACTGCTGGCAGAATCTCTGTGCAAGCATGATTGATTTCATGGGGTAGAATCATCCCGATGCCTACGAAAAAACGCAGATTCAAAGTCGACCTCGTCATCCCGGTCTACAACGAAGCGGGGGTGATCGAGAAAATCCACGCGCGGATTTGCGGCGTGGTGGACGCGCTTCCGCACGACTTTCGCTTCCTCTACGTGGACGACGGCTCAGACGACGGGACGGCCGAGTCGCTCCAGTCGTTGAAGCAGGCTGACCGGCGCGTGACCGTGTTCACGTTGAGTCGCAACTTCGGTCACCAGGCGGCGCTCACCGCCGGACTCGATCGCTCGAGTGGCGATATCGTCATCAGTATGGACGGCGATGGCCAGCATCCGCCGGAGTTGATCGCTGAAATGATTGAGTTGATCGGGCATGGTTACGACATTGTGCAGGGGCAACGCGCCGCGGAAACACAGCCCACGGTTTTCAAAAAATGGACATCGGATGCCTTCTACCGCTTCATCAACACCATCAGCGGCACGCACATGATTGCCGGCGCGGCGGACTTCCGCGCAATGACGCGCCAGGCGGTAGACGCGCTCAAAGCCATGCCCGAGTTTCACCGTTTTCTGCGCGGCATGATCACGTGGATGGGATACAAGAGCGTCATTCTGCCGTATCGCCAGCCGCCGCGTGTGGCAGGGCATTCGAAATATTCGTTGGGAAAAATGTTTCGGCTCGCATCCGACGCGATCTTTTCTTTTTCGTTGATCCCGTTATATATTGGGTTGAGTTCGGGGTTGGTGTTCTTTGCGTTGGCGGCTGTGCAGTTGAGTTGGGTGGTTTGGCTGTCGGTCACAAAGAACACCGAGCAGGTGATTGCCCCAGGTTGGAGTTCGCTGATGGCGGTCCTGCTCATCGCCAGCGGAATCATCATGATCTTGTTAGGCTTTATTGGCGTTTATGTCGGGTATATTTTTCAGGAAGTGAAACGCAGACCCGTCTATTTATTGAAGAAAGAGGAGTAACTTGAGTTCAACCCCAAAACCGGTCTATCAATTTGTATTCTTGCGTCACGGCGAATCGACCGGCAACGCCGAGTCGCGTTGGCAGGGGCAGTCTGATTACCCGCTCACCGAACGCGGGCGCGCGCAGGCGTTCGCATTGGCGAATCGCTGGAAGGTGGAAGGCGCAAAGTTCGACCTCGCCATTTCGAGCACGTTACAGCGGGCAAAGGAAACCGCTGAGATCGTGACCTCCGTGTTGGACGTCAAACTCGAACTCGACGAGATCTGGCTCGAACGCGATATTGGCGAGATGGAAGGGTTAACCTCTGCCGAAGTCCAATTACGACCGAAGCCATCCTACGTGACGCCGTACGATTCGATCGGCGGCGACGGCGAAGGCGATTGGGCATTGTTCCTGCGCGCGGGGCAGGCATTGCATGGCTTGTTACAGCGGCCTGCGGGAAGTTATCTCATCGTGTCGCACGGTGGACTGTTGAATCAACTTATGCACGCCATCGTCGGCGTGGCGCATCATGCCGACCCTTCGGGCGTGCGCTTCCGCTTCGAGAACACAGCCTTCGCGCGCGTGATCTATCAACCTCATTTGCATCGCTGGGCGATCGACGCGCTCAACGATCGCGCCCACGCGCAGACTTTGAAATAGGAAACTTTCGTGGCGACACCCGATACCGCGATCCACATCAACGCGCGCATGAAAGTCCTTGTCTTTGGCGCGGGCGCCATCGGCGCTTACGTCGGCGGGAGCCTCGCGCTCGCGGGCAGTCAACTTGTGTTTCTCGAACGCGGCGCGAAAGTGGATGAACTCCGCGCGCGCGGTTTGAGGCTCGATCTCACTCTCGATGAAAGAAGAAAGACGAAAGATGCTTTTCGGCTGGACTCCTCGTCTGTTGTCTTCGTCTCTTCGATGGAAGATGCGCTTCGTTACGGACCCTTCGACCTGATCCTGTTTGCGTTGAAATCGTACGACACCCCAGCCGCTCTCGAAACCCTCAAGCCTTACGCGGATAAAATGCCGCCGGTGCTGTGTCTCTCCAACGGCATTTCAAACGAACAATTGATCGCGGAAGTTGTCGGCAAAGATAAAGTCATCCCCGGCACGGTGACCACCGCCGTCGGCAAACGCGGACCGGGCGATATTGTCCTTGAAAAATTGCGCGGCATCGGCATTGCCAAGGGACATCCTCTTGTGCCGGGTCTGCTGGTCGCGTTCGATAATGCCCTGCTCAACCCGCGCTTGTTCGCTGACGCGGCTTCGATGAAATGGTCGAAGCTGTTGACGAACCTGATCGCCAACCCCACCTCCGCCATCCTCGATATGACCGCCGCCGAGATCCTTGCGAATAGAAAATTATATAAATTGGAAGTGGCAATGCTGAGCGAATGCCTCGCGGTGATGCAGGCGCAAGGCATTGCAGTGATTGACCTGCCTGGCACGCCCGTCCGCGCGTTGGCGTTTGCGACGAAATTGCCGTTGTGGTTATCCAAGCCGTTCCTCAGCCGGGCGGCTGGCGCGGGGCGTGGAAACAAAATGCCGTCCTTTCACATTGACTTGCGCTCGGGTCGCGGCAAAAGCGAAGTGGATTATCTGCACGGCGAGGTCGTCCGCGCGGGCGCACAATTCAACGCGCCGACGCCTGTGAATAAAATGTTGACAGAAACATTGCTCGCATTGGTCCGCAAAGAAATTCCGTTGGATGAGTTTGAAAAGAAGCCTGAGAAATTATGGTTGAAAGTTGAAAGCGCTGTCCTGAGCCTGCCGAAGGGTCAAAGGTCGAGTTGAGGTTTGACTTTCGACCTTTGACTGTAATGAAAGAAGAAAGATGAAAGAATTCAATCTTGTCTCTCCTAGACCTGAAGTCGAAATCCACCTCCCGGATGGGCGCGTGATCGCCGGTCCGCGCGGGAGCAACGTGGGAGATTTTCTGTCGGTGGTCGAACACGATTCACAGCTCGTTGGGGCGGTGGTCAACGGCAATCTGCGTGAATTAAGCTTCCCCGTCGGAATGGATTCGCGCGTCAGCCCGGTTACCATGTCTACGCCCGACGGGACGCGCATCTACCGGCGCTCCCTCACGTTTTTGCTGGAGATGGTGTTCGCGGATATGTATCCGCTGGCGACGTTGTTCATCGACCATTCGGTCGCCACAGGCGGATTTTACTGCGAAGTGAAGGGGCGCGATCCGCTGTCTGTTTCTGAATTGGGCGTGTTGAAGGTCTTGATGCAAAAGTTTGTCAAAGACGACCTGCCGTTTTTGCGAAAAGAAGTCCCGTTGAAAGAGGCGATGGATTATTTTCTGGCGCGCGGCGAGGAAGATAAAGTGCAATTGCTGAAATATCGCAAGAAAGCATATCTTACGCTCTATAGCCTCAACGAACGCATGGACTATCATCACGGCTATATGGTTCCGTCTACGGGATATTTGCGCTGGTTCGATCTCGTTCCCGCCGGCGATGGCTTTACCTTGCTGTATCCGAGTCGGCATAATCCTAATGAACTTTCGCCGACCTCCGAATACCCGAAATTACTGGCGACCTTTTTGCAATACGGCGGCTGGCTCGAAAAACTCGGCATCTCGAACGTTGGCGCGTTGAACCACGCGATCGAAGCGGGTCATGGCGATGAGATCGTGATGGTTTCGGAGGCGTTCCATGAACAGCGGCTTTCGCAAATTGCGGGTCAGGTTGCCGAACGGATCGACCGCGCGCATGTGATTCTGGTTTCGGGTCCCTCGTCCGCGGGCAAGACGACATTCTCGCGGCGGCTTACCGTGCAATTGCTGGCTCTCGGCATTTCGCCGTTCCCGCTCGAACTCGATAATTATTTTCTGTCGCGCGATCAAACCCCGCTCGGCGAAGACGGCAAGCCAGACTTTGAAGCCCTCGAAGCGCTCGACCTCGCGTTGCTTGCCGATCATTTGCAAAAATTAATTCATGGAGATGAAGTTCAACTTCCGCGTTATAACTTCAAGACCGGTCAACGCGAGGCAGGGGAGGTTATCCGACTCGCGCGCGGACAGCCGATCATCCTCGAGGGGATTCACGGACTCGACCCGCGACTCATCCCGGCGAGCCTCAGCGGCGAGGCGTTCCGCATCTACATCTCGGCTCTGACGCAATTGAACCTGGATCGCCATAACCGGGTCTCTACCACCGACACGCGCCTGCTGAGACGCACCGTGCGCGACGCGCGCGAACGCGGCTACACGGCAACGCAGACCATCTCGCGCTGGGAGTCGGTGCGGCGCGGCGAAGCGAAATATATCTTCCCCAATCAAGAAAATGCCGATGTGATGTTCAACTCCGCGCTGGTCTATGAAATGGCGGCGATCAAGTCTCTTGCCGAGCCGTTGCTCAGGCAGGTGCAATTCGGCACACCCGAATACATCGAAGCCAAACGCCTGCTTGCGTTCCTCGAATGGTTTGTGCCGCTCGATTTGAATCTCGTCCCTGAGACTTCGATCATGCGCGAGTTCCTCGGCGGTTCGATTCTGAAGGATTTTACGGTGTGGAAGAATAAGTAACGGTTAGCTCGTTTTGATTTTATAGATGTGTGAATTAATCGCAATCCCATAAAGCCAGATACTCTTGACAATTCAAACATTGAAAGAGATAGACACCGATTGAATAGGAAACTGATTTATCATCGGGTGAATCGGGTCGGATATTATCAAACCACTGCCAGAATTCTTCATCATCGCTAGAGAATCTTTCGTCTCTCGGATGGAAAAGCAAGTGCGTTCTGCCCTTAGGGGCAATTTCCAATATATCGGGTTTTCCTGCCTCTTTAATAAAACAACAATAATCGGCACAATGTATGGGCCAATGAAAATCTTGCCATGTTATTACAGTCGGTGTGCGATGGATTAATTCATCATCTTTAGCCTGCGCTAAGCGTTCAACTTCTAGAATACTTAAGTTTGGTTGTTTCTCTCGAATCTGTATTTTTAGTTCATGCAAATTGCCTGAATTAGTAAATACTTGTTTCTCAGCCAACTTGCCGTTAATAAGGCATGTTTCACAGACGAATTCGATGTCAATGTCTCCGTAAAATACGCCGCCTTGGTAACCAGAGGATAGATTGCCGCAAAGATCACACGTCCGCAACTCCTTTGAGTAGCAGGAAAAATCGTGGGGACTATGATGGTAGCGAAACAAGAAATCACTCATTGAAATTGCCTCAACTTTTCAATGCCTTAATGATGTAAAGTGACGGGCTAACTAGTGTTTATACCGTTAGTCTCATATAACTGCCTAAAAACAGACGTTTCCACCTAAACGCCTAATTCAATTAGGACATTAGGCGGTCATAGATTAATGATTGACGAGATTATAACCCCGCTCCCAACCCTCACAACAACTTACTCCCCAACGGCACGGACTTGTCAGGCACGCACAAAGCGACTTCGCCGTTTTCGTTGTGGAAGCCTGTCACCAAACATTCCGACATAAACGGACCAATTTGTTTCTTGGGGAAGTTCACCACCGCAACAACTAATTTCCCAACCAGTTCTTCTGGCTTGTACAAATGCGTGATCTGCGCGCTCGATTTCTTGATTCCAAGTCCCGCGCCAAAATCCACTTCAAGGATGTAGGCGGGCTTCCGCGCTTGGGGGAAAGGCTTGGCAGAGATCACCCGTCCCACGCGCAGTTCGACTTTGGCGAATTCGTCCCAGGTTATTGTTTCCATAAATTTCTATTTCACTGCAATAAGATTTTCAATCTCACGAAGCACGGATTCGAAATCAGGCAAACCTGCTTCAACAACGATTTCATCGGCTGTATGCTTATGGTGAGGCGCGGAAGAGAGATCGGGATAATGTGGGGAATTGTCGTAGCGGAAAATCATCGTTGCATCCCCTTGCTGATAGTGGTAGGAGTATGCAATTTTTACTGGGTTGCCCTGTCCTACAAACAATTCCCGAAAATGTAATCGGGAATTGTCAATGAAGTAAATGTCGCCGCGAATGAACCAGGCATCTTTGCGGTCGTCGAACGAGAGGAGCGGCTCATGCACGAAAGGAGATGCAGCAAGTAGAGTCTGCAACCTCTCGAAATACTCATTCAACTTGCGCCTCGCGCATAGATTGAAGTTGATTCTCAAGGTGGTGCATGGCTTCTACTTCCATCCACCAGTCGAGGAGGTCTACTGTTTCTTCGATTTCGCGCGCTTTGAACTTCCGCTCGAACTCCTCCGTGGTCATGTCGTAGCGTTTTTCGAAAGCTTCCAATGCGGCGCGTGTCCGCTCGACGGAATGTTCGAGCAGTTTCGCTTCGCGATCCATTGCCGCGCGAACTAAAGGTTTGAGCGCGTCTGCATTTTCAGTACGGATAACAATTTCTTGTAACATGCGGCTATCCTTTCTGCATGTTCGATATTATAAGCCAAATTCCTGTGGCAATAATTTCCCGTGACTCACCATCACCCTCGGCGTGGAGTGTTCGCGCAGAGCCTCCAGCACATTCGGCTGATTCAACACGACCAGATTCGCATTCCCTCCGACTTTCAACATTCATCGCCCTCGCCGCATTGACGGTTGTTGCTATTAAGAGAGTGTTTCTTAAGTCTGAATCGCGCGTACGAAAAGAGCATTCACCACAGAGAACACGGAGTCCACAGAGGATTCTAAAAGGTTTTCTCGGTGATCTCAGTGTTCTCCGTGGTAAAAAGCCTTTAAGAAACAGTCTCTAAGGCAGACACGCAGATCTGCCCCTACGTGTTCACATCTCCGCTTTTGATGCTGGTGTAACTGGATTTGAAATTCAGGAAATACGACTCATAATATTTATACGACACGCCTGCGAGGAGAACCGTCAACGCGAGGGTGAGGGGGTAGAGAAAGGCGTCCGAAGGCGCGCCCAGCCAGCCCGTCGTATGAAGCGCGAGGACGATGGCGATGGGATGGTACATGTAGAGTCCGTACGATATTTTGCCAAGATAGCGAATCGGTTTTTGTTCCAAAGAAATAAAAATGTTTTTGTTCGCGGCGAAATTCAAAATGAGGATGCCGAACCAGACCGAATAAAATTCCTTGTAGAGATAGGGGAAGGGAAGATCGTTGACCGTGATATGCGGAAAATACACGCCGCGATACAACATGATGGACGTGAAGACAAGCGCGAAATAAAACAAATAGTTGTTGAGAAAAATTTTCAGCGCGCGATGATTCGAGTGAAGCAGGAGCGCGAAGAATCCGCCGATCGCCATGCTGGGGATGTTGAATGATTGCCAGAAGGCGTTGATCTCGTATTTGTAGACGAGAAAATTCGTGCGGTCTGAATACAAGGCGCGGGCGAAGAGTAAATATCCGAACACGATGAGGAGCATCAACGCGATCCTGTAGCGCTTGATGAATTTCAGCAGGGGAGCCCAAAGGAGATAAAACTGTTCCTCCGTGCCGATGGACCAAGCCAGTGACGCATACGGCACCACGCCGAGAACGGCTGGGACAAGGTTGGGTAGAAAAAATATGTACAACAATAATTTCAGAGGCAGGTTTTCGTAGATCGTCGCGCGGTCATACCCAGGGAGGACGAAAAGGGGCAGGTTGGGGAGGACTGCAAACGCGAGGGCAACGATCAGAAAATAGAGAGGCCAGATGCGCAAAATTCTTCGCAAATAAAAATTTTTTATAGCGATTGTCTGCGTTCTGTTTTCCTCTTCGAGTAAGAGATACGTGATGAGGAATCCGCTCAGCACGAAGAAGAGGATGACGCCGAGTTCGCCGATGATCTGAATGAACGTCGAGGAGAAATTATTCGGCAATCCATAAATGTCTTTGATCTGCTCGATGTGATGCACAATGACGAGCAGCGCGGCGATAAATCGCAAGCCGTTGAGGTTGGGGAAGTAAATTCGGTCTTTGGTTAGCAAGGCGGTTATGTCTTTTGTTAGAGCAACACTTGCACCAGGATCATCACGCAGAACCCGATGATGAACGCCCAAGCCACTTTGATCGGCGTGGAGGCATGTAACGCCTCGGGGATCAGTTCAAGGATGACGAGGAAGATCATCGCGCCAGCGGCGAACCCCATCAGAACGGGCATGATGGGTTGAAATAACCACGAAACATACGCGGCAGGGACCGCGGCAATCGGCTGGGGCAGGCTGGTGAAGAACGCCGCCCAAAAACATTTCCAGATCGACGCGCCTGCCGCGCGCATGGGAATGGCGACCGCCAGCCCTTCGGGAATGTTGTGGAGCGCGATGGCGACCGCAATGTAATTGCCGAGGTTGTTTTCGTACACCGCCGAGGAGGCGTACCCGACTCCCACCGCTACGCCTTCGGGAATGCTATGGATCGCCATCGCCACGAAGATCAGCACCTGAGTTTTGTTGCCCCAGCGTTTCCAATTTCCTTGCTCAAGTCGCTCCGCTGAAAAATAGGTATCCACTTGCGAAAGGAACAATGCGCCGAGAACGATCCCGAACACCATCGGCAAAGCGTCGGCAAGTCCGATGTGACCGGAGGAGATGGTCAGCCCTGGCAAGATCAAATTGTAGACCGAAGCGGCGAACATGAGTCCGCCCGCCGCAGAGTAAGCGAGACCCGTATGCTTGCGAAGATCGAAGGCTTTGATCGCCAGCGGCAGCGCGCCCAGCCCGCAGGTGAAACTGGCAATGATACCGGCGACCAAGCTTTGCGTAATGAAAATCGGCATGTTTTTGTCCTGTCACAATTTGATCAACGATCCAGATTCATATCTTCCATCGAGAGTTCGTCTTCCACAGGTTCGAGATGCGTGAAGACCGTCACCGCGCCGCCGAGTGCGACGCGAATATCCGCTTCGAAATCCTCGGCGATGTGATGCGCGTCGTGCACCGTCCACTCGCCCGGCACGAGCATATGTACCGACACGAATTGTCGCGCGGCGGCTTGTCGCGTGAGCAAGGCGTGAAAGGTCACGCGCCTAACGCGATATTTTTCCATCACATCTTCGATCAGTTTAATTTCCCTCAGTGGCAGAGACGCGTCCATCAACCCGGCGACCGAGCGGCTCATGAGTTGATACCCCGTCCAAATGATATTCAACGCGACAAGGATAGCGATGAGCGGATCGAGGATCGTCCAGCCTGTGAGCGCGACAATTGCCACCGCTGCGATGATTCCCGCAGACGTCCACACGTCGGTCATCAGATGCTGCGCGTCGGCTTCAAGGGTGATGGACTTGCGCCGCTTCCCCTCGACGGTCAACCTGCGCGCCACTAGGAAGTTGATCACCGACGCCAAAACGGATACGCCCAACCCCAGCCCCAACTGTTCCAACGGTTGCGGATTCATCAACCGCGGAACCGCCGCGCTGACGATCCCCGCCGACGCGCCGAGGATGAGCAAGCCCTCTGTCGCGCTGGCGAAATATTCCGCTTTGCTGTGACCATACACGTGACTCTCGTCCGCCGGGCGCGCGGCGATGGTCAACATGCCCAGCGCCATCCCCGCGCCGACGAGATTCACCAACGACTCGATGGCATCCGAAAGCAGACCCACCGAACCTGTCAGAAAATACGCGGCGGTTTTCAACGCGATGGTCGCTAGCGCCGCGCCGATGGATAACCACGCAAACCGCGTCAACGATGCGCGGTTTTGCATCACGTCGTTATGTTCCGCTTTTTTGTGAGGCATGGGTAAATGATACTTGTGGAACGAAAAGTGCGTAAGGGACGAAAATCATATAACGATAGGACTTACGCAGTTGTACTGCCGCCGTACTGCAACTACGGCGAAACAGGTTCAATTGCGTAACTCCTAAACTATTAAGCCACCGATCATACGAATTGTCTCGGAATTTTTAATTAACGTCAATAATGGATAACAGAATCATGACATGCTGAGGGGCGATTTTGCCCCGAAGCATCTCGGAAAGGCTCATCCGAGACCCTTCGGTCGCTGAAAACCGCTCCCTCAGGGTGACATAACGGTAGTTTTGGTTTATCCATTGTTCAGGTTAATTATTGACGGACATTACGCAGTTGAAGTCAGGTTGGTTCTCGTAATGCGACATTCATGTCGCGCCTGCGCAAGAATGACTAGAAAAGCGAGATAAATCTCGCGCTACGATCTTTACTGCGTCAGGTGAGTTATTGATCTTGAATTGAGAAAATCGAAAAGCCAACCTATGAAACCGGTTGGCTTAATTCGTGTAAATCAGTGAAATCGGTGGCTAATTCAATCCGATGCCGCGCGCCATGAACGCCGCCGCGAGTAAGATGATGGCAAGCCCGATCACTTCCACCCAAAGGATCATGCGTGTCCGCTTGAATTCTTGGTCGCT